>DHKA01000031.1:0-8164 GCA_002404605.1 Clostridiales bacterium UBA4706 | reverse complement strand
AGAAGTATTTTTGCCGACGTACATGCCGCCGGCAAAAATGTTTTGAACTTTATTTGCGCCTGCGGGCGCAAACTCTGCGAGGCTTTCCTGAAAAAGAGCCGATGGCAAAACGCCATCGGCTCTTTTCCTATATACTCTTATGCGTTGAAAACGTATTTGTCCAGCCGGTCGAAGGCCTCCTGCACACGGGAGAGAGGAAGCGCGAGATTCATGCGGATGTGACAGGGACCGTGGAACTGCTGCCCGTCCTGCACCGCGACGCCGACGTCCCAGCACGCCCTTTCCACCTCTTCAATGGTTTTTCCGCGCGCTTCGCACCATTTTGTGCAGTCTACAAAGAGCATGTACGTACCCTCCGGCTTCGTGACCTCCACGCCGTCGAACCGCGCTTTGATATAGTCGCAGGCGAAATCGATGTTGCCCGCGATCACGGCGCACAGCTCGTTCGTCCACTCGCTGCCCTCCGGGGAATAGGCGGCGGCGAGCGCATGCATGGAAAGCACGTTCATGCTGTCGTAGTGGGAGAGCGAGCATTCTTTCTCCATACGGTCGCGCATCCACGGGCTGTAGGCGATGTGGTACGAGCCGACAAGACCCGCCAGATTGAACGTCTTGCTCGGCGCGTAGAGCGCGAGCGTGCGGTTCATCGCGTCCTCGCTCACGGACTGGGTCGGCGTGTGGACGACGCCGGGCCGGACGATGTCCGACCAGATCTCGTCGGAGACGATGAACACGTCGTGCTTCGCGCACAGCTCCGTGAACCGCTCGACCTCCCAGCGCTCCCACACGCGGCCCGTCGGGTTGTGCGGCGAGCAGAACACGGCGGCGTGGATCTTGTTCTCTACGATCCGGCGTTCCATATCCTCAAAATCCATGCGCCAGACGCCGTTTTCGTCCTTTACGAGCGGCGAGAGGATCATGTTGTAGCCGTTGTTGCCCAGCGCGCCGGTGAAGCCGATGTAGGTGGGGGAGTGGAGAAGAACATTGCCGCCCTTCGAGCAAAACACGTTCAGCGCGCTGACAACGCCGCCCAGCACGCCGTTTTCGTAGCCGATGTTCTCACGCTTTAAGCCGGTCACGCCGTGGCGCTGCTCCTGCCAGCGGAGGATGGCGTTGATGTATGCTTCCGAGGGCATAAAATACCCGTAGGCCGGGTGCTTGGCGCGCTCGATGATCGCCGCCGGAACGGTCGGAACGGTGGGGAAATTCATATCCGCGACCCACATGGGGATGACGTCAAAGCCCTCGCGGGGCGCGCCCGGCGCGTGGCCGTGACCGACGCCGTCGATCGCCAGAGCATCCTTGCCGCGGCGGTCCATGATGGAGGTAAAATCGTATTTCATTCGCTCTGCCTCGCTGTTTGTATTCGTAACGTAGGGTGTGCCAGACGCCCCAGCACAGATATTATACCATCGAAACCACATCGGGGCAAGCATCGCCGGGGGAAAAGAAACATCCGCCGCGCGGAGAAACCGTGCGGCGGATGTTGGTGAAGCGGTATTTATTTTCCGCCGAAGATGCTTTTCTTCTTCGGCGTGACGCCGGTATCGCCGAGACTGTCGCCGAGCTTGCGGAGAAGATCCTTCTGCTCGACCGTCAGATTCTTCGGCGTAACGACGCGCACCGTGACGAACTGATCGCCGCGGCCGCCGCCGTGGAGATACGGTACGCCCTTGCCGCGCAGACGGAACACCGTTCCGGACTGCGTGCCCTCGGGCACGGTGTATTTCACCTTGCCGTCGATCGTCGGCACCTCGACCTCCGCGCCGAGCGACGCCTGCACGATGGACACGGGCAGCTCATAGAGAATGGACGTGCCCTCGCGCTCAAACTGCGGATGGCTGCGCACGCTCACCGTTACGAGCAGATCGCCTGCCGGTCCGCCGTTGCGTCCGGCGTTGCCGAGCCCGCGCAGAGAGATGGTCTGCCCGTCGTCGATGCCGGCGGGGATGTCCACCTTGATGCGGCGCGAGCGGCGCACCTTGCCCTTGCCCTTGCAGGTCGGGCAGGGCTGATGGATGATCTTGCCCGTACCGCCGCAGCGGGAGCATGGCTCCTGCGTCTGCATCATGCCGAAGGGCGTGCGCGCGGTACGCGTCACGCTGCCGCGACCCTTGCAGTCGGGGCAGATCTCGGGAGTCGTGCCCTCGGCGCAGCCGGTACCCTTGCATTTGTCGCAGGTCTCGACCTTCATAACGTCCAGTTCGCGGCTGACGCCGAAGCAGGCCTCCTCAAAGCTGACCTGGACCTCGGTGCGGACGTTCTCGCCGCGCATGGGGGCGTTCGGCGAACGCTGCGCGCCGCCGAAACCGCCGAAGCCGCCGCCGAACCCTCCGCCAAAGCCGCCACCGAAGAGATCGTTCAGAATGTCAGCGAAACCGCCGAAGCCCTCGGCGCTCGACTGGAAGCTGGACGGATCGAACGCGGCGAAGCCGTACTGGTCGTACTTCGCGCGCTTATCGGCGTCGGAGAGCACCTCGTAGGCCTCGTTGATCTCTTTGAACTTCTGTTCGCACTCCTTGTCGCCGGGGTGCAGGTCGGGGTGGAATTCCTTTGCTTTTTTCCGGTAGGCTTTCTTTATGTCGTCGGTACTGGCGCTTTTGTCGATGCCAAGTACCTCATAATAATCGCGTTTATCGGCCATATAGCTATCCTCTTAACATGGAACGCGGGCGGACCGGAAAACCGTCCGCCCCGCATTCCGTTGATTGGGACTCAAATTGGGATGATCTTACTTCTTGTCCTTGTCGTCGTCCACGATTTCGTAGTCGGCGTCGTAGTACTGGCCGCCCTGCTGACCCTGCTGCGCACCGGGATCGGTGTAGCCCGCACCCGGATTGCCCTGCGCGCCCTGCGGGTTGGCCTGCTGGTACATCTTCTCGCTGACCTTGTAGAAGGCCTGGGTCAGCTCTTCGGTCGCCTTCTTGATGGCTTCGGTGTCGGTGCCGGAGAGGGCGGTCTTCAGGCTCGCGAGCTTCTGCTCGACTTCGCCCTTGTCGGCGGCGTCGAGCTTGTCGCCCATCTCGGAGAGGGTCTTCTCGGTCTGGTAGACCATCTGGTCGCCCGCGTTGCGGACATCGACCTCTTCCTTGCGCTTCTTATCCTCGGCGGCGAACTGTTCGGCTTCCTTGACGGCCTTGTCGATGTCGTCCTTGGAGAGGTTGGAGGAAGCGGTGATGGTGATGTGCTGCTCTTTACCGGTGCCGAGATCCTTTGCGGAGACGTTCACGATGCCGTTGGCGTCGATATCGAAAGTGACCTCGATCTGCGGCACGCCGCGGCGCGCCGGAGCAATGCCGTCCAGATGGAAGCGGCCGAGGCTCTTGTTGTACTGCGCCATCTCGCGCTCGCCCTGCAGGACGTTGACCTCGACGGAGGTCTGGTTGTCCGCGGCGGTGGAGAACACCTGGCTCTTGCGGGTCGGGATGGTGGTGTTGCGGTCGATGAGCTTGGTGCAGACGCCGCCGAGCGTCTCGATGCCGAGAGACAGCGGAGTCACGTCGAGCAGCAGGATGCCTTCGACGTCGCCGCCGAGCACGCCGCCCTGAATGGCAGCGCCCACGGCCACGCACTCATCGGGGTTGATGCCCTTGAAGGGCTCTTTGCCGGTGAAGCTCTTAACGGCTTCCTGCACGGCGGGGATACGGGTGGAGCCGCCGACGAGCAGCACCTTGCTCAGATCGTTCACGGAGAGACCGGCGTCGCTCAGCGCCTGACGGACCGGGGCCATTGTGCGCTCAACGAGGTGATGGGTCAGCTCGTTGAACTTCGCGCGGGTCAGCGTCACGTCGAGATGCTTCGGGCCGTTCGCGTCGGCGGTGATATACGGCAGGTTGACGTTGGTGCTCGTCACGCCGGACAGGTCGCACTTCGCTTTTTCGGCGGCCTCGCGCAGACGCTGCATGGCGACCTTATCGCCGGAGAGGTCAACGCCCTCGGCCTTCTTGAACTCTTCTACGAGGTAATCGGTCACGCACTTATCAAAGTCGTCGCCGCCGAGACGGGTGTCGCCCGCGGTGGCCAGAACTTCGATGACGCCGTCGCCGATCTCGAGCACGGACACGTCGAACGTGCCGCCGCCGAGGTCGTAGACCATGATCTTCTGCTCGGATTCCTTATCGAGACCGTAGGCCAGAGCAGCCGCGGTCGGCTCGTTGATGATACGCTTGACGTCGAGACCCGCGATCTTGCCGGCGTCCTTTGTGGCCTGGCGCTGGCTGTCGGAGAAGTACGCCGGAACGGTGATGACCGCTTCGGTCACGGTCTCGCCGAGATAGGCTTCCGCGTCGGTCTTGAGCTTCTGCAGCACCATCGCGCTGATCTCGGGGGGAGTGTAGCTCTTGCCGTCGATGTTGACGCGGTAGTTGGTGCCCATTTCACGCTTGATGGAGGAAATGGTACGGTCGGGGTTGGTGATGGCCTGGCGCTTTGCGACCTGACCGACCATACGCTCGCCGGTCTTGGAGAACGCAACGACGGACGGCGTGGTGCGCGCGCCCTCGGCGTTGGGGATGACTTTCGGCTCGCCGCCTTCCATAACGGCGACGCAGCTATTGGTAGTGCCAAGATCGATACCGATGATTTTAGACATAATGATTGCCTCCTGTATAGACGAAATATTTTTATTAACTATGGGATGATATATTCAAACGGGAGATCAGTTGGCGACCTGCACCATGCTGAAGCGGATCACACGATCGCCCATTTTGAACCCTTTCTGGAACTCCTGCACGATCTCGCCTTCGCCCTTGTCGGGGTCTTCCATGTGCATGACGGCGTTGTGCTCGTTGGGGTCAAATTTCTGACCGACGGCCTCGATCGGCGTGACGCCGAGCGCCTGGAGCGCTTCGAGGAATTGGGTCATTGTCATTTCCACGCCCTTTTTGTAGGCCTCGTCCGCGGTCTCCTGCCGGAGCGCGCGTTCAAGATTATCAAAGATCGGCAGCAGCTTTTTGAGCGTGTCGGCCTTGACGTCGGCGTAGATGTTGTCGCGCTCTCTGGTGGCGCGCTTACGGAAATTGTCGTATTCGGCGCGGAGCCGGAGGTTTTTATCCTTTTCCGCGGCGAGGTCGTTCTGCGCGCTTTCCAGCTCGGCACGGAGCGCGTCCGTTTCGGACGTCTCCTCGACCATCGCCTCCGGCGCTTCTTCGACCGTCTTTTCTTCGATGGGCTGCTCTTCCTTCGGAGCGGTTTCCTTATTCTTGCTGCTCATCGGTCCATGTGTCTCCTTTAACTATCATTTTTCCGAAGCCCGCGGGGGCTTCGCCTGCGCCGAGCAGACGGCTGAGTCCGTCGGCAATGTATTTGAGCTTGGCGGCCACGGCGCTGTAGTCCATCCGCAGCGGCCCGACAACGCCGATCAGTCCGCGCTGGCCTTCACCGGCGTCGTAGCTTGCCATGACGACGCTCGAATCGCGCAGCTCATCGGCAACGTTTTCCGGTCCGATGATGACCCGGACGGGGTTGCCGTCCGCCGCGCCCGGCAGATGCATGAGATGGTCGGAATCGGAAAGGTAGCTGATGACGCGGTGCGCCTTGTCGGGATCGCGGAATTCCGGCTGCTGCAGAAGGCTGCTTTCGCCGGTGACGAACGCCGCACCTGCGCGGCTCTCGCTCAAAACCTCGATGGCGTAGGCGGCGATGATGGAGGTGAGTCCCATCGTGTCGCGCACGGCGCGCTCCGTGGCGGAGATGAGCACCGGCGTGATGCTCTCTTCGGGGATGTTCGTAAAGCCCGCGTTGAAGAGCGCCGAGAGCTTCTGGATCTGCCCCTGCTCCACCGAAAACGGCAGATGCACGAGCTTGTTCTTAACGGTATTGTCTCCGAGAAGAACAACGATTATGAAGGTGTTCGCGTCAATGTAGAGAAGATCGAAGCGCTTGATCGTCGCGGCTCGCGGCGCGCTGAGCGTGAGCGCCGGGTAGCCGGTGAGTTGACCGGCGAGCTTTCCGGCGCCGCTCATCAGCTTGTCGAGCTGCTCCATCTTCTCGCTCAGCCGGGCGTTGATCGCCTCGGCCTCCTCAACGGAGACTCTCTGCCGCTCCATGAGCTCGTTCACATAGAACCGGTAGCCCTGCGGCGAGGGGGTGCGTCCCGCGCTCGTATGCGGCTGCTCCAGATAGCCGAGCGCCGTGAGCTCGGAAAGCTCGTTGCGGATCGTGGCGCTGCTGCACCCGAGCCCGGCGATCTGCGAGATCGTCTTGGAGCCGACCGGCTCCGCCGTGCGGATGTATTCATCCACAACAGCCGCGAGTATTTTCTTTTTTCTCTGGCTGATCTCCACGGCGACTTCCTCGCTTTAGCACTGGGCGCCATCGAGTGTTGGCACTCTCTTCTTACGAGTGCTAATTTACCACGCCTATATATAAATGTCAAGCGTTCCGCAAAGATTTAAAAAACCGTTCACAAATGAAAAAATTGTTGTATAATGAGAGCGTAATTCCCGCCCGGACGGGCGGTAAGAAAAAGGAGACAGCGCCATGCCGACACCCTGGAAGCGCTCCCCGGAGGAGCTGCATAAAACCTATATCGCCAACACGGAGGCGTTTTATAAAGTCGCGGGGCGCGGTCTTGCGCAGGAGCTGGACGAATTCGTGGTGTCCTGTGCGCTCGGTCTCTGGAAGGGTAGCCCCCGGCTCGGCCAGCAGCACGTGGACGCGGTGAACCAGCTCTATTCCAAGGGCCGCAAGCCCGGCGCGTATCTACTCTGGGAGCTCACCGAGAAGGTGTGCAAAAGCGCCGATTTCCTGCCGCCGCTCTTCTTCTGGAATCTGACGGAGCAGGACGCGCGCCGCGGCACGGCCAATTCGCGCATTTTTGTGCGCATGCTCACGAACATACTGCTCTATCTCGCCGCCGTGGACGACGAGGTCACGATGGCCGAGGCCGAATACATCACCGAGTGCTCCGATAAGCTCACCGCCATCTGCGACGGTGCGAACGTTATGAAGTCCAAAGCGCCCATCAACGCCGCGGACTATGTGACGAGCGGCGAGCAGCCGTTCACGGCGCAGACGGGCGTTTCCACCGCCGGGGAGAAGAAAACGGACGCCGAAACGTCCGCGCAGAAGGAAGCCGAGCCCCCAAAGCCGAGCCTTGAGGAGCTGATGGCCGAGCTTGAGGAGCTTGTCGGCCTCGGCACGGTCAAGCGCGAGGTCAAAAATCTCACAAATCTCATCAAAGTGCGCAAGCTGCGCGAAGAAAACGGCCTGCCGAACAGCGCGATGAGTCTGCACATGGTGTTCCTAGGCAACCCCGGCACCGGCAAAACGACGGTCGCACGGCTCATGGCGGGGCTGTACGCCGCCATCGGTGCATTGAGCAAGGGCCAGCTCGTCGAGGTGGACCGCTCAGGACTCGTCGCGGGCTACGTCGGGCAGACGGCGCTCAAAACGCAAGAGGTCATCCAGTCGGCGCTCGGCGGCGTGCTGTTTATCGACGAGGCGTACTCGCTCGCCTCCGGCGGCGAAAACGACTTCGGCCGCGAGGCGATCGAAACGCTGCTCAAGGCGATGGAGGACCACCGCGACGATCTCGTCGTGATCGTCGCCGGATACGACGAGCCGATGGAGAAATTCATCAACTCCAACCCCGGATTGCAGTCGCGCTTCAATAAATATCTGTATTTCCCCGACTACAACGGCGAAGAACTTATGGCCATGTTCCGGATGCGCTGCAAAAAGAACGGCTATTGCCTTACCGGGGAAGCGGAAGCATATGCGAAAGAGTTTTTCGAGGATATGTATAAGAACCGCGACGACAATTTCGGCAACGGCCGCGACGTGCGCAACCGCTTTGAGGACATCATCTCCCGCCAGGCCAACCGTCTCGCCGCTATGGAAGCACCGACGAAGGACGATCTTATGACCATCACCAAGGAGGACTTCCTTGTTCCCGCTGAGGAATAAGAAAAGCAAAAAACCGGATGACCGAACACCGTGCCGCCGGAGGGCTGACCCTCCGGCGGTATTTTTACGCCCATTAATATCACGAAACGTGCGCATAATCCGGGGCGAAAATGTCACTCGAAAGAATTCAAACTCCGGAAACCGCTGAAAAATCAAAGCCTATACGATTCGTGAAATCCGACGGAAAAGCGGGTGCTCACAAACCGTGTTTTTCTGTTAGCATATGGACATGGGACACAAACCGTGTTTTAAATCT
>DHKA01000008.1:26447-52849 GCA_002404605.1 Clostridiales bacterium UBA4706 | reverse complement strand
GGCGAGCTTCTTTGACAGGCTGATGAAAAAAGAACCCCATATGGGGTTCTTTTTTCATATCACAATGCCGTTCAGATCCTTGCGACACCGGATTTTCTTGCGGCTTCCGCAACGGCCTTGGCCACCGCCGGGCCAACGCGCTTATCAAATGCCTGCGGGATGATGTACTCCGCGGAAAGCTCGTTCTCCGAAATGAGTCCGGCGAGCGCGTGCGCCGCCGCCACCTTCATCTCTTCGTTGATGTCGCTTGCGCGCACATCGAACGCTCCCCGGAAGATGCCCGGGAACGCGAGCACGTTGTTGATCTGGTTCGGGTAATCGCTGCGGCCCGTCGATACGACCGCCGCGCCCGCCGCCTTCGCCTCGTCCGGGAAGATCTCCGGCGTCGGGTTCGCGCAGGCGAAGATGATCGCATCACGGTTCATCGTCTTGACCATATCGCCCGTGAGCATGCCGGGGGCCGACACGCCGATGAACACGTCCGCACCGACAATGACATCCGCGAGCGTGCCGCGCCGGTGCTGCGGGTTCGTCACGTGGGACATCTCTTCCTTGATCCAGTTGAGTCCTTCTCGCCCCTCATAGATCGCGCCCTTGCGGTCGCAGAGCGTCACGTCCGGGAAGCCCGCGGAGAGCAGCAGCTTTGTGATGGCCGTCGCCGCAGCGCCCGCGCCGTTCACGACGACGCGCACGTCCTCTTTCTTCTTCCCTACCACCTTCAGCGCGTTCGTAAGCCCCGCGAGCGTGATGACCGCGGTGCCGTGCTGGTCGTCGTGGAAGATGGGGATGTCGCACTTTTCCTTGAGCTTGCGCTCGATCTCAAAGCAGCGGGGCGCCGCGATATCCTCGAGATTGATGCCGCCGAACGAGCCGGAGATGTTGTACACCGTCTGTACAAACTCGTCCACGTCCTTCGTCTTGACGCACAGCGGGAACGCGTCCACGTCGCCGAACGACTTGAAGAGCACGCACTTGCCCTCCATGACCGGCATACCGGCCTCGGGGCCGATGTCGCCGAGACCGAGCACCGCGCTGCCGTCCGTGATCACGGCGCAGAGATTCCACCGGCGCGTCAGCTCATAGCTCTTATCGATATCCTTCTGAATTTCCAGACACGGCTGCGCCACGCCGGGCGTATACGCCAGAGACAGATCGTCCTTCGTTCCGACCGGTACGGTCGCCTTCACTTCGATCTTGCCCTTCCACTCCTCGTGCAGACGCAGCGATTCCTTTGCGTAATCCATAATGATCTCCTTTAAAAAGGGCGCGCATTGCTGCCAATACGCGCCTTGTTGTTTATTACTTCGTGCCGAAAATACGGTCGCCGGCGTCGCCAAGGCCGGGGACGATATAGCCGTGGTCATTCAGGATCGGGTCCATGGCGGCGACGTAAACATCGACGTCCGGGTGGTCCTTCTGCATCTTCTCCCACGCCGGGGGCGCGCCGATGATGCACATGAGCTTGATGTGCCGGCAGCCGTGCTGCTTGAGGAACGTGCAGGCCGCAGAAGCGCTGCCGCCGGTGGCGAACATCGGATCGACCACGATCACGTCACGCTCGGTGATATCGGGCGGGAGCTTGCAGTAATATTCGACCGGTTCGAGCGTCTCCGGATCACGATAGAGACCGATGTGGCCGACCTTGCAGGACGGGATCATAGCGACCATGCCGTCGACCATGCCGAGACCGGCACGGAGGATGGGGACGATGGCGAGCTTCTTGCCCGCAAGGCGCTTCACCGTTGCCTTGGCAACGGGCGTTTCGATCTCGACCTCTTCGAGCGGAAGGTCGCGGGTCGCCTCATAGCACATCAGCATGGCGATCTCGCCGACGAGTTCACGGAATTCCTTCACGCTCGTGTTCTTGTCGCGGAGGATCGACAGCTTGTGCTGGATCAGCGGGTGGTCGAATACGTGCAGCTCACTCATTTTTCATACTCCTTTGTAGTGTAGTTTGCTTTTTTTATTCTCAGGCTTCGCTCATGCGGCTCTGCCGCTCGCGTTCCGCCTGGGAAAGGCGAAGATATACCGGCAGCAGATCTTCCGCTCCGGCCGGGGTTTTGCTCAGCGCCGCGAGACACACGCCGAATGCCGTCTGCCAGCGCAGCTCCTCGGGAGCGACGGTGCAGGCAACGCCGCACTCTTTCAGCGCTTTTTCGCAGATGGCCCAGCCGTCGCCGAGGACCCAGACGCTCTTCTCGCTGCCAGAGAGCTCTTGGGCGAGCGCGTCAGCGGCGATGGCGCGGTCCTCCGTCAAGCGGACGAGTGCGCCGTTCTGCACAGTAAAAAGCGCGTTATAAAGCTGGCTGCGCCGCGCGTCCATGGCGGGGCAGACGATCGTCCCCTCCGGCATGAAGCGGGCGCTCTGCGCCATGGCCTCCAGCGTAGACACACCGACCGCCGGGATGTCCAGACCCCAGCAGAGGCCCTTGGCGGTGGATATGCCGATGCGGATGCCGGTGAACGAGCCCGGCCCCTGCGCCACAGCGATCGCGTCGATGGCGTTCTTCGGCGTTTCGGTGTTGGAGAGCATATTCTCGATCATTGGCAGGAGCGTGCGGCTGTGTGTAAGGCCCGTGCGCTCATAGCTCTGCGCAAGCAGTTCCCCATCGCGGCAGAGCGCGGCGGAGCAGGCTTTCGCGGAGGTCTCTATTCCCAGTATCAGCAAAGGCTCGCCCCCTCGATCGTGATCTTTCGTGCGCTGTCGGAGCATTTTTCGATGCTCACGCGGATCTCCGAGCCGTCAAACGCCCCGGGGACATTTTCGCTCCACTCCACGGCGCATACGCCGCCGCGGTCAAGGTAATCCTCCCAGCCGATGTCGAAAAGCTCGTCCGCGCTGCCGAGCCGGTACATATCAAAATGGAACAGGTCCCGCTTGCCGTAAAGCTCGTTCACAATGGTGAACGTCGGGCTCGTAACGACCCCGTCTACCTCCAGACCGCGCGCAAGGCCGCGCACGAACGCCGTTTTCCCCGCGCCCAGCTCGCCGTACATCGCGATAACAACACCGCGCTCCGGCAGAGTGCGCGCGAGCTTTTCGCCGAGCGCTTCGGTCTCGGCTTCGGAGTGGCTGATAAATTCCATGATCCGTATGCCTCTGTCTCATACTCAAACTTTTCTAACTTGGCATTATACACCGAGCTTTTCCCGGAGTAAAGACCTTTTCCTGCCTGTTGCAGAAAAATATAAGTTGTGATAGAATAGAGTGAAATTATGTGTACAAGAGGAGGTGCCGCCGTGCTGGAAAGACTCAAAAAACTCCGCATTGCGCCGATCATCCAATATATATGGAGCCGTACTTCGGACTTCTTCAAAAAAGGCGATATGTTCCTGCTTGTGATGTGCTGCATATGCACATGCTTCGGCATCACGCTTGTCGGCAGCGCCACAAAGTCCTATCCGTCGCACACATTCGTGCCGATCCAGATCTTTGCGTTTGTCCTCGGTCTTTTTCTCTACTATGTTCTGACCGTTCTCGACGTGAGCATCATCGCGAGCCGCTGGAAGCTCCTGCTCGGCTTTGAGACATTCCTCCTTCTGCTGCTCATCCCGTTCGGCGTTTCGGGCGATACCGGCAACTCCGGCTGGCTGCGCTTTCTCGGCATCGGCATTCAGCCCTCGGAGATCGTCAAGGTCGTGTTTATCGTGCTGATGGCCAAGCAGATATCGTATCTGAAGGAGTACAAAAACCTCAACTCGGTGCTCTCCATTCTTCAGCTTGTCGTCCATTTCGGCTACACGTTCGCGCTGCTGATGGTCACCACCGAGGACCTTGGCTCGGCCGTCGTGTTCGCCGCCATTTTCGCCGTTATGCTGATCGTGGCGGGCGTCAAGCTCTACTGGTTTCTCATCGGCGGCGCGGCGATCGCGCTTGCGATCCCGTTCCTCTGGAACAACTTCCTTGACGAGTACCAGCGTCAACGTATTCTCGCGCCCTACGATCCCAGCATCGATCCCGACGGCTGGGGCATCACGTGGCAGACGACCCGAAGCAAATACGCTCTCATGGGCGGACAGGCCACGGGGCTCGGTCTTGGTCACGGCACGCAGACGCAGTCCGGTGCGCTGACCGGCAAGCACACCGACTTCATTTTCGCCGTGGCGGGCGAGGAGCTAGGCATGGTAGCGTGCGTGCTTATCATGCTTCTGCTCTCCGTCGTCATCATCCGCTGTATGATGGTGGGCCTCCGTTCGAACAACACGATGAGCATGCTCGTGTGCGTCGGCGTAGCGGCGAGCCTCTTTTTCCAAATGCTCGTCAACACCGGCATGTGCATCGGCATCACGCCCGTTATCGGCATTACGCTCCCGTTCTTCAGTTACGGCGGTTCATCGCTCATGTCAACATTCGGCGCGGTCGGGCTCGTTTCCGGCGCAAAATACCGACCAACGCCGCTCCAATTCCACCGGTATTGACCTTTACCGGCATACGGCAAACCCGGCATCGTCTTTACGATGCCGGGTCGTTTTTATGCTTTGATTTTCTTTTTTCGGGAAAAGCGCTCTTTCAGCCGATCCAGCGTCGGGTATGCGATCGCGGAAAAGTGCAGCACCGCGAGAGGCCAGACAACGATGGTATACCGTACCATGACAAGCCCCATGGCAGTAATGACAGCCACAATGAGATTCACTGCAAGCGTAACGGCGGCCCACCTTCGCCATTCGGGGCAGGCCGCGATCATATGCATGGCGCCAAAGAAGCATAAAATGAGCGAATACCGCCAGGTCCAGACAAAGTCCTCCGCGAATCGCTTCGCCGTGTTGCACTGGAAGAGATCCAGGTTTTCCAGGACCCACTTCTTGCCCATTTCCTTAAAGAGCCGGTTTTTCTGCACCCGGTCAAGATTTGGGTCGTTCTGCACGACGGTGTATTCCTCGCCGAACGTTTCGTAGATTTGGCTGCTGTAATATCCTGCGCTGGCCTCGGGATTGTTGGCGGCATAAAAATCCCGGCCGCTGTAGGAATCCATCACAATGGGATACCCGGTTTCCCGGTAATTCACGAGCGTATTTGCGCCGAAAAGAAGCACCGGGATCAAAACGAATATCGCAAACCGGCCAGCCGGAAGCTGCCGCCGGATGAGGAGCACCAGAGAATAGATCAGCACCGCGATATACACCGGCAGGAGCACCGGGCGGCACGCCACCATGTACATGCCCGCAAGGTTCATATACGTCAGCCGCTTCTTCACCGGCATATCCCGCCGCACGGAGAGATACAGCAGAAGAATGATCAGCAGAAGGAAATAATGCTCGAGATAAATATCGTAAAGATCGATCCGGGCGCGCAGGAGGGCGAGAGAATAGAACACCGGGGCAAATCCGCCTCTTCCGAAGAGGATACGCTCCGTTTTATAAAGCAGCATGCACGCCGTGCCGAACATCAGATATTGCAGGGCAATGATCATGGGGAGCGTGAAGCCGATCAGCCGCAGAACGGTCAAGATCAGCGGCACGCCGAACGGCACAACGAAGAGCGCGGAGTCCCGGGCCGTCTGGATAAAGTGACCGGTCGTACAGAAGTTTTCGGCGATGCTGTAATAGAGCTCCGCATCCGGGCCGAGATAGATAAAGACGCCCTTCACGGCGTAATAGATCAGTGCAATGAGCGGCGGGACTATAAACCAGAAGAGCTCCCCCGCATGGCGCTTTATATACGATAAAACCGTTTTATTTCTCATTTTCGGTTTTTCTCCTGTGTTCGCAATTTATTCCGGGATACGCCGGATCAGCAGCGCCGCGACAAGTCCCGTCAGTACGCCGCCGGCGATACCGGAGACAGCGAGCACCGGCAGATAGCCGAGAAGCTGCTTTGTCTGTAATATGAGCATGGCCATCAATATCTGTCCGGCGTTGTGCGCAACGCCGCCCGCGACACTGACGCCCACGGTGGAAAACCGGTCGATCCGGCGCAACAGTGCCATGACAGCGAGACTGAGTACCGCGCCCGCAAGAGAATAGAGCATCGCCCCGACGCTGCCGAAAAGCAAACTTACGAGCACGACGCGCACGAGCGAAAGCGCCGCCGCCTCCTTCCAGCCGAAGCGGAAGAGCGCGAATATAACGGCGATATTCGCCAGGCCCATTTTAACGCCCGGAATGCCGGCCGACGGCAGCAGCGACTCCACATACGAGAGGATCATCGCCACGGCGGTCAGCATCGCAAGCAGGACAAGCCGTTTCGTCTTTTTCATATCAGCTCACCAGATCGATATCGGAGGAAGACGCGCCCTCGATGCGGATCTCCGTTTTGTTCGGGAGACACACGATCGTATCGCCCTCATACTGCGCAGCCTTCGCCCGGACGCAGATGCCGTCCGGACAGCTCGCCTCCGTCACGTCGGCAGTGCCGCCGGATATGACGAGAATGTTATACCCGCCGTTCGGCGCATGCAGCGTCACGGTCGTATCCTCGGAAAGAGGGTACTCCGCCGTCCGTTCGCCGTTCACGTACACAACCGCCAGAGCGCCGTCCTTCCGGCTCAAACGCTGCACAAGGAAAAAGCCGAGCGCGAGCACGAGCAGCGCCGCGATGAGCAGTATATCCGCGCGAAAGCGGTCTTTTTTTGTCCGTTCAGACTTCATTTTGGATGCCCTTTTCGTAAAAAATCCGTCCGGCAGAGCCGGACGGATCTTCACAGGTGATGATCAGATTCTCTGGATAACGCCCACAGGGCAGTTCTCCGAGCATGCGACGCAGCCGACGCACTTATCGTAGTCGATGCGGGCGAGATTGTCAACCACCTTGATGGCTCCGGTCGGGCAGACTTTCTCGCACTTCATGCAGCCGATGCAGCCCTTCGAGCAGGCGACGCGGGTCTGCGCGCCCTTCTGGGTATTGCTGCAGCGGACGATGGTCGAATCGATCGCGCGGCGAAGCGCGATGATATGGTTCGGGCAGGTGCGGGTGCAGATGCCGCAGCCGGTGCACACGCTCGGAATGACCTTGGCCACACCGTTCACAACGTGGATGGCGTCCGACGGGCAGGCGTTCTCACAGTCGCCGTAGCCGAGGCAGCTGTTGGGGCACGCCCATTCGCCCTGGAAGAGAATATTCGCTGCCGAGCAGTTGTTGATGCCGGCGTACTCGTACTTGTGCTTGGCCGTTTCACAGTTGCCGTTGCACTTGACGTAAGCGACCATCTCCACAACATCCTCCGCCTCGACGCCCATGATTTCGGCAATCGCAGCGGCGGCGCCGTCGGCGCCGGGGACGCAGAGGTTGGTTTTCGTTTCCTCGCCTTCGGCAAGCGCCTTGGCGTAGCCATCGCAGCCGGCGTAACCGCACGCGCCGCAGTTGGCGCCGGGCAGACATTCGCGGATCGCCGGGAACATCTCATTCTCGGGAACGCTCATGTACTTGGAAGCGATAACGAGGATCAGCGCGGCCACCGCACCGATGATGAGCAGAACAACAATAGCGCTTAAAACTCCAGACATGTCACTTTCCTCCCTTAACCGAACAGCTTGTCAGCCATGCCGGCAAAGCCCATGAACGTCATGCTGGTGAGAGCCGCCGCCACAAGCGTGATGGGCAGACCTTCAAAGCACTTCGGGGGCTTGGCATACTCAAGCGCCTTGCGGACGCCGCAGAAGAGGATCAGCGCGAGACCGAAGCCGACGCCGGCGGAGAAGCCGTTGACGCAGCTGAGCAGGAGGCCGCCGCCCATGGCCGTGTAGCCGTTGCTGACGTTCAGCAGCGTCACGGCGAGCACCGCGCAGTTGGTGGTGATGAGCGGGAGGTAAACACCGAGGGACTTGTACAGGGGCGGGACGTACTTCTTCAGGAAGATCTCAACGAACTGCACGAGCGCCGCGATGACCAGGATGAAGATGATCGTGGAGAGGTACTCCAGACCGTTCGGCACCATGACGTACTGATAGATGAGGTGCGTAACGGCGCTCGCGAGCGTCATAACGAAGATAACAGCGCCGCTCATGCCGATGCAGGAGTCAAACTTCTTGGAAACACCCAGGAACGGGCAGATGGCGATGAACTGCACGAGAACATAGTTCTGCGTGAAGATCATGCCGAACATGATTTTCAGTACTTCCTTGAGCATCAGTTCTTCGCCTCCTTATCTTTCTCAGTGCAGCCGTCCGCGCTGCCGCAGCCGGCGCAGCCGCCGTCGCCGCAACCCATTTCCGGAACGAACTTCTTGCCCTTCTTGGACATGCCGAGCACGAGCATCGCCATGGCAAGACCGAACATGAAGAATCCGCCCGGCGTCTGGGAAATGATGCGGATGGTATACTCTTCGGGAATGATCTGATAGCCGAACAGGCTGCCGGAGCCGAGCAGCTCGCGGATGACGGAGATCGCAGTGAGGACCATCGTGTAGCCGATGCCCATGCCGAGACCGTCAAACAGGCTGTCGAGCACGGTGTTCTTGTTGGCGAACATCTCGGCACGGCCGAGAACGATGCAGTTAACGACGATCAGCGGAAGGAAGATGCCGAGCGCGTTATAAAGATCGATAAGGTAGGCGTGCACCACCATTTCGACGAGCGTCACGAACGTAGCGACAACGACGATGTAGCACGGGATACGGATCTTGTCGGGGATGATCTTGCGCAGCGCCGAGATAACGACGTTGGATCCGACGAGCACGAACGTGAGCGCCGCGCCCATGCCGAGACTTCCCTTGACCGTAACGGAGATCGCAAGCACCGAGCAGCAGCCCAGCACCAGAACGAGAACGGGGTTTTCCTTGAAAATACCGTTAACGAGGATCTGCATTCTTTTTTTCATTTTCTCCGCCCTCCCTTACTGGATCGCCGCAACGGCGTCGCAGGCGGCCTGCACGCCCTCGCGGACGGCGTCGCTCGTGAAGGTGGCGCCGGTCTTGAGCGCAACGGCGCTCACATCGCCGGAGAGACCTTCAAATTTTTCGAGCATGGATGCTTCGCCGACCTTGCTGCCGACGCCCTGCGTTTCGGTGGAGACATTGGCCTTCACACTGAGGATCTTGCCCTCGGTATCGAAACCGACGGTAACGACGACGGCGCCGCCGTAGCCGGTCTTTTCCGCGGTGACGACATAGCCGGTGCCGTTGTCGCCTTCAAAGATGCCGGTGACGCCGTTTGCCTTCAGTTCCTCGCTCACGTTGAGCTCGGTGAAGTCGGAAGCCGCAGGAAGCACTTCCTTGCGGGTCTTCTCCGCTTCGATGCGGATGTTTTCTTCGATCACGGGCGCGGTCTTGGCGTTCGTAAAGCCGAGCAGCGCAGAGGCCACAAGGCAGATGACGACCAGGACAACGACGGGACGCGCCATTTCCGTCCAGAACGTATTTTTCTTTTCCATTATGCCTTGACACCTCCCACAGGCTTCGTCCGGCAGCCCTCGTTGATGTAGGGCACCAGCAGGTTCATCAGCAGCACGGCGAAGGAAACACCCTCTGCGGAGTTGGCAAACACGCGGATCGCGGAGGTGAGGAAGCCGCAGCCGAGAGCGAAGATCACGCGGCCCTTCGTCGTGAGCGGGCTGGTAACGTAGTCGGTCGCCATGAAGATGGCGCCGAGCATGAGTCCGCCGGAGAAGAGGCTCAGAAAAGCGCTCGTCGCGTTAAAGCCGTTGAAGAGGAACGTGAACACAAACGTGCTCGCAATGAAGCAGACGGGGATCGTCACCTTGATGACGCCGCGGACCACGAGATACACACCGCCGATGAGCAGCGCCAGAGCACAGGTCTCGCCGAGGACGCCCCCGTGGTTGCCGAGGAAGAGCGTCATAAAGCTGCTCATGTCAAGACCGCTGGCTGCCAGCGGCGTAGCGCCGGCGAGCAGGTCAATGCCCGGCGTTGTCACCGTATGCAGGTAGTCCGTCATGCTCTCGGTGAAGGAGAGCATCATGGCGAGACGGCCGACGAGCGCGGGGTTCACAAAGTTGCAGCCGAGACCGCCGAAGAGCATCTTGACGATGATGACGGCGATAAAGTCGCCGATGAGGAGCTGCCAGATAGGCATCGTCACGGGGACGTTGTAGGCGATGAGAACGCCCGTAACGACCGCGGAGAGATCGGCAATGGTCTGTTCCTTCTTGAAGAGCTTGTTCCATACGAACTCGAGCAGCACGCAGTTGGCGGCGGAGATCGCCACGAGCAGCAACGAGCGGAAGCCGAAAATAATGACGGACGCGATGAGCGCCGGGATGAGCGCGATGAGCACATCGCGCATGACGCGCTGCGTCGTTGCGCCCTGCTCATGATAGTGGGGCGAGACGCTTACGATAAGACCGTTGTTCATTTTCCCGCCTCCTTCAGAGTTTTCATGCGGTTGTCGTAGTCACGCACGAGCGTTTTGGAGAGCTTGTTCACCTGCACGAGCGGGCGGTGAGCCGGGCACTGGAACGCGCAGCAGCCGCACTCGATGCAAAGGCCGACCTTCAGCGCCTTGAGCGCTTCGGCGTCGTTCTTCTCATACGCGCGCTCGATCTCCACAGGCATGAGCTTCATCGGGCAGTGGTCGATGCAGCCGCCGCAGCGGATGCACGCCGTGGGCGTCACGGGGCGGGCGTCCTTCTCGTTGAACGCGAGAATGGCGCTCGTGCCCTTGGCGACGGGAGCGTTGAGATCGTACTGGGCAACGCCCATCATCGGGCCGCCCATGACGAGCTTCCTCGGCTCGCAGCCAAAGCCGCCGGCGAAGTCGATAACTTCCTTGCAGGCCGTGCCGATGGGGGCGATGACGTTCTTCGGCTCCTTGATGGCGGAACCGTCCACGGTGATGCATTTCTCCACGAGCGGCATGCCGGTCGTGCAGTAATGCGCGAGCGTGGCGACGCTCGTCACGTTCATCACGACGCTGCCCACATCGATGGGGAGCTTGCCCTCCGGCATGATCTTGCCGGTCGTGTGGTAAATGAGAACTTTTTCGCCGCCCTGCGGGTACATGCACGGCAGAGCGCGCACTTCAACGTGCTCGTCGTTCGCCGTGGCCGCCTTCATCTTTTCGATGCAGTCGGGCTTGTTGTCCTCAATGGCGATGATGATTTTCTTGACGTCCAGCCACTTTTCGAGCAGACGGCAGCCCTCGACGACCTCGTCGGTACGGTCGAGCATTGTGCGGTGGTCGCTCGTGATGTAGCCTTCGCATTCCGCACCGTTGATGATGATCTCCTGGATGCGGGAGGTATCCTTCACATCCAGCTTGACCGCCGTCGGGAACGTCGCGCCGCCGAGACCGACAACGCCGCTGTCGCGCACGGCGTTGATGAAGCTCGCGTAATCGGTGATCTCCGGGGCCTTGACCGTGTCGGCGACGGTCATCTTCCCGTCGGACTCGATCACGACCGCCTGGCAGGTCGCCCCCATAAACTGCAGCATGGGTACGATCTTCTTGACCGTGCCGGAAACGCTCGCAAACACCGGGGAAGAAACAAATCCGCCCGGCTCGCCGATCATCTGACCGACGTTGACGTGATCGCCGACCGCAACGATGCAGTTGGCGGGCTTGCCGATGTGCATGCTCATCGGAATGGTCACCGTAGCCGGGGGCGGCATTTTGATCGCCTGCATCCCGGCGGTGTTCTTCCGATGGGGGATATGTACACCGTTCAGGTTTTTCCGTGACATCCTTTCCACCTCTTGTTTATATTTCGCTTCTTTGCAAACTCTTTACAGACCCCCGTGGGCCCGTGCGGACGAAGAAAGCCGGTTCAGAGACATTTCCCGCGGAAAATGTTGTGTATTCCACGTACCATCCGCGTTATATCCCCTTGCGGACGATGCGTTTTCATATGATGGATAACATTTCATTTTTTGCATGTTTTTCCAGTTAATTTCCGCAAAAAAGCCCGAAAAAACCGGGTATTTCCGACAAAATAATATAGCACATTCAAAGAATTAAATCCAGTACAATTTTTTGTTTTTTCATATTTTGTTCATTTGTCGGAAAAACAGGAGAGTATTTCCTCCGCTTTATGGCATACGTCCGCAGAGAATTCCCTTGTAATTATGGCGGATATTTGTTAATATAATGAGAGATTCGGATACTTCCGATCAGATGGAGATCAAGAAACATGAAAATCAACGAAATGACAGCCCTTCTTTCCGGCGAGGCGCGCACCGCCGCGGCCCATGCGGACGCGGACATTGCCTCCGCCTACGCCGGCGATATGCTCAGCGATGTGCTCGCGCTCGGCTCACAGCCGGACGTTCTGCTCACCGGCCTTCTCAATCCCCAGGTCATCCGCACCGCGGAAATGCTCGATACGGCATGCGTCGTTTTTCTGCGCGGCAAGGAGCCGGAGGCCTCGATCCTGGAGCTGGCGGAAAAATGCGGCGTTTGCGTACTTACCTCTCCCCTGGAGATGTATGATGCCTGCGGCATTCTGCATCAGCATGGGGTGACGGGGGCAAAATGAGCCCGCTCGTCCGAGAGTATGATGTCCCCGGCGACGATTTTGCCCGCGCCGGAGAAGCCTCCGGGCACATCAAATCCATGCTGAAGGAGCTTGGTTTTGTTCCTGCCATGATCCGCCGCGTCGCCATCACGACGTACGAAGCGGAGATCAACATGGTCATCCACGCCGGCGGCGGTCATGTGACCGCAACGATCACGCCGGACGCCGTCAAGGTCGTTTTCACCGACCACGGCCCGGGCATCCCCAATGTGGAGCTCGCCATGCGTGCGGGCTGGTCCACGGCGCCCCAGAACATCCGGGCGCTCGGCTTCGGCGCCGGTATGGGTCTGCCCAACATAAAAAAATACAGCGATGATTTTGACATACAGACCGAGGTCGGAAAGGGTACGACCCTTTCGATCACGGTGTATGCCGGAAAGGAGTCATCGTGAGCATCGGCTACGCTTCGATATATCTCGAAAACGAAAAGTGCGTCGGCTGCACCAAGTGCATGCAGCGCTGCCCCACGGAGGCGATCCGCATCCGGGACGGCAAGGCGACCATTCTGCGCGAGCGGTGCGTAGACTGCGGCGAGTGCATCCGCGTCTGTCCGCACCACGCGATGAAAGCGCGCGTGGACACGCTCGCGGAAGCGCTCGGCAAATACAAATACACGATCGCTCTCCCCGCGCAGGCGCTCTATGGGCAGTTTCCCGGCGTGCGCACCCGCGCCCCCATTCTGGAGGGGCTGCTGCGCATCGGGTTTGACAGCGTATTTGAGGTCGCCGCCGCCGCGGAGGTCATGTCCGCTGTGACGCACTACGAACTCAATTACGGCAACATCCCCCACCCGATCATCACGACCGACTGCCCGGTCATCCTGCGCATCGTGCGCATCCGGTTCCCGTCGCTGCTGCCGCATCTGCTCAACTACCGCTCTCCGATGGAAGTCGCGGCGCGCTGGAGCAAGCGGCTTGCCGTGAAGGAAACGGGGCTTTCGGAAGAGGATATCGGCTGCGTATACATTTCCCCCTGCCCCGCCAAATGCGCGGGTGCCAAGGCCGCGCTCGGCACGGCGCACCCGGCGATCACCGGCGTTGTGTCCATTGCCGAGGTTGCGCCCCGTCTCACCGCCGTGATGGGCGACATCGATGACCATGAGCGCTTTGCCCAGGCGGGCGCCGCGGGCGTCAGCTGGGCGATCTCCGGCGGGCAGTCGTCCGCCGCGGGCGAGCCGAACCATCTCGCCGCCTCCGGCATTGAAAATATCATCGGCATTCTGGAAGCGCTGGAGGACGGCAAGCTCGCCAATGTCGATCTCATCGAACTCAATGCCTGTTATCCCGGCTGTGTCGGCGGCGCGCTGGCGGTGGAAAACCCGTTCATTGCAAAGGCCCGCCTTCAGCAGATGATGATGGGGTTCGCCCCTCCCCTGCCTCCCAACGACTGTCCCCGTGAGGACATGCGCTGGGAAAAGACCCCCACGGCAAGCTCTGCTCTCCGGCTGGACAAAGACGTGTCCGTCGCCATGGAGAAGATGGAGCAGATCCGCCGCATCACCGAGGTGCTGCCCGGCATAGACTGCGGCGCGTGCGGATCCCCCTCCTGCCGGGCGTTCGCCGAGGACATCGTCGCCGGCCGAGCCGAGGCGGGCATGTGCGTATTCTCTGATAAAGATAAATAAAGCATCCCAAGCATTTTCCCAAGTATATTACGGCGAGCGGATTTCCGCCGCCTTCTGGTGGTAACGATATGATCCTTACAGACCTTCACATTCACTCCTGTCTCTCCCCGTGTGCGGACGACACCATGACGCCGGCGGCGATCGTAAAGGCCGCCAAGGAAGCGGGGCTGGAGCTGATCGCCATCACGGATCACAATTCCGCGCGCAACTGTCCCGCCGTGGCTGCCGAAGCGGAAAAGGCCGGTATCGGCTTTATCCCCGGCATTGAGGTCACGACCTCCGAGGAGATCCACTGCGTCTGCCTTCTGCCCGATCTCGGCAAGGCCGCGGCATTCTCCCGCTGGCTCGACACGCTGCGCCCCGGCATTGTCAACCGTCCGAACGTGTTCGGACGCCAGACCGTGATCGGCTCGCGCGGCAGCCGGACGGAGGAACGCGAGCTGCTTTTCATGGCGCGGCGCATTTCCGTCAACGAGCTGAGCCGTGCCGTGCGGCAGTATTCGGGCTTGATTTGGCCCGCGCATGTGGATAAGCCGTCCAATTCGCTCTATTCCATTCTCGGCTGCTGGCCGGAGGATCTGGATATGGACGCCGTGGAGCTCTACTACGACAAAGAGCCCGCGGGCATTCCGGAGAATATCCACCGTCTGCGCTGCTCGGACGCGCACCGGCTCTGGGACATCAAGGGCGGGTATCCGCTCCCGCTCGAGAGTGCCGATTTTGACGGATTGAAAAAATATCTCCGGAGCGAATAAGGAATCGAAACGCGCGGCAGGCCGGAAACCTGCCGCGCTGTGCCGTTTATCCAAAGAGAAAGAGAGAGAATACGATGGACTCCGAAAAGAACACGGCGGAGGGCGGAAAGAGCCTTCTCCGCCGCCACGCAAAGCTGACGCTCCGGTACATGCGCACGTTCGTTTTGTGGGCCGCCGCGGGCCTTGTGATCGGCGCGCTCGGCGGGCTTACCGGCACGGCGTTCTGCTACGCCATCCGTGAGGCGACACAGCTTCGCGGCACATACCCGTGGCTTTTGTACTTTCTGCCGGCCGGCGGTCTTCTGATCGTATGGCTCTACCGGCTGCGCGGCATGCACCCGACGGACACGAACGGCGTGCTGCTCGCCATCCATGCGCCGACCTCCATCCCCGGCTCGACCGCGCCGCTCATTTTCGTCGGAACGACGATCACGCACCTGTTCGGCGGCTCCGCCGGACGCGAGGGCGCGGCGCTGCAGCTCGGCGGCGTGCTCGGCTATAAGCTGGGCAGGGCGCTCAAGCTCGATGAAAAGGACATACATCTCATCGTCATGTGCGGCATGAGCAGCGTGTTCTCCGCGCTCTTCGGCTCGCCGCTCACGGCGGCGGTGTTTGCCATGGAGGTCGCAAGCGTCGGCATCCTCCACTTTTCCGCCATTCTGCCGTGCCTCACGGCGTCGCTCACGGCGGCATATCTTGCCAGCGCGCTCGGCGCGGCGGCGGAGACGTTCCCGCTCGGTGCGGCCGTGCCGTTTACGTGGGCGAGCGCCGGAACGGTCGTTGCCATTGCCGCGGCTTGCGCGGTACTCAGCATCATCTACTGCATCGCGCTGCGGCAGGGTGGGAAAGCGCTTGGCAAAGCCGTCCCGAACAGCTATCTGCGTGTGTTTCTCGGCGGCAGCGCCGTCGTGCTGCTCTCCGTGCTGCTCGGCACGCGGGATTATAACGGCGCGGGCATGGATGTGATCGCCGCCGCCATACAGGGACATGCCCGCCCGG
This sequence comes from Clostridiales bacterium UBA4706, assembly GCA_002404605.1. Lineage (GTDB taxonomy): Bacteria > Bacillota > Clostridia > Oscillospirales > Oscillospiraceae > Apopatocola. Next base: position 37,065 of record DHKA01000008.1, on the reverse strand, counting down.
AGGCGTTCGCACTCAAGATGCTCTTCACCGTGCTCACGATGACGACCGGCTACAAAGGCGGCGAGATCGTCCCGGCCATGTTCATCGGCACGACTGCCGGGTGCGTGCTCGGTGATCTATTCGGTCTCGCGCCGGGACTCGGTGCGGCGGTGGGACTGCTCGGCATGTTCTGCGGCTCACTCAACTGCCCGATCAGCGCCATTTTCCTTGGCGTGGAGATGTTCGGCGGGGCAAACATCCAGTACTATGCCATTGCCGCCGCCATCAGCTTCATGCTCTCGGCAAACTTTGGCTTATACAAAGAGCAGAAGATCGTCTATTCCAAGATCCGTGCCGAGTTCATCAACCGCTATACCGATTGAGTAAGGGTAGGACAAAAATGGAAATTCAACGGATAAACTCCTATGCCGACGCCCGATTTGCCAAAAACGTTCTTTATCAGCACGGATGCTTTCTCATAGACGGCAAACACTACGAGGTTGAGATTGTTTCCGATTTTGAAGCGATCGTCCGCGGCGAGAACCCACAGGCATACCAAAAGGCGATTGAGGAATTCCGCTTCTACGCGCCGCACATCACAACGTTTTACGATTCACATAAAAGCATTCTGTTGGCATTCCCGCAGATGGAGCGTCTGACGGTCTCTCTGGACGATATCCAGCCGTCGCAGTTTTTTGTTGATGAAGAAAAAATCGCAGCGATTCGCACCTTCATTCACAGGTCGGAGGATATTATCCTGCAATTGCTCCCCTATAACGGGAGATACATTTCCCTGGACGGACACACAAGGCTTTATTATGCTGTAATGCAGGGCTGGGATCATGTCCGCGGCGTGATCGAGACCTCAAGCGACTATATCTATGCGTTCGTGAAGGAAGCTAACCGGCGCGGGATCTTCGCTCCAAAAGATATGACGCCCGTCTCTCATGCAGAGTATGAAGTGAAATGGAATCGCTTTTGCGAGGATTTTTTTGCCAAGAAATGACGGCGCCACATATATAAACAACATGCAGATGCCCCTCGGCGGAAGGCCGAGGGGCATTTGCTTATTCGGTTTACAGCAGATCGTCAAAGAAGCGGATGTTCTTTTCCTCGAGAGGGAGTTCCCCGGTCTGCTCCTTCTTCACGATCTCAACGATGCGGTCGTTGATGGGTGTGGGCACGCCGCACTTGCGGCCCCACTCGCACACGACGCCGTTGATCGCGTCGATCTCGCAGGGCTTGCCCTTTTTGAGATCCTGCAGCATGGACGGCTCAATGGCGCGGTGCTTTTTCATTGCGATGGGCACAAGGAGCTCCGCAATAGCACGCTTGAAGCCGTTTTTATAATAAAACAGCTTCGTAAGATCCTTGCCCTGCACGGGAGCAAACGTCGCGCCCGCGGCGTGGCCGACGTCGATACACTCCTTCATGCAGCGCACCGCGACGCGCCGGGCGTCCTTCTTCTCGCTCACATCGCCGAACACGCCGCCCACGACGGTTCCGATACCGGAGAACGTCGCGTTGATGAGGAGCTTCGACCAGCGCGCGCCGAGGAGGTTATCCTCCATCGCCACCGGGCACATTTTCTCGAGCAGGGAGCGCACCTCCGCGAGTTTTGCGTCCGAAACGCCCGGCATGCCGCCCATGTGGAACGAGAGACTGTCCGGGTCGCTCGTGAGGACGCACTCGCCGGGCGCGTCCATCGTTGCGCCCCACTCCACCACGCAGCCGATCGTGTGGCTCTCGCCGACGATCTCGGCGATGCCCGGTTCGGGGATGCCGTTCTGGAACGTGACGATCACGCCGTCGGGCGCGAGCAGAGGCTTTAAAAAGGTCACCACTTCCTTGTTGTGGAGCTGCTTCGTCATAAGGAAAATGACGTCGTAGGGCGCGGTCATCTCCTCCGGGGTGATGGCTGTCACCGGCGTGGAGAAGTCCACCGTGCCGGTGATGTGCGCGCCCTTTTCGCGCAGCGCGTCCACGTGGGCGCGGTTGCGGTTGACGAGCTCAACGGGGATGCCGCCCTTCGTCATGTAAGCGCCGAGCACCGTTCCGAGAGAACCGGCGCCGTAGATCGCGCATTTCATTCGACCGTCACCGTCCCGTCCTCGGCAAGCGTTACGCTCATGCCGGTCTTGACGTATTCGAGGAACTCATCGCCGAGAGAATCGACGACGGGCATATGCGTCTCCGTCCACACATCGGAGAGGATGGCGCCGGCAGCGGCGAGCGAGTCGATGGGCTTGGAGAAGCACATGCACGCAGGCAGCTTTCCCTGTGCGCCGGCTGTGAAAAACACCATGCCGCCGGTCGTGGAGCCGATGGTCTGCGGCAGGCACAGCGCCACGCCGATCATGGGCTTTTTATAGATATCGGGGTTGTTCTGATCGCCGCACTTTACGTCCTTATCGCCGAACATGAGCGCGGACTGGTAGCTTGCGAGCGTATTGAAGCCGCCGTGGGAAACGAGAGCTTTGGCCGTGACGGTGCCGGGAACGACAACGCGGCCCTTGAACGTTTTCGCCATGTTATTTGGTCTCCTTTCCGGTGATGATGCCGACGATCTCGTCCTCGGAATAGAATTTCGCCGAGGTATAGGTGCGCAGCTTGTTCGAGCAGGTGATGACCGGCATGGACTTGGAGAGCGGGTTGTTCATGTACATCAGCGGGCAGATATAACTCAAGATCGCGCCCGTTTTCTTGAGCCGGTAGGCATAGGGTCCCTTGTTGAACTCTTCGAGCACCGGCGGCGCGGTGGTGAGCACCGTGGGCACGGCGAGCTTGTCGCGGCCCGACGCCTTGAGACCTTCCTCGATCTTCTTCGTCCAGTCGACGAGCTGATCTATCGTGAGATGCGGGCAGCCGATGAAGGCAAGCTTCGGCTTCGCGTTCGGGTTTTTCCAGATGACCGGGTAGGACGCCTTCACACGCTCGAGCTCGGCGTCGTCCACCACGTAGACCTGCGCGCCGGGGGCTATGAGCGCGTCGCCCTGCTCCACGGCTTCGGGGGTCAGATGCTCGATATGGTAGAGACCGACCGCGCCGTTCGAGGCGGTCGCCGCGCCGAAGTCCTTGAGATACGCCTTGTTGTCCTTGTTGAGTTCCGTGCCGAGCCACGCATCAAGACCGCGGATGTATGGCACATCCTCCATGACCTTCATGCCGATGGCGCTGCCGAGAAGCTGCGCTTCGGGCTTCTTCGTCGTTTTGACCTCAACGACCCAGGTGGCCTTGCGGCCCTCGTCCGTCAGCAGGCCGAAGTACGGCACATAGCCGATCATCGAACCCATAACGTCGATGATGCCGGAGTTGCGGTTGCAGCGCGCGCCGAGCACGCTGTTGGCGTAAACGACGGCGGAGGACTCCGCCCAGGAGAGGACTTCGCCCTTTTCGGGAATGTTGCCGACCTCGTCAAAATAGCAGGCGCAGGTGAAGTCCTTTTCGTCCTTCATACCCATGCGGCGGAGCTGCTCTTCGTAGCGAGGCTGGAGCTTATACATGAACTGCTTGAACACAAGATCCTGCAAAAGATTTGAGGGGACGTTCGGATCGAGCGGCAGTGGGTCCGCGGTGAACTTCTGCTGGAATTCCGCGCCGGAGGCAAGAAGCTGGTCGTACAGGTCGTACACCGGCTTCATCGTATTGATGCCGAAGCTGATGACGGTGTGGCCGTATTTGCTCGTGACCGGCACGAGCTTTTCCGCGCCGAACGCATCGCCGTACATGACAAGCGTTTTCATCACCTTGGCAAGCACTTCGCCCTTTTCACCGTTCAGAATTGCCTGTTGTTCCGGGGTCAGATTCATATGCTCACTCTCCTTAATATGTGTTTTTCTCAACATATTGCAATTATAACACCATTTATCCGCAAGTCAATTCCTCCGCGTCATTTTGTCCGCGAAGAACGGCAAGGAGCACAAAAAAGAGCGAAATACCGGGGGCCTGCGCAATGTTGACGAGAGCCTGCACGCCGTAACCGAGAAGTCCCGCCGCGAGAGCGAAGGAGAGAGCGCCGCCTTTTTTCAACGCGCGGCGCAGCGCCAGAACGATCCACGCGAGATATGCCCCCAGACCGAGCACGCCCCAGTTGAGCAGGAGCTGGATATATTCGCAGTGCGCAGCATCGAGAATCGCGTCCGAAAAATACCGGTGCTGCACATCGAGCGCCGCGAGCACGCCGCAGCCGCCGCCGACGAGCTTTTTTCCGAACGGGAAATCGCCGAAGAGCAAAAGGCAGTATTTCCACACGCCGACGCGGTCGGTGCCCCAGGAATCCGAAAAGCGCAGCCAATCGTCCATGCCGCCGAGCGGCACGGCGCTCCACACGGTGTTGAGCAGCATGAGAACGACCGCCGCCAGCACCGCCGCGGCAAGCAGAACATACGCATAGATCTTCCGGATGAGAAGGAGCGTTTTTTTCTCCCTCTTCCGCAGCAGGAAATACGCCGCAAGTCCCACCGCCGCGAGCGGCAGCATTACCACCGGCTCCGAAAAATGTCGTCCGAGCGAGGAGAGAAATTTTCCGAAATCATAAACGACCGCCCGGTAAGCGAGTACGGAAAGCGCTGTACCGGCGAGCAGCAGCGGATACCGCCGCAGTGCGTCCAGCTCCTTTTTCGCAAATAGCGGCAGCAGCACGAGCGCCGCGCCGATGCCGAGCACCGCGCACTCGCTCCGCACCGCCATCGCCGCCCAGAGGCCGGTGACGCAGACGATCCCCAGGAGGATCCCTTTCCAGCGCCGCCGTTCCGTAAGCAGCGCCGCGGCGCAGACCGGCCACACGAGCGTGAGATACGCTCCCGCGAAATTGATGTTACCGAGCGTGGATATGTACCGCCCGCGGTCAAACTCATTAAGCGGTGAGCAGAAACCGAGCACATCGTACCCGAGATGGTTGCACACCGCGAGCGCGCCGCTGAGGAAAAGTCCGAGACCGAGCGGGATAAGAACATCGCCGGAGCGGACCCGCGCGCCGGAAAAGGCGAAGTACAGCGCGGCATAGAGCCACATCATCCCGAGCCCCTGATACCGTCCGCGCTCGCCGAGGAAAGATCCGGCAAAGTCCCCGCCCGAAACGGACGCAACAAAGCATATAAGACAGAACGTCAGCGCCGCCCATTCCGCGCCTATGAGCTTCCGGCGCGGGAGACCATTTTCCCGGTAGAGCGTGAAGCCGAGACGCGCAAGGACAAACGCGACCGTCGGCACGGTGAAACAGACCGTCTTGGTTTCGGTGATATCAAAAAAACCGTCGTGGACGGCGAGCGGCAGCAGCGCGAGCATCAAGAAGAGATACCCGCGGCAGAACCACGTTTCCACGGACGGCTTTATTTTCGTTTCCATCGCTTCACCGCCTCCTTTTTTCGCATGATACCATAAAAATATCCCTCCCGTCTATTATAGCAGACGGAAGGGATAGTAAAAAAGTTTAGCGGAGGCTCCACGTTGTCTGGTCGGTGTGGAGAAGCTCGTGGGATCTGTGCGAAAGGGGCTTATCGAAGAAGTCATCGTAGGCCTTCTGCACAGAGGCGTTTTCGTGCGAGAAGCGCACCGGGTTGTTCCGGTCGATCTCGTAAAGCGTTTCGCCGCGCTCTCCGGCGAGCTCCATTCCCTCACGGAACGGCTGACCGCCGCCGCCGGCGCAGCCGCCGGGACATGCCATGATCTCCACGAAGTCGTACTGCGCACGTCCGGCGCGGATATCCTCTACGACGGCGCGGGCGTTCATAAGGCCGCTCGCCACGCACGCACGCACCGGCACGCCGCCGATCGTCGCGAAGATCTCTTTGCGCCCGTCCGTGCCGCGGACGGCTTTGAAGGCGTCCGGGTCGGGGTTATGGCCTTCCAGAACGGCGTACGCGGTGCGCAGCGCCGCTTCCATCACGCCGCCGGTCGCGCCAAAGATGACGGCAGCGCCCGTGCCCTCGCCGAGAGGCGAGTCGAATTCCTCCTCGGGCAGGTCGGCCACGTTGATCCATTTGAGCCGCAGCAGACGGTCCACCTCGCGAGTCGTTAGCACGGCGTCCACGTCCCGGAAGCCGGAGCTGTTGATCTCCGGCACGGCGCACTCGTACTTTTTCGCAACGCATGGCATGACGGAGACGCAGAAAATGTCCTTCGGATCGATGTTGTGCGTTTTGGCAAACCACGTTTTCGTCACCGCGCCGAACATCTGCTGCGGGGACTTGGCCGTGGAGAGCTGCGGCACCATGTCGGGGTATTCGAGCTTTAAAAACCGTACCCAGCCGGGGCAGCACGACGTAAAGAGCGGCCGCCGGAATTCCCGCGAATGCTTCATTTTATAGAGAAGCTCGCTGCCCTCCTCCATGATCGTGAGGTCGGCGGCAAAGTTCGTGTCAAAGACATAGTTGGCGCCCGCGGCGCGGAAGGCCGCTGCCATGCGTCCTTCGGTGGCAAGCTCCTTGGGAAGGCCCAGCCCCTCGCCCCACGCAGCGCGCACCGCCGGAGCGACCTGCAGCACGACGACCTTTTTCGGATCGTCGATCGCGGCGATGACCTTTTCGGTATCGTCCCGCTCACGGAGAGCGCCGGTCGGACAGTGGGTGATGCACTGGCCGCAGTAGGCGCAGTTCACCTCGTCGAGTTTCTTTCCGCCGCGCACGCCGACGGTGGCACGGCTGCCGGTGCCGAGGAAGTCCCAGACGTTCATGCTCTGGATCTTCTCGCACACGGCGATGCAGCGGAAGCACTGCACGCACTTCGACGCCGTGCGGATGACCGGGAGCTTCTGGTTCCAGTTGTTGGCCGGGAGCTTCGTCTCGTAGGGATTTTCAATGATGTTCATATCCGCGGCGAGCTTCTGCAGCGTGCAGTTGCCGCTGCGGACGCACGTGGCGCAGTTGCAGTCGTGCTGCGAGAGGATGAGCTGCACGTTGTTGCGCCGCGCAACGAGCGCGCGCAGCGTGTTCGTGTAGACCTCCATGCCCTCGGCGCAGATCGTGTCGCACGCCGCCATGAGTCGGTCGGTGCCCTTGATCTCTACCATGCACACGCGGCAGGCCGCGACCTTGCTCACATGTTTCAGATAGCAGAGGGACGGGATCGTAATACCGAGCTGTCGCGCCGCGTGGAGAATGGAAGTGCCGTCCTCCACCATGACAGGCTTATCGTTGATGCGAAGATTTACCATCTGTCCTTCCTCCCTCCGCGGAATGCGCCGTAGCCGTAATGGTCGCAGCGCAGGCAGCGCGAGCATTCCTGCGCGGCCTCCTCATCCGTAAGGCACGCCTCCATGAGATTGAAGTCCTCCTTGCGGTCGCCGGCGGTGCGCTCGCGCATGTTGACGCGGCCCCATGCGGGCTTGCCGATGGTCTGCGCCGGGGGAATGTCCACACCGGAGGTGATCGGCGTGTGGAAGCCGAAATAGTGGTCGATGTTACCCGCAACGACCTTGCCGCTGTCGATGGCGCGCACGACCGTAGAGGGGCCGAAGAAGCAGTCGCCGCCGGTGAACACGCCCGGCATGCCGGGCACGGCGCCGGAGGGATCGGCCTTGATGCGGCGGCGCTCTGTGCCGACGCCGCTGCTTTCAAAGTGCGCCGAGTCGATAGCCTGTCCGATGGCAGTGACAACGACGTCCGCCGGGAGAACGATCTCCGGCTGGTCGGCGTTGATGGGCTTCGGGCGGCCGTTCTCAATGGGACCGGAGAGCTGCGGCTGCACCGCGATGCCGACGGCGCGGTCGCCTTCGGTCTCGATGCGCACCGGGGAGAGCATGGGCATGATCTCGCAGCCCTCGGCGATGGCGCCGTCGATCTCCTCGCGCGCGGCGGTCATGTCCTCGATGCGGCGGCGGTACACGCAGGTAACGGAGGCCGCACCCAGGCGCTTGGCGGTGCGCGTCGCGTCCATGGCGACGTTGCCGCCGCCGACCACGACGACGTGCTTGCCCGTGAAGTCCGGCGCTTTGCCCGCGCCGACCGCGCCGAGCAACTCGACCGCGGAGAGAACACCCTCGCTGTCCTGTCCGGGGATGTTCATGCGGTTGACGATCTGCGCGCCGATGGCGATATATACGCTGTCATACTCGCTGCGGATCTGGTCGAACGTGATCTCGCCGCCGATATCCACGCCGAGCTTGACCTGAATGCCGGTGGAGAGGATGGCGTCGATGTCGCGGTCCAGATCGTCGTCCGGCAGACGGTAGCTCGGGATGCCGTAGCGCAGCATGCCGCCGAGACGCTTGTGCTTTTCAAACACCGTAACATGATAGCCCTTGAGCTGAAGATAGTACGCCGCGGTAAGGCCCGCCGGTCCGCCGCCGATGACGGCGACCGTTTTGCCGTTGAACGGCGCGCACGGCGGCGTGGGGACGATGCCCGCGCGCTCGACCGCGTAGCGCTTCAGACCGCGGATGTTGATGGAATCGTCCACGATCTGACGGCGGCAGTGTTTTTCGCACGGATGCTCGCAGATGAGACCGCAGACGCCCGGGAAGGGGTTATCTTTGCGGATGAGACGCACGGCGTCGGCGTAGCGTTCCTCGCGGATGAGAGCAATGTAGCCCGGCACGTCCACGTTTGCCGGGCAGCCGGCCACGCACGGCACGGCGTCGAACGCCGCGGTGCATACGCCGTTTTCGATATGGGAGAGGTAATCGTCCCGGAAGGCCTCCAGCCCGTCGAGCACGAGACGCGCGGCCTCAAACCCGATGGCGCAGTCGGCGCTGTCGTAAATGGCGGCGGCGCTGCGGCGAATGGCGCGGAGATCGTCCGTCGTAGCGCGGCCGTCAAGGATCTTTTCGAGAAGCGCGTGCAGCCGGTCCAGCCCCACGCGGCAGGGAACGCATTTTCCGCAGCTCTGCGCAAGGCACAGCTGCACGAACGAGGCGGTCAGATTGACCGGACAGCTCCCGAACGGCGACGCTCCGCGGCGGCGTCCGAGCGTGGCATACAGCTCGTCCACCTTTTTCTGCGCGGCGGTCTGCTGATTGACGATCAAGGATCAGCCCTCCCTTATGGATAATTTCAAACATATTATACGGAAAACCGACACGAAAAGCAAGATGTTCCTCGCCGATTTTTCCGGATTTTTTCTTTTGATGACACCGTGTTGATTTATCAACACATTGCGGAAGTCCGTTTTATGGGTCACACAATGCGGTATGCTTGTTCCATAAAGAAGATGTTAATTTGACAAGGAGGAAAGAAACATGGGTATTGTCGTTTCGGTGGCCGCGCTGGTGCTGTATATTCCGATGAGCATGGTGTTCGTTCTGGGCGGGAAAAAATGATTTTCGGGCTGCCGGAGTACCGGCAGCCCGTCCGCTTTGTATACTTTTCAGCCGTATGTTTTTCTCTCTTCGGGAGCGTGCGTCCCGGCGTGCAGGTATTTTCTCCGGGTGGCGTCGCCGCCGCGCAGGTGCCGTTCCGCCTTGTTCTGCTCGAGAACGAGGCGCACCTTTTCATACAGCAGCCGGTCGATCTGCCGCAGACGCTCGGACAGATCCTTGTGCACCGTGCTTTTGGAGATGCCGAAGCGCTTCGCCGCCGCGCGAACGGTGGCATTGTTTTCTACGATCCACCTCGCCAGCTCGCACGCCCGCTCCTCTCTGTTCGTTTGCATCATGCACCACTCCCCTTCCGGCAGTTTATCTATATGTGCGGAGGGTTCGTCCTATGAAAATACCCCGGCAGAAGCGCGTTCTGCCAGGGCATACTTTATTCCGGCAGACGGCCGGTGTATTTTTTCATGGACGCAGCGACGTATACCGCCGTTAAAAGCTCCGTGACCGGCATGGCGTACCAGAGCGAATCCGCGCCAAAGAGCGGCGGCAGCAGAAGAATGAGCGCGCCGCTCACCACGAGACCGCGCACCACAGATACGATGAATGATACCCGCGGCTGCAAAATAGCCTGGAAATAATACGTGGAAAAAATATTGAACGGCAGCAGCAAAAACGAGAGCGCGTACGCGCGGATGATGCCGGGCGCAATGGCGAAGATCTCCGGCGTGGCGTTCATAAAAATGCGGATATAGAGATCCGGACAGGCAAGGCTCAGCGCCGTCCAGAAAACGCCGAACACCGCCGTTGTACCGACAGCGAGCCGGAGCGTTTCGCGGATGCGCCCGCTCTGCCGCGCGCCGAAATTCGTTGAGAGGATCGGCTGCGCCGCCTGACCGACGCTGTAGGCGCAGCACTGGACGAATGTGCTCACGTTGATGACCGGGCCGTACACTGCGAGCGCATTGGCGCCGAGGTACCGCATAATCTGCCGGTTGAAGAGCACCGTGAGAATGCCCATGGCAATATCGATAAAGAAGGTCGAAAAGCCCGTGACGGCGATCTTGCCGAGAGTGCGTCCCAGCTTCTCCGCACGCACAAAGCGGAGCGTATTCTTTTTCCGGAGGAAATGCGTGAGCATGACAGCGACCGAAACACCGCAGCCGATCGCCGTGGCGAGGCCTGCGCCGACCACGCCCATATCGCAGGTGAATACGAAGAAATAATCGCCGAACACGTTGAAAATGCCGCCCGAGAGCACCGCGGCGGTCGCAAGGCCGGGATTTCCGTCGTTGCGGATGAACGCCGCGAGCATCTGTCCGAAGAGGAAGAGCGGCAGCACATACAGCACCGGGCGCAGATACGCCTCCGCGAGCGGGAGCAGCGTTTCGT
>DHKA01000008.1:5176-26359 GCA_002404605.1 Clostridiales bacterium UBA4706 | reverse complement strand
GCCGCGAGGATCACCGAGCCGATGACGGCGGCGGTAAAGAACTGGTTTTCGCTGCCGCGGCTTTTTCCACCGCCGCGCCGCATGCTGAACAGGACGCTCCCGCCGATGCCCATAAGCAGGCCGAGACTGTAGATCACGTTCCACACCGGCGCGACCACGGCGAGCGTCGCCGAGCCGTCCGGCCCCTGATACTGGCCGACCATCGCCATATCTACCACGCCGTAAATGCTCGATATCAGCGCGCTGCCGAACGCAGCGGACAGATATTTGAAATAAAGCGGTTTGATTTTCCCGTGCAGAATGTCCATCGTTTTCTCCTTCTTTGTCTTTTTCCTGCTCCATGCGGGCATGAAAAAAGCCGGACAAGGAACAGACATTTCAGTCTGCGCCTTATCCGGCTGCCGTTTCCATTGAACAGCGCGCCCTCCGAGCGAGCGAAGGGTAATCTACCACAGGAAAAAGCGGATGTCAAGCCCCGTTATCCCGCATTTTCCGGCGCGGTGGCGGCGGCTTCCTCCGGCGTGCGGACATAGCTCCACGCCGCGACCTCTTCATAGGTTTTCCAGTACATGCTCGTTATGTAGTCGTTCACGAGACGGTAGGACATCTCGGTCTCCACATCGAACACATACGGGATGCCGTCGAACGTGATCTCCACCCAGCTGTGCGGGTCGCGCCCGACACCGACGAGGCCGCTATAGCACACCGCATCAAACCCGATACCGCGCGCAAGCGACCAGAACGCGGCGGTGAAGTTGTAGCAGTTTCCCTTGCCGCTCTGGAACATGAGCAGCGCCTCGGGGATCTCCCAGCCGGTCTCGCCGACCTCGTAGAGATTGCGTTTGAGATAGAGATAATGGTCGCGCACATACTCATACACCGCGCGCAGCATTTCCTCGCGGGTCATGGAGGCATTCGTGTTAGCATCGATGATGTCGGCGACGAACGTATCGAGCGCGTCGTCCCCGCTCGTATACCGGCCGGAAATATCAAAGTACAGCGTGCCGACCATCGTGTCGCGCACGAAATAGCCGTCCTCGCCGACGCAGTAGAGGTATCCGTCCAGATTCAGAAAGCCCGGCTCCGCCCTGTCGCCGCTGAGCCAGGAGATCGTCCCGCTCTGTCCGGCAAGCTCTACAGCGGCATAGTTTTCCATGTCCGGGGCGACGTCCGGGAAGTACGGCGCGTTGGCAAGTCCCGCCGCGTCCAGCTCCAGCAGCGCGTTGATCGCCGCGGCAGCCTCGGCGCGGGTGAAGGGCGTTTCGTCCGTCATATTGGCAAGGGCGCGCTCCACCGCCGTGGGAGAGAACACCTTTTCGAGCAGCGCTGTGAGATCGGCGCGGGTGATGGCGACGTCCGGATAGAACCGGCCTTCGTTGAGCGTCATGTATCCCGCCGTCACAAGCGTCGTTGCAGCGGTGTAGCACTTGGCGTGGGTCGTGACGTCCTTCAAAAATGTCTCGCCGGTCGGCTTCGTATCGAGCAGCGCGTACACGGCGCGGGCGGCGTCGCTGCGCGTAAATTTATCGAGCGGATGGAAAAGTCCGTCGTTTCCCGCCGCGATATACGCCCCTTCGCGCCGGAGCGCCGGGCCGGGGACGGCTTCATACACCGCGTCGGCGTATACCGGTGCGGTGCGGATATCCACCTTTGTGCCGTTGGCGTTTTTCCAGGCGACGATGGCGCAGTTCTCGCCCGCCATAAATTCCGGCGCATTCTGCACGCTGCCGCCCTCGGCCACGATTTCCGTTGTTTCCGCGCCGTTCACGCGGTAGGTCACCGTATAGGTCTTTCCCTGCGGCGCGGCGGTTTCCTCCGGCAGGGCTGCCGCGGCGACGGGCGCGTCCGCAAGCGGCTGCACGGCTTCGATCCCATCCGGGCGGTAGCCGCAGTTTGACAGAAGAAGTGCGCCGAGCAGTGCGGCGAAAAGCAGGGGCAGTCTCTCTTTATTCGCGTTTTTTTTCATAGTTTCCTCGCTGTTTCCGCCGCAGTCCGATCGCATTTGACACGCCGTGGCGGGAATATTATAATTGTATCGCATGTTCTGTAAAAAAGCAATTCCGGGAGGGGATCGTCTCCATGAAATTGAAAATGCTCCGTCTCGCATCGCTTGCCGCGGTGCTTCTCGCCGCCGTTTTTCTCCACGGCTGCGGCTACCGGGCGGAGGCCGTTCCCCTCGCCGCAAACGCTCCCGCCACGACGGAGACCACGCCCGCGCCGACGGAAACGCCGGTTTACACCGTGGAATACCGTCTCGGTGACGACGTTCTCCAAACCGAGAGCGTCCCGTTCGGCGGCACTCCCACTATGGATGCCGCGCTGCCGGAGGGCCTGCGTCTCGTTGCGTGGACGGATGAGACCGGTGCGCGCGTCGATCTCTCGGCGTCGGTCACGGCGGACACGGTGTATTACGCTCTGGCGCGGCCGGTGCTCAATACCGGCGCGGCGTTCCTCTTCCCCGACGAATACGGACTGCTCCGCCCGGAGAGCGCGATAACGCACGCGGAGTGCGCCGCGGCGCTGCGCGCGCTCGCGCCGGAAGAGCGCTTGGACCCGGCTCTGCTCGCGTCGCTCGACGCCGCACCGGAAGAAGCGCTCACGCGCGAGGAGCTCAAGAGCGCGCTGGACGCCCTTTTCGATCCCGAGACCGTCGGGCCGGTGCTTGAAGCTCTGCCGGAGACGGAGAGCGAACATGCGACGCGCGCAGAATTCGCTTTCTGCGTTTCCCGGCTGCTCGGTTCCGCAAGTGCCGCGGAGGACGTCTATCATCCGGATGTCGCCCCAACGCGCTGGGCATCCGCCGAAGTGCTCGCCGCAGCGGGCGGCGGAACGCTCACGAAAGAATCTCTTATCTCCATGACGCGCGACGGCTTCCTCTGGTTCGACGGATATCTCTACCGGCTCGGCGACGACGGATATTTTCTCACCGACGCGGAGTTTGACGGGCTCTATTTCGATAAAAACGGGCGCTATACGAGCGGCCATGCGGAGCTCGACGACTACGTCGCGCAGACGCTCTCCGACTTTATGACGCCGGACGCCGCGCGGCTCGACGATCTCAAAACGATCTACTACCACGTGAAAAACGATTTCCAGTACCTCACGCGCAACTACTACGACTCCGGCGCGACCGGCTGGAACATCGACGAGGCGCTCACGATCTTCCGCACGAACAAGGGCAACTGCTACTGCTATGCCGGAGCGTTCTGCGCGCTCGCCCGCGGTCTTGGGTACAACGCCCGCACCTATGCCGGCAGCATCGGCATAGAAAACCAGCCGCACGCCTGGACGGAGATCACGCTCGACGGCAAGATCTACATCTGTGACCCGGAGATCGAGATGAACTACTGGCTTCTCCAGATGTACACCGATAATTTTATGATGCTGCGCGAAAACTCGCTCGGCTGGAACTACCAGTCCGTCGGACGCACGTAAATCAAACATTTTTCTCCCTCCGGCTTGTACCGGAGGGATTTTTTTGCTTTTTCGGGGTACTCTATGAAAAAAGGGAAAGACGGTGGTTTTTCTGAAAAACAAGCGGCTCGGGCGGCAGACGGTCGCCTTTACAAACCCGCCTTCTATCGCGGCGGGCAGCTGCGTCGTCGGGCAGAAGGAGGGCGAAGGCCCCCTGCGGAAATGGTTCGACTATATCAGCGACGATTCCTACTTCGGCCAGTCAAGCTGGGAGAAAGCGGAGAGCGTGATGCTCTCCAAGTGCTTTGCGCTCTGCTGCGACAAAGCGAAGATCCCGCCCTCGGACATTCAGTATCTGTTCGCGGGCGACCTTCTCAACCAGTGCGCGGGCTCCACATTCGCCGCGCGCGATCTCCCCATCCCCTACTTCGGTGTTTACGGTGCGTGCTCCACGATGGCGGAGAGCCTGTCGCTCGCCGCAATGACGATCGACGGCGGGTATGCCGACACCGTGTGCGCCATGACGAGCTCGCACTTCTGCTCGGCGGAGCGGCAGTTCCGGCTCCCGCTCGAATACGGCGGGCAGCGCACGCCGACAGCACAGTGGACCGTGACCGGCGCGGGCGCTCTGCTGCTCACGAGCGAGGGCGAAGGCCCCTACGTGACGCACGTCACGACCGGGCGTATCCGTGACGCGGGCGTGACGGACGCGAACAACATGGGCGCGGCAATGGCTCCGGCGGCATATGAAACGCTCCGCGCGCACTTTGCCGACACCGGGCGTACCCCGGCGGACTATGCCGCGATCATCACCGGCGATCTCGGAAAAATCGGGCACGAGATATTGACCGATCTCTTTCTCCGGGACGGCGTCGATCTCGGCGTATGCTCCACGGACTGCGGCATGCTCATTTTCAATCCGGAGACGCAGGACGTGCACGCCGGCGGCAGCGGCTGCGGGTGCAGCGCGTCGGTGCTCTGCGGCCATATTCTCCAGCGCATGACCTGCGGCGACTGGCCGCGCGTGCTCTTTGCCGCGACCGGCGCGCTCATGTCGCCGACAACGTCGCAGCAGGGCGAAAGTATCCCCGGCATCTGTCATGCCGTGGTGCTGGACGTTGATCGGGGGTAAGGACTATGTGGACAGATTATCTCAAGGCGTTTCTCGTCGGCGGGGCGCTGTGCGCGCTCGGGCAGGTGCTCATTGACCGCACAAAGCTCACTCCGGCGCGCATTCTGACATGCTATGTCGTGCTCGGCGTCGTGCTGCACGCGATCGGTGTCTATGCGCCGCTCATCGAGTGGGCGGGCGCGGGCGCGAGCGTCCCGCTCACGGGCTTCGGCAGCACGCTTGCCAAGGGCGTGGAAAAAGCCGTGGCGGAGAAAGGCTTTCTCGGCGCGTTCACCGGCGGGCTAACGGCCTCGGCGGGCGGTATCGCCGCGGCGGTATTCTTCGGATATCTCGCCGCCGTGATCTTTAAGCCCAAGGAGAAAAAATGATTCACCAATACCGCCGCTTTCCGCACAAAACGGTGGTGAACAGCACGGCCATCACGCCGCAGCCGCGGCGGTAAAAGGCGAGCGTTTTGTTCTCCGGCAGCGACTCCTGCGCCGTTTCGAGCAGCAGGAGCGTGCTGCCAGATACCTCGGGCGCGTCGGTTTCCAGCGCTCCGTTCTCCGTGAGCGTCACGCGCAGCATATCGGCGGCGCAGCCGTACCCGGACGGCGGGCGTGACTCCTGCAAATAATACGTTCCGGTGGGAAGTCCCTCAATGCGGACGTACCCGTCCTCCGCGGTGCGCAGAATGTAGGTATGGCGCGTGTGGCCGCAGCCGAGAGCGCACGCGAGATATATGTCCCCGTTCTCCCGGAACGCCACGGGTTCGCGCGCCGCGGCGTCATAGTAGAGACGGAAGCAGGCGGACGGCAGCGGATGATCCGCCACGCGCGCATCGGCAAAGCGCACGCCGCGGAAAACGGAAAAGCCGTAGGCAAAAACCGCCGCGCTGCCGCTCGCTGCGGTCTGGCCGCTCTCGCTCACTGCGGTGAGAGATACGCTGTTTCCCTCCGCGCCGGTCAAGCAGCCGTCGCGCAGCCGCGCCGTCCACTCGACCGTCAGGCAGACGCTCTCCCGCGCGGAAAAGTGCGCCGAGAGATGGAGCGCAAAAGCGCTCTCCGGCGAGCGCGCGCCGGTGACGAGCGTATAGTACGAGGCGTTGACGCTCTCTCCGTCGGCGCGGACCGCCGTGAGCGAGAGAAACTCGACGCCGGGGGAAAATACGCTGCGCACCGTCCAGCTCTTGCTGGTATGCAGCGTGATCGAGACGCGAAAATGCAGCTCTTCGCCCGGCATGGCGCTGCGCGAGGGTGCCCAGTCTCCGGCGTTCGTCTGTACTCCGGCGACGTTCTCCTCCGCGGCCAGCGCACGCAGCGGCAGCAGCACGGCAAGCAGACATACGGCAAAACAGGCGATCCGGCGCTTCATGCTCTTTTCCCCCCTTCCCCACGGAAAAACGCGGGAAATGTTTTTTCGGGTAAGAGCATAGCAGAAGCGCCCTGCAAAAGCCGTCGAACGGAGAGGGCATTGCGCCGGGGCGCTGCGGTGTGGTATAGTAATAAAAAATACATATACAGGAGGTCCTGCCATGAAACGGATCATCGCCATAGACTACGGCGACGCCCGCACCGGCGTTGCGGTGTCCGATCTCACCGGCACGCTTGCGGGGGAAGCGCTCACCATTCAGGAATGGAACGCCGAGAAGCTCGCGCAGCGGCTCGCCTTTTTTGCCCGCGAGCGCGACGCCGAAAAATTCGTGCTCGGCCTGCCGAAGAACATGGACGGCACGGAGGGACCGCGCGCAGAAAAGGCGCGGCAGTTCAAGGTATTGCTGGAGGTGGCCTCCGGCCTGCCGGTCATACTCTGGGATGAGCGGCGCAGCACCATTGAGGCGCACGCCATCCTCCACGCCGCCGGAAAAAAGGAAAAAAAGCACCGCGCCAACGTGGACGCGGTAGCGGCAACGCTCCTGCTCGAGGGGTATCTTGCCAGTGGAAAATAAGGGATCGGCACTCTGCGGAAGAGACTTCCACAGAGTGCCGGTCCATTTTATTTGGCGGATTTCTCCAATTGCGAAAGATACCGGTAGATCGTGGCCTCCGAACAGTAGAGCCGCTGTGCCACCTTGCGGACGATTCCCTTGATCTCAAAAAAGCCGCGGGCGTACAGCTTGGACACGATCTCGAGCCGGACCTCCTGGGTGAATGCCGACTGCATTTTCGCGCGTAATCCCAGCACCTTCTGTATTTCCGCGTCGATCTGCGCAACAGAAATATCCAGCAGAGAGTCTTCCTTTTCCGTTTCCCGCTTGTGGCGGTTCGTAACGAAATGGATCGGGAGATCCTTGTTCAGGCTCTTGAGATCCAGAGCGGAAACGTTCAGCTTGCTGTCCAGATTGGATATCATCAACAGCCGGTTCACCATATCCAGATACTCCGAGGAATCCCACAGAAGAACAAGCAGATACCGTTTTCCGGGAATGGCATCCGGAAGATACAAAAGTCCCAGATTGGCGATCCGGTGCTCATCGAGCACCGCTGTCAGGCCGGTGCGGTACGTGGTACCGTGCCACTGGCTCTGGTTAAGAAAACTCACAACATCTTCCGGCAGCGGGTCTTCCTTTTCCACGTCCGTCACGAGGGAAAACTCCACCTGAACGGCAGTGCCGGTATTATCGTCGTTCAGCTCATACAGCGCCATTTCATACTGCGGGCCAAGCGCGATACCGAAAAATTCAATAAAGGTTGAAAGAACGCTCTGTGATCCCAATGTGCCGTCCAATTCCGATTCTCCTTTTTCATTAAGAACGGCCGTCCGTTTTCTGTCTTTTCCTCCGGACGACCGCACTAAGGATAGCACATTTGCCGGATGCATGCAAGTCAATTTCCGGCAGAGAAAATCCCGTGGTCGGGAACGCCGCCAAGCTCGGGCATCCGGCTGCCGAGAATGCCGGCAGCTGAAAACGCCACTGCCGCCAGCAGGAATACCAGAGGATACCGCTCCCCCGCAGCGGCGGAGACAAGAACCGGCAAAAGAAAGCTGCCGAAGCTCATGCACATATTGGAAACGCCGTTTGCCGTGGCCACTTCCTCCGGCTTATATTCTCCAATAAGCGGAAGCAGGGATATTTTTGCCATGTTCAAGCAGACGGCCCCGGAGAGGACCAGCGCCGCCAGCGGAAACGCCAGATAGGTGAATGCGCCGAACGGCGCGAACCACGCCGCCAGAAGCAGTGCGCCGCCGCTCACGCAGAGCACCAGAAACAGCCTGTTATACCGGCCAACTTTTGCCGTAAGCCCCCCGCCCAGCACGCCGCCGGCGATCATGGAAAGATTTAGGATCGTGCCGATGGCCGCTGCCGCCGAGGGCAGCGCGCCTTTGAAGGTGAGCGCGCGCGTCAGATAAGTATTGAGCACCAGCGAAACGCCGGAAGCGATAAACGCACAGGCGGCGACTTTCCAGAGATTTCGGCTTCGCAGAACGGAGGACATTCCCCGAACGGCAGGGGCGCTGCCGTTCACCGCGCCGGGTGCCGCCAGTTCTCCGCTCAAGAGCCACGCCCCCGACAGCAGCAGCGGCAAAACGGCAATGACCAGAAACGCCGCTCTTACACTCGGGAACAGATTTCCCGTCGCAAAGCCGATGGCTGCTCCCAGCCCTGCCGAAGATCCGTACAGTCCGAAAGTGACCGGCATTTCCTTTGATGAGAACCATTCTCCCAGCAGCTTTGCCGGAGCGACACCCGTCGGTACAAGAAAAATACCGGCAATCAGCGTAAGGCTCAGCAGCGGCCAATACGTTTTCACCCAAATACGCAGCAGAAGACAGACGGAGGCCGCGGCGAATCCCACGCAGAGGACCTTTTTGCTCCCGACACGGTCGATCCATCTGCCAAAGGGAACACTCAGCACAGCGCCCGGCAAAAACGAAATGGATGCGATCGCCGCCAGCTGCGGTGCCGTGCAGCGGTACAGCGCCATAACGTCATCCGCCCGCGCAGCCAGAAAAATATTGGAGTAATTTACGAAAGCGGTCCCCAGCGATAAAAGCACAAGTACCAGCCACCGTTTTCTTCTCTTTGTCAATTTCCTTCCCCCTTTCTTTTTAAAAGGGAGCGAAGGCCCAGCCTCCGCTCCCTCCGCGTTGCGTTTTTCCGATCGGTCCTTATTTGAATTCGGGCACGTAGTGGCTGTTGAAGTGGGAATCGGCACGGCCCCATTCGTGCTTGTCCATGCCCTTGAAGTTCGAGCCGTTTTTGTACATCTTGCCGAGCGTCTGGGCAATGATCTCCATATGGCTGTTCGTATACACGCGGCGGGAGATGGCGATGCGGACATAGTCGATCTCCGGCAGATGGATGGTCCCATCCTCCATCTTCACAGCAAACGCCGAGGCGCCGAGCTCCGCGATGCGGATGCCGCTTTCGAGATAGCAGTCAGCGGCGAGGCACAGGCCGGGGAACTTTTCCGGGGCAATGTCCGGATAGAACTTGCGCGCATCGATGTACACGCCGTTGCCGCCGGTGGGACGGACGTAGGGGATGCCGAACTCGTCAAGGCACTCGCCGAGATACTTGACCTGGCCAATGCGTCCTTTCAGATACTCATAGTCGGAGCCTTCGTACATGCCGACGGCGATTGCTTCGAGATCGCGTCCGGCCAGTCCGCCGTAGGTCTGGAAGCCTTCGTGCGCCATGTTGCTGATGGCGGCGCGCTCGTACAGCGCCTTGTCGCGGCAGCAGAAGAAGCCGCCCATATTCACGAGACCGTCCTTCTTGATGGACATAACGGCACCGTCAAAGTAGGAGAACATCTCGCGGGAAATGTCCCGGATGTCCATATCCTTATAGCCCTCTTCGCGCTCTTTGATGAAATAGCAGTTTTCAAAGCAGCGGGCTGCGTCGGCATAGTAGGTCAGACCGTGCTTGTGCGCGATCTCGCCGCACTCACGGATGTTCGCCATGGAAACCGGCTGGCCGCCGTTGGTGTTGCAGGTGATGGTCATAATGACATTGCCGACCTCACCCTTGTGCTCGGTAAGGAAGCGGTCGAGCTTCTCGGGATCCATGTTGCCCTTGAAGGGGTGCTCGAGCTGGCTGTCATAGCCGGGTGCAGCCAGCAGATCCTCCGCCCACATGTTGTACTCCATCGCGGCGCCACGGGTGGAGTCGAACGCCATATTGGTCACGACGTACTTGTATTCCGGGTGGCCCGTGTACATCATGCGCGCCAGCAGAAGGTCGGCGGCGCGGCCCTGATGCGTGGGAACGACGAACGGGAAGCCGGTCACGTCCTGAATGGCCGCTTCAAACCGGTAAAAGCTCTCGCAGCCGGCATAGGACTCGTCGCCCATCATAATGGCCGCCCACTGCTTATTGCTCATGGCGGACGTACCGGAGTCGGTCAGGCAGTCGATGTAAACGTCTTCCGCTTTCAGCTGGAACACGTTCCACGCCACCTTCTCCAGCGCGGCACGGCGATGCTCCGGCGTCGTCGTTTTCAGCATTTCCACGGCCTTGATGCGGAAGGGCTCGGCATACTTATAGGACTGCATAGACATAATCATATTCTCCTTTTCATTTATTGTTATTTCAAATTCACAGGACAAACGACAGAATGGTGAACGCGGCGAGGGAAATTCCCAGATCGATCCAGCGGTACGGCATCATGCATTTGGAGAGGATGACCGGATCGACCTCGTTCGCGCCGGAGTTTTCGATCAACACATCGGAAATGGGCGAGCTCTGATCGCCCCACTGACTGCCGGAATACACCGCGGCAAACGCCAGTGCGGGGTTGGCTCCCGTAGCGAGCGCCAGAGGCATGACCAGAGGCAGCATGACAACGAGCGCGCTGCCGAGAGAGCCGGTGGCATAGCCGATAAGGAGCGACACAAGGAAGCCGATGATTGGAATCAACACCGGCGGCATCGTATTGGCAAAGGACGCAACGATGAAGCCGGAGAAGTTGATCAGCTGCAGCATGTAGCCGAGCGTGAAGCAGAGCGCCAGCATGAAAATGAGCCCCGCCTGCTCCAGGCATCCGGCGACCAGCTCGTCGCCAAACGTCTTGAAAGGCATTTTGTGCTTTACCGCTACATAAATGGCCGTCGTAATTGCCGCAAGGAACGCAGCCGGAACAACGACGATCTCTCCCGCCATCAGGGAAGTAAGAACCATAAAGCCGATCATGGAGCCCATGGGCCAGAAGAACGCAAACCAGTCTGGCGCTACGTCTCCGCCCATAATGGCCTCTACGCCCGGGCCCTCCGTTTCTTTGCGGACGTTCACGCCGCGGCTGGAAAGCTCCTGCTGGCGCTTCATTTCGCCTATATCGGGGATCACCTTCAAAACGACCAGAAGACAGAGGATGAGCGCGACCCAAGTATGGATGCTCAAACCGCACACCTTGTAGAAAAAGGCGATCGCATTCACGTCCGGCAGGAATGCGCCGGCCATAGCGACGCAGAACAGGAAATATGTGCCGCCCGGGAACGGCGTTGCGATATTGGGCGCAACGGAAGCTGTTATGTACGCCGACTTATACGGCGAAAGGCGCTGACGGTCCACGACCGGCTTCACAATCCGGCCCACGGCGATGTTGGCAAGGCCGTCCTGCACGCCGATGATGAGAGACACAAGGAAAATCAGAAGCCCGGCCTTTTCCGCGCTCTCCACCTTGCGGTGCGCCCATTCCTCAAAGGCTTTGAATCCGCCGCCGAGACGCATGAACCGCAGCATAACGCCCAGAGGGATAAAGAGTACTAGAATAAAGCCGTTCCCCTGGATCCCCTGCAGAATGTAGTCCGCCATGGGGACCAGGAAGTTTACGCCATTAATGAGGATCGAAGAATAAAATATACCGATGAAAAGCGCGATAATAACATTTTTGGTCAATAAAGCCACAGCAACTGTCAGAACGGGTGCTAATACAGATAGGATTCCTCCCATGGAAATGTTACCTCCTTTTCGTTCTTTTCGCCGTAACGGCGAATCGGTCACGCGGGGATGCTCCTAAGGGGGATGTCATATTTGCTCTTACAGATGTGGCCACAACTGTAGCTTGATTATGTAATAAAATTATTGCATTGTCAACTGCATAATAATTTTTTATTGTTGATTACAGTTTTCGAGTCCTTTACTGTTTATATTGCACAACAGTGCTCTCGTTTATCCGCGCAGAAGTGTAAAAAAATCGCGTCTGCCGGTAAAGGCAGACGCGAAGTATCCTTTAAAGCGTTTTCGGATGTATTGTCAGCGTGCGGAGATAGGCCTTGTGCTCCTCCGGGATGCGATAGCTCTCTATCGCCTTGCGGATGGTTTTGTTGTGCGTCCATGGATCAAAGCGGCGCTGCTCGATGTACGGAACCGCCGCTTCGTATTGCTTGGCGAGGGCCGTGGCGAAGTACCAGGCGATCATCATGTTTACATAATACTCATTGCTTTTAATTATGGAAATTTCTTCGAGGTGTTCCGGGCGGAAGTCCGCGTCGAGATAATGCGTCATAAGCATTTCGATGCCGAAGCGGACGGTATAGGTCTCGCCGCTTCGCATCCAGCGGCAGCACTCGTCCGGCAGCGCGCTTGGGTGCTTTTTGAAAGCCTTCGGGCGCAGCGCGTCGCAGGTCGCCCAGTTGTCCACATACGGGAGAAAGGCGTCGAGCGCGGCGACCGCGGCGGTATAGTCCTTTTCCTCGTTCAAAACCAGTGCATGGAGGTTGTTCTCGTCCAAATACCGGTGCGGCAGGTCGGCGAGAAAGAGGCCGATATCCGGCTCCTTGCAAAGCTCTCTAGCAAGCGAGCGGGCATCCGGCATGCGCACGCCGAGAACGGTCTCCGGCGGGAGCGTCGGGACGAGCTTCGCCATGAAGGGCGCGTTTTTCTCATCTTGCAGCGCAAGGAGCCGCGCACGCACCGCCTGCGGTGCGCCGCTCATTTCTCTATGCGCTCCGTGCGCCAGGTCTCGCCGGTCTCCACGTCCTTCCAGGTGAAAACGCCGTTTTCCCAAAGCATATAGCTGTGGCGGCTTTCTTCCTTCGGGATGGATACGGAGCCGGGGTTTACATAATATTTTTCGTTCTTCCGCTCGAACGCCGGGATGTGGGTGTGTCCGTAGAGCACGATGTCGCCGGGGGCGGCGGCTTTGGACGCCTCGTCGAGATGGTGGCCATGCGTGAGATACAGGGTGTACCCGTCCGCGAACACGGCGGCGAAGTCCGCGAGCACGGGGAAGTTCAATACCATCTGGTCCACTTCCCCGTCGCAGTTGCCGCGGATGCACAGCGGCGCTTTTTCCAGCGCGTTGAGCATGGCGGCGCACTTTTTCGTGTCGTAATCGCGCGGGAGAGCGTTGCGCGGGCCGTGGTAGAGTATGTCGCCGAGCAGCACGAGCTTTTCGGGCGCTTCCTCGGAAAGGCGGCCCAGCAGCGCCTGCGTATAATACGCCGAGCCGTGCAGGTCAGACGCGATCATCAGTTTCATTCTGCTATCTCTCCTTTACATTTCGCCGAAAGCGTCAAAGAGGCTCACCTGCCGGGTCTCCGGCAGATCGCCGAGCGCGCCGAGCTTGCGCAGCATGTCCAGGTGGGCGGCGCTCACCTTGGGGCAGGCGTCGGAAATGTCGTCGATGGAGACGAACTTCGCGCCGGAATCCTGCGCGCGCTTGAGATCCTCCGCCGCCGAGCCGCCAAGACCGGAGATGGCCACGAACGGCGGACGCAGGCAGCCGTCCTCGATAAGGAATTTGTAGGAATCGGACTTGTAGATATCGATGGGCGCAAAGGTAAAGCCGCGCCGGTAGAATTCGTATACCGCCTCAAGCGTGGTGAGAAGATCCTCTTCCTTCGCCGTCGCGTTCGGGTTGCGGCGGATGGCGTTGATCTTTGCAAGGCATTTGTCAATGCCCTGCAGCATGCTTTCCGCGTCAAAGCCGTCCTTCTGGCTGCGGCGGTAAAAATACGCGCTGTAGTACGCGAGCGGCTCGTGCACCTTGAACCACGCGATACGGAACGCCATCGTGACATACGCGACCGCATGCGCCTTCGGGAACAGGTACTGGATCTTCCGGCAGGATTCGATCCACCACTCCGGCACACCGAGCTGCTGCATCTCTTCCACAATGCCGTCCGGCCACGGCTTGCCCTTGTGGATGGCGCCCTTACGCACGGCCTCCATGAATTTGAACGCGCGCTTCGGCTCCATGCCCATGTCGATGAGGTAGAGCATGATATCGTCTCGGCAGCCGACGCATTTGTCGGTCGGCGCGATGCCGTTGACGACGATGTCGTGGATGTTGCCGGCCCACACGTCCGTGCCGTGCGAGAAGCCCGACAGACGGACGAGCGTGGCAAACTCGTGCGGCTGCGTGTCCACAAGCATCTGGCGCGTGAACGCCGTGCCGAACTCCGGCACGCCGATCGTGCCGGTGTGACCGACGATCGGGTCGCCGTCCGGGATGCCGAGCGGCTCGGGTGA
The DNA here is from genome assembly GCA_002404605.1 of Clostridiales bacterium UBA4706. Classification (GTDB taxonomy): domain Bacteria; phylum Bacillota; class Clostridia; order Oscillospirales; family Oscillospiraceae; genus Apopatocola. The sequence continues at coordinate 12,416 of DHKA01000008.1, read as the reverse complement.
GGTGAAGATGCGCATGGTCTCCGGATCGTCGAGCGGGATCTCGCGGGCATTGACGCCGGTGGCGTCCTCCAGCATACGGATCATCGTCGGGTCATCGTGGCCGAGCTCGTCGAGCTTCAGGAGGTTTGCCTCCATGCTGTGATATTCAAAGTGCGTGGTGATGATGCCGCCGGTCGCGTCGTCCGCGGGGTGCTGCACAGGGCAGAAATCCGTGACGTCCTTATCCTGCGGGATGATGACCAGGCCGCCGGGGTGCTGGCCCGTCGTGCGCTTTACTCCGACGCAGCCCGCCGCGAGACGGTTTTCCTCCGCCTTGGAAACGGTCATGCCGCGCTCTTCGAGATACTTTTTCACATAGCCGTAGGCCGTCTTTTCCGCGAGTGTGCCGATCGTACCGGCGCGGAATACGTGGTCGCGGCCGAACAGCTCTTCGGTATATTTGTGGGCGTTCGCCTGATATTCGCCGGAGAAGTTCAGATCGATATCGGGGACCTTGTCGCCGCCGAAGCCGAGGAACGTCTCGAACGGGATATCAAAGCCGTCCTTGGCGAGCTTCGCGCCGCACACGGGGCAGGTACGGTCCGGCATATCCGCGCCGCAGCCGTACTTATCGCCGTTCGGCATGAACACGTTTTCAAAATCGGTAAATTTGCATTTCGGACAGCGGTAGTGCGGCGGAAGGGAGTTGACCTCCGTAATGCCGGACATGTACGCGACCATGGAGGAGCCGACGCTTCCGCGGCTGCCGACGAGGTAGCCGTGCTCGAGCGAGTTCTGCACGAGCTTCTGTGCGGACATGTAAATGACCTCGTAGTGACGGCCCAGAATGGCGTCCAGCTCTTCTTTGATACGCGTTGTGACGAGCTCCGGCGGGTTTTCGCCGTAAAGCTCGTGGGTCTTGTCCCACACCATGCGCTCCAGATCCTCCGCGGCGTGCGGAATGGACGGCGGGAACAGGTCCTTTGGCAGCAGCTCAAAGCTCTCCACGCTGTCGGCAATGGCGTTCGGCGCGGTGACGACGACGTCGCGGCAGTCCGCCTCGCCGAGATACGAGAACTCCTTGAGCATTTCCTCGGTCGTTTTGAAATAGAGCGGCAGGGGCTTGTCCGCGTCCGGGAACTTGCGCGACGCCATAAGGATATGGCGATAGATCTCATCCTCCGGTTCGAGGAAATGCACGTCGCCGGTCGCAACGACGAGCTTTCCGAGCCGCCGGCCCAGCGCGAGAACGCGGCGGTTGAATTCGCGCAGGTCCTCTTCGTCGCGCGCCTTGCCGTCGTTGATGAGAAAGTGGTTGTTGCAGAGCGGCTGGATCTCAAAATAATCGTAGAACGCCGCGAGCCGGTCAAGCTCGGCATCGCTCCGATTGCGCACGACGGCGTCGAAGATCTCGCCCGCTTCGCATGCCGAGCCGATGAGGATCCCCTCGCGGTACTGCATCAGAAGGCTCTTCGGAATGACGGGGCTTTTCTTAAAGTGCTCCAGATGCGATTTGGAGATGAGCTCGTAGAGATTTTTCAGTCCTACCTTGTTCTGCACGAGCAGCGTGATGTGGCGTGGGCGGCGGGCATCGTTTTTGCGCAGCTCCGCCACGAGCGCTCCGGCATCCGAGAGAGTTTTTGCGCCCTTGTCCGCAAGCCGCGGACGGAGCGTTGTGAAGATACGCGCGCACACGGCGGCGTCGTCGCTCGCGCGGTGGTGGTTGAAGTCCGGCAGCCCCAGCGCGTTGGAGATGATATCGAGCTTGAATTTTTTGAGCTGCTTCATCAGTGCCTGCGCGATGGGGAGCGTATCGATGTACACAGGGTCAAATGCCAGCCCGCTGCGCTTTGCCGCGGCGGTGATGAAGCCGATATCAAAAGCGGCATTGTGCGCCACGAGCGGGAGATCGCCAACAAAGTCCAGAAACGCGCGCACGGCCTCCGCCTCACCCGGCGCGCCGTACACATCCCGGTCGGTGATGCCGGTGAGCTGCACGATCTCGGGCGGGATGGGCATGCCGGGATCGACGAACGTCTGAAAGCTCTTCGTCACGACGCCATTTTCCACGCGCACCGCACCGATCTCGGTGATGCGGTGAATATGGCTGTCCAGACCGGTCGTTTCGATATCAAAGCCGACAAAGTCGGTATCGAGCGGGAGATCGCTCTCCCCGTGGACAGCGAGAAGGTCGTCTACATCGTTGATGTAGTACCCCTCCACGCCGTAAATGACCTTGATGCCGCACTTGGCGCCCGCGTGCCAGAATTCCGGGAACGCCTGCGCTACGCCGTGGTCGGTCACGGCGATGGCGCGGTGACCCCAGCGGGCCGCCGTTTTCACTGCGGCGGTCGGGTCGGTGAGCGCGTCGAGCGTGGAGTAGCGCGTATGAAGGTGGAGCTCCACGCGCTTGTCCCCTTCGGCGGTGTCCTGCCGCTGCGGGACCGTTTCCTTCGCAATGGCGGCGACGTCGATCGCCATGTCGTTATCGTAGCGGTTGAAGATCACGTCGCCGCGCACCGTAAGATAGTCGCCGACGCGGATCTTATCGAGGATCGACTGATCGTCGCCCTGGCGGATGTACTTGGAAACATGGATGCTGCCGGTATAGTCGGTCATGTCGAAGCTCAGCACCGCGGCGTTCGTTTTCTGTATTTTCCGGCTGTCCACGGCAAAGACCTTGCCCGTCACGCTCACCGTACCGGATTGCAGCGTCAGCTCGGAGATATCGGTTCTGTGGTTGTCCTTCGGCAGCTTGCCGAAGAGGACGTCGCCGTTCTCCGCTTTTTTCGTCGCGGACTTTACCTCCTTTTTCGGCGGCGCGGCCTTCTTCTCCGCCGGGGCCGCTGCAGACGTATTGCCGGTGATCTTCACCCGCGCAAACCCGTATTCCGCCGCGATGCGCCATTCGAGCATGGCGATATCGGCGGACGTGCCGGGCGCGGCGAACGTGACGGACATGTCCATCGTCCGCTTTTCGCGCGAGACGAGGACATTCTGCACCTTTGCCAGCTCCAGCCCGCCGCACTTGTCCCGCAGGGATGCGCAGCAGCCGAACATATCCAGAAATTTTACTTCCTGTGCCATGAATTATTGGTTCTCTCTTTCAATAAGTTCCACGAGCGCGTTCGCGAGCTTGTCCGACGCTACGCGCGCCACCGGCTCGCCGTGCTTGAAGATGACGCCCTCGCTCTTGCCGCCGGCAATGCCGTAATCGGCGTGGGACGCTTCGCCCGGACCATTCACAACGCAGCCCATCACGGCGACCGTGATGTTCCACGGCTTATCGCGCAGCCGTGCCTCGACCGTCTTGGCCGTGCCGATGAGATCGTACTCCGTCCGCCCGCACGAGGGGCAGGACACGAACTGCACGCCGGAGCGCAGCCCCAGCGCGCGCAGAAGCTCCCCGCCCACGTGCGCCTCTTCCTCGGGCGCGTCGGTGAGGGAGATGCGGATCGTGTCGCCGATGCCGTCGAGCAGCAGGGAGCCGATGCCCGCGGCAGATTTCAAAATGCCGCGTTCCTTCGTCCCGGCCTCCGTTACGCCGATGTGCAGCGGATAATCGCACAGCGTCGAGAGCAGACGGTTGGCCTCCACCGTCATGGCGACATCGCTCGCCTTGACGCTGATACAGATATCCTCAAAGCCGCAGTCTTCGAGGAGCTTCACATGGCCGAGTGCGCTCTCACAGAGGGATCTGGCGCAAAGGCCGTATTTTTCCAGCAGCCCCTTTTCCACCGAGCCGGAATTTACGCCGACGCGGATGGGAACGCCATGGTCGCGGCAGGCGTCCGCCACCATGCGCACCCGCTCCGGAGAGCCGATGTTGCCGGGGTTGATGCGGATCTTATCAAAGCCCGCCTCCACCGCGGCCAGCGCGAGCCGGTAATCAAAATGGATATCCGCCACGAGCGGCAGCTCGGTGCCGCGCCGTATCTCCGGGAGGGCTCGCGCGGCGAGCTGGTTGGGCACGGCGAGACGCACGATCTCACAGCCCGCGGCTTCCAACCGCCGGAGCTGCGCGAGCGTGGCGGCAACATCGTCCGTGTGCGTGTTCGTCATCGACTGCACGGGAATGGGATTCCCGCCGCCGATGGGCACGCCGCGGACGTGGATGGTTTTTGTGATCTTTCTGTTCATCGGCGAATGATCCTCACAATATCGTTGTACATCAAAAGCACCATCAGCCCGAGCAGGAGCAGCAGACCGATGTAGTGGATATAGCCCTCAATGCGCGGGTCGGGCTTTTTCCCGGTGATCTTCTCAAAGAGCGCACTCAAAAGGAGCGTCAGGATATGACCGCCGTCGAGCGCCGGGAGCGGCAGAAGATTCATCACCGCGAGGTTCACGGCGATAAACGCCACGAGGAACACGACGTTCGCAATGCCTTCCGACGTGGACTGCGCGCTCTGCCCGGTCTCATTGATGATGTCCACCATGCCGACGACGCCGGTCATATCCGACATCGACGCCTGCCCGGTGAAGAGCTGCACGAGTCCCGCGCGCACCATGCGCACGAAGTCCAGACAGTTGTAGAAGGAGTATTTCAGCACATTTCCGACCGTGGGCGCGGCAATCGTAAAGTTGACGCCGTATTTTTTCACGGTTTGCCCGTTCACCTCGTAATCCACGGGCACCATGTGGTAGTTATCGAGTTCGATCCGCTTTCCGTCGCGGACAATGACGAGATCGAGATCCCCGTCCTCGTCGGCGGAGGCGTACTGGATGAAGTTGCCGGTGAAGAAGATCCGCTCGCCGTTCACGCGGTGGATCTCGTCACCGACCTGCAGCGTGCCCTCATATGGGCAGCCGTCGGCAAAGCCGGCGATGACGGGGCTGTTGAAGCCGCCCGCGCCGGCATAGAGGATGATGACAAGCAGGAGCCCGAGCAGAAAGTTCATCGCCGCGCCCGCGACAAGGATGAGAAGGCGGTGCCAGACGCTCTGGTTATTGAACGCTCTCGGATCGTCCGAGGCTTCCTCCTCTCCCTCCATGGCGCAGAAGCCGCCGATGGGGAGCAGACGCCAGGAGTACTGGGTCTCCCCCTTCTGGCGCTTCCAGAGGCAGGGACCCATGCCGATGGAGAACTCGTTGACCTGGACGCCGCAGAGCTTCGCCGCCAGGAAATGGCCCAGCTCATGGACGGCAATCAGCACGCCGAAGACCAGGATGGCCGCCAGGATATAGGGAACTTTCGCCAAGAACACGCTCATTCACTGAACTCCTTTGAGAATTTCCGCCTCCACGGCCCGCCGGGCCGCGGCGTCCGCCGCCAGGATGTCCTCCAGATCCGGGTCGTCCCGCGCCGGCACCCGCTCCAGAGCCGCCGCCACCAGCCGGGGGATATCCGGAAAGCCGATCTCCCGGCGGAGGAAGTGCCCCACCGCCGCCTCGTTGGCGCCGTTCAGGATGGCGCAGGCGGTGCCGCCCCGCCGGGCGGCGCCCTCGGCCAGGGCCAGACAGGGGAAGGTCTCCCGGTCCGGTGCGGCGAAGGTCAGGGGCGGGCAGGAGAGAAGATCCAGCGGCGGAAGGCTGCTCTCCGCCCGCTCCGGCCAGGTCAGGGCATAGCGGATGGGCAGGCGCATGTCCGGCGTCCCCAGCTGGGCCAGCACCGCCCCGTCCCGGAACTCCACCAGGGAGTGGACGATGCTCTGCCGGTGGATCAGGACCTCCACCTGGGAGAGGGGCAGGCGGTAGAGCCGCATGGCCTCGATGACCTCCAGGCCCTTGTTCATCAGCGTGGCGCAGTCCACGGTGATCTTTTCGCCCATTTTCCAGTTGGGATGCCGTAAAGCATCATCCCTTGTCACGTATTGCAGTTCCGTCACTTTCCGGCCATAGAAGGGTCCGCCGGAGCAGGTGAGAAGGATCCTCTTGACCTCTTCCCTCTCCCGGCAGCCCTGCAGGCACTGGAAGATGGCGGAGTGCTCGCTGTCCACCGGCACGATCTCCGCGCCATAGCGGTCCGCGGCGGCCATCACCAGCTCCCCGGCGCAGACCAGAGTCTCCTTGTTGGCAAGGGCGATGCGCTTGCCCTCCCGGATGGCGGCCAAGGTGGGCTTCAGCCCCACCATGCCCACAACGGCGGTGAGGACGGTGTCTGCCTGGGGCAGCGTGGCCGCCGCCAGCAGTCCCTCCTCCCCGGAGAGGACCTTCGTCTCCGTGTCCGCCAGACGGACCCGAAGCTCCGCCGCAGCAGTCTCGTCGGTCAGGACGGCCAGGGCGGGATGGAACTCCCGCACCTGCGCCTCCATCCGCTCCACGCTGGCGTTGGCCGTCAGGGCTGCCACGCGCAGCCCCAGCTCCCGGACCACGTCCAGGGTCTGGCGGCCGATGGAGCCGGTGGAGCCCAGTATCGCAATGGTATTCGTCATAGTCTCGTCCCGATTCTTGAAATCATCCCAGCAGCGCCGCCAGAAGGTACGCAAAGGGCGCCACAAAGGTCACACTGTCAAAGCGGTCCAGCACCCCGCCGTGGCCCGGCAGGAGCTTTCCGTAATCCTTCACCCCGAACTCCCGCTTGATGACGGAGAAGCTCAGGTCGCCGATCTGGTCGATGACGCTGCCAAGGAGCCCCAGAGCCAGGATCTGTCCCCAGGAGAGGAAGCTCTCCCCCAACGCCCAGGTCCCGATGGCGTGGAGCAGAATCATCCCGATGACGCCGCCCAGCAGGCCGCCGACGCCGCCCTCCACGGTCTTTTTCGGGCTCACGTGGGGGGCCAGCTTGTGCTTTCCGCAGGCCATGCCCGCGAAAAGGGCGAAGGTATCGCTGCCGAAGGAGATGGCCAGGGGCAGCCAAACCATCACCGTCCCGTGGTCTCCCATCCGGAGCCGCAGCAGGCAGGAGAGCATCAGCGGGAAAATGATCCCCCCGAAGATGCCCGCCGTCAGGTGGGCGAAGGGCACCGCCCCCTCCTTCCCGTAGCGGAGGATGGCGTGGAGGAAGAGCCCCAGCACAAAGAGGAGGGCCAGGATGGGCAGCGCCAGCTCCCCGCCGGGCAGGGTCTCCCCCTCCGCGGTCAGAAGCTCGATGCCGTAAAAGCCCTGGGCATAGACCGCGGCGGGCAGCAGGCCCGCCATCCCCACCGTCAGGGCCGTCAGGGACTTGTCCCCCGCCGCGCCCACGGCGTGCAGGAGCTCGTGGGCCCCCACGGCGCAGAGGGCCATCATCAGCAGCATGGTGGCCCAGACCGGGGCGAAGCTCAGCACCAGCACCAGCAGGGGGATGCCGATGACCCCCACCATCACTCGTTTGAACATT
>DHKA01000008.1:3173-4998 GCA_002404605.1 Clostridiales bacterium UBA4706 | reverse complement strand
TCAAAGTCCGGCCAGAGGGTCTTCGTGACGTAGAACTCCGAATAGGCGCACTGCCAAAGGAGGAAGTTACTGAGCCGCTCCTCCCCGCTGGGCCGGATGATGAGCTCCGGGTCCGGGATGCCAGCGGAGTCCAGGTAGCTCGAGAACAGCCCCTCCGTCAGCTCCTCCGGCTTCCGCCGCCCCTCCGCGCAGTCGGCGGCGAAGCGCCGGGCCGCCCGCAGGATCTCGTCCCGCCCGCCGTAGTTCAGGCAGACGTTTGCCTGGAAGCAATCCTTGGGCAGATGCTCCGTGATCTCATCGGTCTCATGGGCCAGGGCCCGGAGCTCCGGGGCGATGGGCGTCATGTCCCCGAAGAAGTGGAGCCGGATGTGGTCCCGCTCCATGCTGTCCACTGCCTCAAGCAGGTACTTCTTGAGAAGCGCCATGATGGTGGAGACCTCCGTCTCCGAGCGCTTCCAGTTCTCCGTGGAGAAGGCGTAGACCGTGAGGTACTGGATGCCGATGTCCTTGCAGTACGTCGCGATGCGGCGGAAGGTCTCGGCTCCCACCTTGTGTCCCGCGGTGCGGGGCAGGCCCCGCTGGGTGGCCCAGCGGCCATTGCCATCCATGATAATGGCAATGTGACGGGGCAGGTGGGCCATATCCACCTGCCCCGCCTCGTTCATGGGAATGTTCTCTGCCATCAGACCGCCATCAGTTCCTTTTCCTTCTTGGCAAGGAGCTCGTCGATCTTCTTGCAGCTGTCGTCGGTCATCTTCTGAAGGTCCTTCTCCGCACTCTTCAGCTCGTCCTCAGTGATCTCGGACTTCTTCTCCATCTTCTTGAAGTAGTCCATGGCATCCCGGCGGATGTTGCGGATGGCCACCTTGCCGTTCTCGCCGTACTTGTGGATCTGCTTGACCAGCTCCTTGCGGCGCTCCTCCGTCAGCTGGGGGAAGGCCAGGCGCAGGGAACGGCCGTCATCCTGGGGATTGATGCCGAGGTCAGAGGTCTCGATGGCCTTCTTGATGAGCTTCACAGCGCTGGTGTCCCAGGGCTGGATCACGAGAGACCGGGGGTCGGGAGAGGTGATGGAGGCGATCTGCTGGATGGGGGTGGGGCTGCCGTAGTAGTCCACCATGATGCGGTCCAGCACGGAGGCGTTGGCCCGGCCCGCCCGGACGGACGCGAAGTCCGCGGAGACGGAGTCGATGCTCTTGCTCATCTTTTCCTCATAAACCTTGTATTCGTCCTTCAGCATAACAGTTTACTCCTTTACGATCGTTCCGATTTTTTCGCCGCGCAGCACGCGGAGGATGTTGCGGGGGTCCTTCAGGGCAAAGAGCAGCACAGGGATGTGGTTATCCATGGAGAGAGAGGTGGCGGTGAAGTCCATCACCGAAAGATGGTTTGCCAGGATGTCGTCGTAGCTGATGCTGTCGTACTTCACAGCGGTGGGGTCCTTCATGGGATCCGCGGAGTAGACGCCGTCCACGTTCTTGGCCAGGAGGATGACGTCGGCGTTAATCTCCGCCGCCCGCAGCACCGCCGCCGTATCCGTGGAGAAGAAGGGACAGCCGGTGCCCGCGCCGAAGATGACGACCCGGCCCTTTTCCAGGTGCCGGATGGCCCGGGAGCGGATGTAAGGCTCCGCGATGGAGCTCATCTCCACCGCCGTCTGCACCCGGACGGGGATGCCCTTCTGCTCACAGACATCCGCCACCGCCAGGCAGTTCATCACCGTGGCCAGCATGCCCATGTGGTCGGCCCGGGTGCGCTCCATCTTGCCGCCGGCGTTTCTGGCGCCCCGCCAGAAGTTGCCGCCGCCGATGACGATGCCCACCTG
>DHKA01000008.1:240-3064 GCA_002404605.1 Clostridiales bacterium UBA4706 | reverse complement strand
CCCTTGTCGCCGGACAGGGCCTCGCCGCTGATCTTCAGCAGCACCCGCTTGTATACCAGTTGATCCATTGGAACCATCCTCCCGTCAGAAAAGTTTGATTTTTTCATACAGATGTATTTTACCGTATTTCTCCGCTTTTGCAAAGGGGGTATCTGCTCTTTTTCACCGAAAATTCAAAAAGCCCCCGGCCCGCTCCCCTCTTCCCGGCCTCCGGCGGCGGCTTTTCCCGGGAAAGGCGCCTTTTTTCGTCCCGTTTCGCCGCCGCAACCGATATTTGACACCCGGGTGGTAGCTTTCCCGCCGGGGAAATGCTATGATAGGGACCGTGGAAGCCCTCCCCCGCCGTCCGCGGCGGCCGGTGGAAGGACGCTCCCCATTCTCAATTTTCAATTTCAAAGGAGGACTCCGCCATGACCTTGGGCCAGCGGATCAGTGAATACCGGAAGAAGCTCGGCATCTCCCAGGAGGAGCTGGGCGCCCGGCTTGGCGTCAGCCGTCAGGCCGTCAGCAAGTGGGAGACGGACATCGCCTCTCCGGATATGGAAAACCTCCTGGCCCTCAGCCGGGAGTTCGGCATCTCCGTGGCGGAGCTCACCGCCACCCCGGAGGAAACGCCGGTGGAAGCCCTTGTCCCGGAACCCGCCCCCACGGGAAAGGGCTTCCCCTGGAAGGCCCTCTCCCTGGCCCTTCTCGCCTGCGTCGTGGTCCTGGGGGTACTCTGGTGGAACGCCAGGAAGAATGTGGAGCCCGGTTCCTCCGCTCAGGAGGAGCCGGAGGGACCTCAGAGCGACTTTGCCCTGATCTTTGACTGGATGGATCCGCCCCGTTTTCTGGAGCTGGGGGAGCAGCAGGGGGATTACCCCTTCGGCGTGGACCTTTTCCTCCAGGGGCCGGATACTGTGCTCACCGGGGACAATGGCGAAACCGTCCACACCTTGGGGGATCTGGACGAGGATCACTTCCGACTCTCCTACTCAGAGTATGAGGACAGCGGCATCCTGTACCGCGGCATCACCCTCTTGGAGTGCAACGGCAGCAAGGAGATCAGCACGCCCCGGGGCATCCACATCGGCAGCACCAGGGCGGAGGTGGTGACCGCCTACGGCACGGACCTCGTCTACTGCCTCAAGGAGGAGGGAGACGACATCCTGGTCCCTCACGACTACTACTACGCCTACCAGACGGAGACGGCCCCCACCTACGCCCTCTGCCTCTTCCTGAAGGACGGCCTGGTGGCGGGCATCCGGGTGGAGAATGTGATGGACATGGGCCTGGACGCCTACGCCGTGGACAATCTCAATACCTTCCCCATTCTCACCAACGGCGACCCGGACTTCTCCCACCGCCGGGAGCCGGAACGGAAGGACATGGACGAGACCCAGATCGTCTACCGCGCCTGGAACCAACTGGTCACCAACCAAAACCTCTCCGCTGAGGAGCGCTACGGCTACCGCCGGGATATCTTCACCAATCTGCCGAAAATGAACTGGCAGGAGCTCACCCAACTGGGCGGCTCCACCGACCCCGTTACGGCGGAGGCCTTCGCCGACTGGCTCCGGGATCAGGAGAGCTTTTCCGAGGGTGAGATCTACTACATTCAGCGGGGCTCCATGGGCACCGGCCTGGACGGTTTCTACGCTGAGAACTATTGCTCCGTCCTGGCCGCCGCCCTGGCCTATGACCCGGTGGCCTTCGCCCGACAGCTGGCCTATGATGGCTCCGGTGCGGACGAATCCCAGCTGCGCGCCCACGTCCTGACAGATGCCGCCTACGGCATCGATTACACTCCCGCCCGGGCCAGCGCCGCCGTGGAGAAGCTGGACGCCGCCATCGGCACCAACGCCCTGACGGAGGAGGAGACCGCCTGGGCCAGGCTCCTGCGCTACTACCTGGCAAATCCCAACAACGGCGACTACTCCGACTACCCCAAGACCCCGGAAGAGCTCCCATCCTGAGAAAAAAGCGGAAAGCCGGAGGCTTTCCGCTTTTTCATACACTTTTCCCCACCTGTCCCTTGCAAGTCCCGGCAAAGGGCGCTACAATAGGGCCAAGAAAATCATCGGGAGGGACCGCTATGAACGAGTACCGTGAGCGCATCCAACAGGCCATCGGCAAGGCCGAGGAGCCCCTGCGGCTGCTGCAGTCCGGCAAACTGGACCGCAAGACCGCCCTGACCCTTATCCACAAGCTGGACTGGAAGAAGGTTGCCGTTGTTGCCCTGGGCACGGCGGCGGTGGCCTCCGCCGTGAGCCTCGCCGCCCAGCGCCGCTTCTACCAGGGCATCGTCTCCCGGGAGCTGAAGCGCCAGCTGGGCCCCCTGCGGGAGCAGCTGGACGAGATCCAGGCCGAGAACCGCCAGCTCCGCCGGGAGATCCTGAAGGTGGAGGAGGAAGTCCAGGACCCCGCCCCCGAGACCCCCGAAGCCTGAGAACAGAAGTCCCCCTCCGCTCCGGAGGGGGACTTCTTCATTTCGCTTTCTCCGGCCGGCAGAGAAGGGTCAGCGCCGCCACAGTGACGGCGAGGCCCAGCAGGTTCCAGACCGACGGATACTCCTGGAAGAACAGCGCCCCGAAGACGCAGGCCGCCGTGGGCTCGCCCCCGCTGGCCAGGATCGCCACCATGCCACCGTCCAGATAGAGCTGGGAGAGGGTATAGAGGGCGTAGGGCAGGATGGTGGTGAAGGCCGCGTGGGCCAAGGTGAAGACCGTGTTCCCCACCGGTGCTTCCGCCAGGAAGGCTCCGAAGCTGCCCCAGTCCGTCAGGGGCAGCAGCACCAGGGAGATGGCCAGGATGCTGTAGAAGATGATGGTGAAGGTATCATAGC
>DHKA01000008.1:0-202 GCA_002404605.1 Clostridiales bacterium UBA4706 | reverse complement strand
CGGTTGGAGGCCGTCTTGGAGAAGATGGCATAGAGGGCATAGAAGAAGGCCGACAGCACCCCCATGCCGATGCCGCCCCAGGACCACTGGAGCCCCGAGCCCTCCAGCACCCCGCTGACGAGAAGGCAGCCCACCAGGGCCAGGGCCATGCAGCCCAGCTTCCGCGCGGTGATCTTCTCCCGGAAGAGCACGGCGGAGAGCA
>DHKA01000064.1:1024-13618 GCA_002404605.1 Clostridiales bacterium UBA4706 | reverse complement strand
CACGGAAAAGGCAAAAAGAAACGCAGATAGCAAAAAGAGGCCATACCCAGCCCATGCGGACGGGTATGGTCTCCTGCCATTCAGATATGGTTTTCTGCAAAGTGTTCTGTAAGCGTGGGCTTGGTTGTTGTAAAAGTATCCTTAATTGAGGGAAAGCCCGTTTTCCCACTTGCTCACCGCCTGTGCGCTCACGCCGAGATGCGCGGCGAGCGCGTCCTGCGTGAGACCCTTTTCGCGCCGCAGCGCGGCGATCGTCGTTCCAATAATGTTCTGTTCCATGGTGTAAACCTCCAAAAAGTATTTTATCCGGATGCCCCAAGAATAGGCGCAGCCGGATAAAATGGCAAGGTTTTTGTGGTTGAGTTGGCTCAACCGTTGGTTGATTTGGCGTTTTTATGTATTTTCAACCGGCGGTTGAGCGCTTTTTTACTCATTTTCACCGGGGATCGTGCCGCCGGTACGTTCGCAGAACACGGTGATGCGCTCCGTCGTATCCCAGGTGCAGGTATAGAGCGTGAGAGCGTAGCCGCTGTTCATCACGGTCTCGGAATCGTCCGGCGTGACGGACGTCGTTTCCCGCACCGTGTAGGTAAGAACATTGCCGTCCACGTCCGTAAACGTGACGGTCTCGCCGATCTGGAGCGTGAAGAGCACGGCAAACTGCGTATTGTAGTTATGCCCTGCTACGACGAGATTGTCGTTGTACGCGCTGCCGGTATGACGGCAGGGAGATATCTCCATTGCGGGGAAGCTGAACTCGGCGGCGACGGGCATCGTGACGCCGTGGCCGGGGAAATCGAGATAGCCGATGTAGTCATACTCGCCGGTGCGTACCGTCGGCATATCGAGCGCCGGAGGTTCGGGGATCTCGTCCCGGCTGCCGCCGGATGTGCCGGATGTCGCGCCGGGCTGGGGCGTTGTGCCGGGCCGCGGCGAAACGGCGGGGGTCGCCGAAGCGCCGGGCGTGCCCGCCGCGGCGGGATCGGCGGTAACTGCGGCAGTTTCGTCTGCACCGGTCTCGCCGCTCGTTTCGCGCTCGGCCATGGCTTGCTCCACAGCGCGGAGCGTTTCCTCCGCCTGTTTTCCGGCGCGGTAGTCTTCGATCTTATTATGGGAAAACAGGAGCAGTGCGGCGATCACCAGCACTGCTCCCGCTGTCAATAAGACGATCCCTGTTTTATTACGCTTCCTCATTCTTCTTTTTCTTCGTGAGGACGATAACACCGCCAACGATCAGCAGCACGCCCAGCGCGCCGAACACTGCGACGGGCCAGTTGAGCTGGCCGGTGGGGATGAGGGGCTTTTCGTTGTTGAAGCCCTCGACCGTGAACAGCCAGTCCACTTCGCCGACGCGGTTGGCGTACTCGTTGCCGAGCTCCGCGGGAACATGGAGAACGACCTGCAGCTTCGCGCTCTTGCCCTTGGCGAACGAGCCGAGAAGGACGCTGCCCGTGAGCTGCGCGCTCTCGTCCGGGGAGGCGGAGAAGATGGTCTCCTTCGTGCCGTCAGCGTTCACGAGATACACTTCCATCGAAAGCTGCGCGAGGAAATCGGCCATGGAAGCGACGGTCTCGTCACGCTCGCCGTCCACGTTCGCCTGATCCTTGCCGTCCGCGTTTTCAAACTCCTCGTCATAGGTGAGCGGGTTGCCCTGCGCATCGTGCGGCACGGCGCGGATGTAGAGCTTCACATAGTCAAAGCCGGTGACGTTGTTTTTGATCGTGATATCCTCGGTCAGCTCGTCGCCGGGCATGACGTTTTTGAAGTTGTCAAAAAGGTCGGTGTCCGTGTAGCCGCTGCCGACGGCTTCGATCACGATGCCGTTCGTACCGCTGCGGCGCACGGCGGCGTCCGCCGCGAGCGCCGGGACGGTCAGCGCCGCAAGAGCGGCGAGGACCATCACGAGAGAGAGGAGCTTTTTCATCGATTTTTTCATATCGTTCTCCCCTCCTTAGTTACCGGCGGTATAGGCCGTCACCGTGCCATCGGCAATGGCAACGCCCCACGCTTCCTGCACTGCGGTCACGGGTTCGCTCTGGATCGCGCTTGCCACGATCTCAACATTGAGGAAGTATTCCGGGTTTTCCGGATGCGTCACCGTACAGGTGAGAAGGCTGCCAGCCGTGCTTTCATTTTTTCCGACAGCATACGGATAATAGAAGTAGCCGCCGACTTTCTGCCATTTTCCTCCATCCGTATTCTCTGTCAACTCGTAGGAGTAGCCGCTGGGGACGGAGCTGACGATGTTTCCGCTCGCATCGCGCCACGTTACGATATAGGTGGCGCGGATGAAGGCGGGCGTATCGCCGGTGTTTTTGACCTGCACGCCGCTCTTCGTTGTTCCGTCGAAGGATTCGATGATCTCCGTGGAGATAGTGCCATAGGAAAAGTCGTTGACCACCGACTCGGTTTTCGTCACCAGAAAGGCGACGGTCGTGCCGACGGCTGCGCCGATCAGCATGATGACCGCCATGAACAGGATGGCCAGCTTGTTCATGCGGATTCTGGAGTGTTTCTTCGCTCTCGCGTGGGATCCCTGATACATGAGTGCCGCCTCCTTTCTTAGTTCGCGGGTTCAGCCGATTTCGGTATGAATTCGTTCCTGCTGTACGCGTTGCCGTCGAGCCACTTGCCATTGCTGCGGGTGTTTGTGAAGTTGACCGTGTTGGACATTGCAGGCTTCAAGCCGATGCTCTGTGAATTGCTCTCTGCTTTGTACCGCCAGCTCCAGTTGGTCACTTCGGTGACGGTGTAGGTGCCGATTTTCAGCCCCTTGATGGTCACGGAGCCGTTGCCCTGAATGACTACATCCATTCCCCCTGCGGGCAAATCGCCGCCCGTGACTTTGAAGATGAAGCTCTGTCCCTCATCGATTTCCTGATAGCCCTGCTTGGTGATGGTCAGATCAGCCACGTCGGGTTCAAACTTGGCGTAGTAAGTCCATTCATAATGGTAACCATCCGTTCTCTTCTGCGGAGTCAGCTTGTTGGTTTCCGGATTCACTGCATTGGGGATTTTCCCGGCTACGTCCATCACGCAATCTTTGTCTGAGTACCAGCCAACGAACTTGAAGCCGGGATTAGCTGTGGGCGTAGAACCCTTCGGTGTGCCAGTCATAACCTTGAGCTGCACTTCCTGATAGTTATCCAGCGTGCCGCAGCCGTCCGGACCGACGACCACATACTTGATGTCTACCGTCTGCTCGGTGTAGTAGAAGGTCTTGACATTCTTGACCGCTGTCGCGCCCTCTTCAATGGCGATGTTGATGGACTGATTTTCTGCGCTCACCAACGTGTAGCCGGGGATGTCCTTTGCTCCCTGCGTCACCAGCTTCTGGTAGCGGGCGTTTCCGGTAACGGCTTCAGCCAGAACCTTGTCCGTGCCCTGCTCAAGGAATCTAAACTCATAGGGATACTCGATGCGGTCATAGTAGAGATTCAGCACAAGACCAGCCGCGGTGAGTTCGCCGCTGGAGTTGCTCTTTGTGCCGTTGAACTTGAAACCGGGAAGGTTGAGCGGCGTTTCGGAATACGTATTCCCGATCACACCGTTGAGGTTCGTGCTGCTCTGGTATTCCGTGTAGTTATCCCCCGCGATGTTCTGCGTCCAGTGGATGATCTGCACCGGCGCGTGGACATCGTCCTTGGTATACCAGAAAATGATCTCGTTGCCTTCGGCGGAGAGCACCAGCCGCTTCTGGTAAGCGTCCGGCGCGTATCCCTTGATCGCTACAAAGGTCTCCGTAACAACGGCATCGTATGTCGTTACGTTCTTTTCGTCATGAAGTACGTTGCCCGTGCCTTTTTCCAGATACTTGACCGTATACGGGACTTCCGGCTTGGGAACATAAATGAATGTGAAGTCGTTGTTCCCTTCGACGCTGAAGGTGATGGAGTGGCTGCCGGTCTCCGGGAAATAGCCGGTCTGGTAGCCTTCGTTCAGCTGCGTGCCGGTTTTCGCGTCAAAGGTCTTGGTTGTGCCCGCAAGAGCACTGCCGACCGTGTCCTCCGCAATATAGGTAAGAGAACCATCGTCGTTTTTCACGGCATACTTGATGGCGTACTGCACCAGTACGTTGGAGCTCCACTTGGCGTAAAGGTCGAGGTCACGGTGTACAGGGATCTGGAAGTCATACGCCTTTTCTTCACCGGTCTCGGTTCTGTAGAACCAGCCATCAAACTTATAGTCGCCATTTTTCGGCTCTGCCGGAGCAGTTACCGTTGTGTTATGAGGGACCTTTTCCCATGTGTTCAGCGGCTCAGCATTTTTTACAACATCTTCTGTCAGGAAGGTTTTAACAGTATGCGTCGCTGTCGTCCACTTGGCATAGAGGATCACATCCGAGGCGGGCATTGTCATCGTGTCGAAATTGACCTCTGTACCATCAAGACAATCGACCGTTGTATACCAACCGGCGAACACATAGGCGTTCGGCTCAAGATCGGAAGGATAGGCCGGCGTGAAGTTGTAGCCGTTCAGCGGTGCCTCATACTGCACATTGCCGCCCTTATCGTCCACATACGAATTGTAATTGTAGAACTTCAGGTTGTAGCTGTTGCGGGTGTAGCAGAGGTAGTTGTTTTTGTTTACACCGGAAGTAGTACCGCCCTGTTCCATTTTAGAGAAAGCGGGATCTGACCACCATTGCGAAAAACCTGTAATGTTGTGAAACTCTTCTGTATACGTCAGCCAGCCGGATTGCTCAATATCGATTTTTTTGTATAATTTGAAGTTCTTTCCGTCGTGCGTGTAATCTCCAGTCGCACCATTCAATGTTTCTACGTAATACCAAAGTACTGCGCCAGAATCCGCACCGGCTGAGTCGAACGTAATATTTTCACCGGGCATAGTATCAATGCTGCCCAACTGTGTTCCAGGCTTAAAAGACTTACAACCGTCCGGCACTTTCCACCAAATGGTGTCGTTTCCGTCCTTGATCGGGAAATTGTCGTGGATGTCCGCACCGTACTTTGCCGTAATGGTCTTTACTGTTTTCCATGAGCCACCAAATCCCAAAAAGCCGCTTTCCCAAACCCTAAACGTCAACGTATACGTATTTCTCGTATAATACACATTCAGCACAGTGGAGCCGTCGCCCTTGACGGTGACAGTCTCGGCCTTGGCCGCATTGTAGGTGAAATGCTTGGTATCTCCGCCTGTGAAGTCTTGATTCTTATAATCACTGCTCTTCACCGTCGTGCCGGGGGCGACATTGGCGGGCTTAAAGGTTCCGGCCACACTGTAGCCGTCATCGTTTGCAATTTCATACCAGAAAACGACGTTAAATCCGGCTTTGCCGAGCTCCCACTGGGCCGTAAGGGTGATGTCCCGCGCGGGCATGGTGGCGGGAAGCGCGGGGTTCCAACCGGCAAAGGTATAGCCCGGTTTGGTGGGTTCACCGATGGTGATGGGCGTGCCATAACGGGCATAGATCGGCTCAAGACCGTAACCGCCATCCAAATTGAGCTTCATCAGATAGTAGTAGCGGTCGTAGTAAATCTCGACTTCCGTGCTGCCGTCTGCCGCGATCTTGGTGTCAGTAACATAGATCAGAGAATAGAAGCCGGGAAATTCTTTTGCAAGGTCTGCACCGACCAGATCCTCGGTATAGCCTTTTTTCGTCTCGGTTTCTGCCAGCGTATACTCCGCGCCGGTAACATTCTGCTGATAGTACTTAACGGTGAAGTCAACCAAATCGGGAGAGTATGTAACGGTATACGTCTCGTCCTTGCTGATCGCCGTTACATCGACATGCACGGTTTCCTGATCCGCTTTATAGCCAACAACGATGGGGCTGGTGATATCCACGGTGTAGGAAGTTCCCGCGCCGACAGTAGCCGTCCACGGGTTGGCCGCCTGCGATCCGTCTTTGAAAACATAGTTGATAATGATGCTGTAGGTCGCGGGGGCAACATCGTTCGTCCCCTCGTCTGCGGGGATCTCGTCGCTCATGAGGTTGATGCTGTCCTCGGCGGGAGCCTCATCCGCCGGAGCAGCGTCAGAGGTCAGCGCAGCTTCAGCCGCCGGAGCGCTATCTGCAGCGGGAGTTGCTTCCACGGTGCTCTGCGGGGGGATGATGGTCGGCTCGCCGACAGCCTCGGCCTCGGAAATGACGGTCGGGGCCTTCGGAGCCAGCGCCGGGGCGGAGACGGGCGTTTCGTCCGTGATCTGCACCGTGACGGTGTTCGTATAGGACACGTCCTCACCCACGGTGAGACGGCAGCGGAGATTCGCCGCGCCGCCGTACAGCAGATTCGCCACGAGCGCGTAGCCGGCTTCCAGCTCCACGCCGGTGGCACCGGCAATGTTCGCCCAGACGTCGCCGCCGACCTGGATCTGCCACTGATAGAGGCCGGAGCCGGATGCGGCAACCGCAGTGAGCGCGGCCTTCTCATTTTTGGGAAGGACAACGGTGTGCGCAACAGCGCCATCCTTGCCGTAAACAAGGAAGTCGTCATCCGCAGAGGCGGGGGTAATGAGCGCCGCCGTCACGAGGCCGAAAGAGAGAGCGCAGCAGAGGAACAGCGCTAACAGCTTCTTTTTCATTTCACGACCTCCTTAGGGATTTTCCGGGGGGAGCGGGGCGAGTGTCGGCTCGGGGGGAGCGAAGGACGGCCAGCCCGTCGCGGAGAGAGCGTCCGTGCCGTTGTTGGCGGACTGCACCGCGCCCGCTTTCACATCCACATACGCTGTGGAGTTCTGGTACTCGTTGCCCATCTGCGCGTCAAACGCGACGGTGGTGAACAGGGGGACGGTCGTCTCGCCGGGGGCAAGAGCGCGGTTATAGTAATAGTACCCGTCAAAGTACGTCCAGTCCGTGTCGTTGATGTCCAGCGTGACGTATTGGGGATCGAGCTGCTCTTCCTCTTCGTCATAGACATCGAGCGTCAGCTGCACGCGCACCCAGGCGCTGCCGCTGCCGGTGTTCTCCACCTCAACGATCTTCGTGACCTCCGCGCCGGGCATGACGCCGGTGCGGTCCTCAAACGGCTCGGTGCGGTCCTCGTTTGCCCACTCATTGAGAGTGATGTCCACACCGCCGGTGGTGATCACGTTGTGCGCTTTGGTGTCTGCGGTGAAGTATGCCAGCGATCCGGCCGCGAGTATGGCGACGCAGATGACAAGCACCGACAGGATCAAAATTTTGCGCTTCATTGCTTTTCTCCCTTCAGGACGTATTTAAAAAATTTTCTCACACATATCCCTATGGCTTCTCAGACCATAGGAGAACACCTACGTTGGGCTTTTTGCCTTAGATGCTCTCCTATGGTCTGCACCCTTGGGGGTGCAGACCATATTCGACTTGGTATATTGGGGGAATTACTGCGCGTCGAACGCGGTGAAGGCAGCTTCCCAAGTGTCGAAGCCGTCAACCTGGATGGCTTGAGCGATGACATCGATACCGAATTCTCCGTTCTGGGCAATGCGGGTCGTCACATCGTTGTTGGTCATCTTAGACGGGAACGCAACCTTAGAGAACATCGCGGTGGTATCTTCGCCAGCTTTCAGAACCTTGGTGTATTTCAGAGTAGCCACGAAATCGCTGGTAGGATGGTTCGGGCCAGACATATCGTAGGCGATGTCAATAAGCTCCCAGCCCTCGCCGAGTTCATTGTTGATCATTGCCATGAAAGCGGCTTCCTGCGGGGCAGTCCAGACATTATCATTGTACAGGCCCAGCCAGTTCAAACCATTCTCAACAGTAACAACGGCACGGACATAAGCATCGTTCTTACCAGTGTTGTGAACAGTGGGGTCTTTCGTAACAACCAGTCCCGGGTAAATATCATATGTGTTGGAGGTCACACGGTCGCCGGCCGGATTCTTGATATTGGTCTCATCGAGCTTGATCTTTACATCGCCGATCGTGAAGGTATTGTTCACGGTCTCGGTATCGGTCAGATAAGCAAACGTAGCGCCGATGGCGGCGAGCGCCACGAGCGTCACGCAGAGGAGAATTGCGGTGAATCTCTTCTTAGTCATGGGTTTCTTTCCTTCCCTTTTTCCGTCAGCGCTCCCGTGAGAGCGCTGACTTATTCATTTCCCGGAACGAATCAGTTCCAAGCCGGGGTGTAGGTGCCGGGGACGCCGAACGCAGCGTTCAGAGCAGCGTAAGCATTGTCGAAGCCAGCGCTCTGGGTGCCTTCCGCGATGACCTTGATCTGCCAATCGGTGCCGAGCTGTTCATTGATGCTCTCAATGTCGGCGTTGGTGACCTTGGAGTCAAGGTAGACCTGGTGCATGGCGTACTCCGGAGTGGTCTCGCCAGCCTTCAGAGCGGTGCCATAGGTGACAACGTAAACGTTGTAGCTGATGTCGTCGATAGTGGTGGTGTAGAAGTTCCAGTCGCCCTCATAGGGAGCGCCGGTGGTCTTGGACCAGTCCCACTTGCCTTCGCCGATGGAAGCGGGAGCATAGTTGAAGTGCAGAACGTTCTTGCCAGCGTCAAAAGTGTCCGCGCCATCGTCCAGAATGCTGGGGATAGCAATGTGAACACGAACATAGGTGTCCTCGGAGCCAGTCTCGACCTTAACGGCAACTTCCTTCGTCACGCCGTTTTCCAGCGTGCCCTCCTGGGCGCTGCCTGTGGCGGGGAGGAGCTTGGAGTTCTGCTCAAAGTTCTCTTCGAGGGTGATGTCAACCTTGCCGGACGTGAAGACGTTGTCCTTGGCATCGGTATCGGTGAAGTAAGCGAGGGAGGCGCCCACGACGGCGACCGCCAGAAGGGCGACGCAGAGGCACAGCGCGGTGATCTTCTTCTTCATGTACTTGTTACTCCTTATTATGTATTAAGGGTCTGCTTACTGGGCAAGCGCCCAAGCGGCAGCGGCGGTGTCAGCCGCATCCTTCTGCACGGCATAGGCCTTGAAGGTAAGGGTGGGCGGGGTGGCCTTCTTAGTATCGACCGTCGTCTTGGTCAGACTCTGCTCTACGGTAACCTTGTTGCCGTTGAGGACCTCGAACTCCTGGTCAGCAACGTCGGCGCTGACTTCACGGTAGAAAACGCCATTCTCGAGTTTCGTCCAGCCGGTCGCCATCGTGTACTTAAGCTCATCGATCCAGTTATTTTCGGTAACCTCCACGAACAGCCAGCAGGCTTCGGAGCCGCCTTCGACCGTGACCTTCGGGTCCTTCGCGATCGTCGCGCCCGGGACGATCTTGTATTCTCTCTCGGTCTCGGTCAATGTGATGTCGATGTTGCCATAGGTAAAGATGTTCGTGACCGGATCGGTCGTGGCAGTCAGCCACGCGACGGTGCCGCCGGCAACGCAGCCGATCACAAGGACAACGGCGAGCAGGGCGACGAACGCGCGGGTGCTCACTCCGCGGCGCTTTGCAGCATGCTTCATTTTGATTCTTCCTCCATTTTTACATTGTTGGCAGGGAAACGCGATATTTTCACGGATATTGTCTATCCTTTTCCCTTTGGGTCATGCCGGGGATATGCGGAATTCAGAAATTATTCCAGGCATCGGCAGCGTCAGCGAAGTTGGCTGCCTGGATCGCGTAAGCGTTGACCGTGATGGTCATGTCTTGAATGGTCGCAAGCTGTTCCTCGGTGATCGTGCCAGGGACGGTGATGGAGTCAAACAGCGCATCCAGCTTTACATCGCCCGCGGATGCATCGACCGTTTCTTTGTACCAGAACTCATAAGTACGGGTGTTGGCGGTCTTGTCGTCGGTCTCGCCCTTGTAGATCCATTTCGCCGCATCATAGCCATTGAAGATGCTGGTCAGCGCCGCACCGTTGGGGGCGAAAATGGCGTCCAGCTGTTCGGCAAAGCTGAAGGTAACGGTCATCTTGACATAGGACACTTCACTGCCGGACTTAACGGTGACGGTCGGGTCCTTGGTGTATGTACTGCCGGGGAGCAGCTTGTAGCTATTGGTCGTTACGCGCTCGGCAGGGGTAACAGGCTTGCCGTTTGTGTCGACCTTGGCTTCGTCGAGCTTGATCTTGACCTGACCGATGGTGAAGGTGTTGGTGACGGTCTTGGAATCCGCCAGATACGCCATCGTACCCATGACAGACGCCACAACAAGCAGCACCGCGCAGAGGGACAAAAGCAGGGCTTTGCGTTTCGTTTTCATTTTCACGAAAACCTCCTAAAAAAAATTTTTGTTTTTTTTACTTATAATTAATATATAGGATACCTTGCGGCTTTTCCCCATATCATTTGCGGACGTGGCGTCCCTCGGCGGGGCGAGCGCGTCTCTTTGTTTTTTCCGCACTCTCCGCGGTGCGGCGGCGCTTCTGCGGCTCTTCCGCGGGAAGCTCCTCCGTGTCCGGTGCGGGTTCTTCCGCGGGGATGTCCTCCGGAGCAGTGTCTTCCGCAGCAGGGCGGACGCGGCGGGGCGCTCTCTCCTCCGCGGCGGCGCGGCAGCGGCGCGGCTTTTCCTCGGTCCCGGTCTTCTCCTCCGGGGCGAAGATGTCCGGCAGGAACGTGAGCATCAGGAGGATCGCTCCGGCGGCGATGGCTATGTACATGCCGGGGGGATGCTGGATGTAATTGGCGACGAAGCCGAGATACGGGATCGTGAATACCGGCGTGCCGATGACGTTTTTATAATGTACCAGACCGCCGTCTTCGGTCTCGTTCGCATCGCCCTTCGTGCGGAAGCGAATGACGGAGGGGTCCTCCTCGTCCGGCACGACGGCGACGACGCGGTGCGTGGCGACGGTGTTTTCATCGAGCATGAAGGTGATGACCTGTCCGGACCGGATGGTATACGGGTCCACCTTTTTCACATAGATCAGAGAGCCGGTGTGATACGTCGGCTCCATGGAGCCGGAGAGGACGGTGTACACCTGCAGACCGAAGACGCGCGCGCCCACCAGCAGCAGCGCCAGCAGCACGATGAGCGAGACAAGAACGGTGCTGATGATGTTCCACGTTTTTTTGATCGAGCGTTTCATACGGCAGTCGGTTCCTTTCCATCTTCCGCGGTGAGTTCGGCACGGAAGTGGGGCGCGACAAAGCTGTAGATCTGCTCGAAGGTCCGTTCCGTTGTAAGGTCGTTGTCTTCCATTTCGCCCGCCATGACGTGCGCAGCGAAGGCGAGCATGGTCTCAAACATCTGATGCGTGAGCATGTATACGTCGGTATCCGGCCGGAAAACATAGGTGACACGGCGAACCAGCGCATGGAAGTACGCCAAATGCTCCTCGCGCGCGTGCACGTTAAAATCGGCGGAGTAATAGTATCGGAGATAAAAAATGCATTCATCATCCTTTTGCAGGATGAAGTCCCAGCTGTTCTTCCAGAGAATAAAACAGCGTTCTTTCCATGTGAGAGTCAAATTGCGCATGATTGGAAACGTTTCACGAAGAAGGTTTGCAAACCCCTCATCCTCCTGGCGCAGCGCCGCGGCGAGCAGCTCGTCTTTCCCGCGGAAGCATTTATAAATGTATGCTTCGTTGAGACCGGCTGCGGCGGCGATGGCTTTGGTCGTCGCCTTCACAAGACCCTGCTGCGCGACGACATGGATGGCGCTTTGAATGAACGCCTGTCGGATCTCTTTTTGTTCCACGTGGGTGCTCCTATGTATGGGTATCCTATGTATGGGTAAGTTTATGTCCGGTATTATGTAAAGCAAATCGCGCTGCGGTAAATAAGTGATCACTTACGCCGTACCGGAAAAAATAGCAGATCCGCATCCGCTTTTCCGGGGTTTTTGGACGAATGATTCGATTTTCCAAACAAAACAACGTATTTTGTTACACAACCCGTCTTTCGATGGTGCAGCCAGCTTTCTGGAGTGCATCGTCAGTATAGCATGCGTGCCAGAGAAAAACAACCCCTTTTCCTCATTTTGCAATCATAATTCCGTTAAAATTTTATGTCCGGTATCTAACATATGTAAGTTTCTTTACATGTGTATACGTAACTTGTGATGGGTGGGCGGTCGCCGCGGAGAAATCGGGGCGCCGGAAGCAAGTAGTAAAAACATACCATATTAAGAGGTAATAATTTGAGCGTGGCAAAAAAGAATTTTTGCCACGCTCTCAAACGAGACCCGCTTCGCTGGGCTCTCGTTTAAAAGGCTGCGGCGAGCCGAAAAGTATTTTCTCCGACGCACATGTCGCCGGAGAAAATGATCAGAACTTTATTTGCGCCCGCGGGCGCAAACTCTGCGAGGCTTTTTCGACAGCCTGATAATTTGTTGAATTAAAAACCGGGCGGAGCATAGCCCCGCCCATCAAGGTCTCATGTTTCTATCAAAGGGTGAGCGGCCTGCCGTCCAGCTCGGCGGCGGTCAGCTGCTCGCCGCGGTAAACGAGCTTGAGCGAGAAAAACGGCGCTTCCTCCGCGAGCAGACGGAGGAAAATTTTATCGCCCGCCCAGAGCTTCTTTGTGAGCAGCTCGTCCTTGCCGATCCAGGCGAGCTCGCCCTCGTCGCAGGGGCGCTGCTCGCCGGTCCACGCGTCTGCGGTGAACAGGTGCATATATTCGCACGGCCACACGTCCGAGACGAACGTCACAAGACCGCGGTACCGCCAGCGCGTGAGCGTGAGCCCCGTTTCCTCGCGCACCTCGCGGCGGAGGCAGTCCTCCGGGCTCTCCCCCGGCTCGAACTTGCCGCCGATGCCGA
>DHKA01000064.1:792-953 GCA_002404605.1 Clostridiales bacterium UBA4706 | reverse complement strand
CGGTGGAGCATCAGATACTCGCCGCCGCGCTCCATATAGCAGAGCGTTGTGAGTTTTGTTTCCATTTACAGCACTTCCTCGTGAAACTCCGTCCACGGATATGCCGCGGGCGGCTTCTTTTCAAACGTCAGCGCTTCGCCGGTGAGCGGGTGCGGAAAGGC
>DHKA01000064.1:280-765 GCA_002404605.1 Clostridiales bacterium UBA4706 | reverse complement strand
AGCGCGCAGGAAAAAAGCGCGATATCCCCTTCCCCGCTGCCGCCGTATTTGACGTCGCCCCAGAGCGGCGCGCCGTGCGCGGCAAACTGGCAGCGGATCTGGTGCGCGCGGCCCGTATACAGCCGGACGCGGCAGAGCGAAAGCCCGGCGCGGGAGGCGAGCACTTTGTAGGCAAGGCGCGCTTCGCGCACGTCCTTTCCCGGCGCTTCCGCGACGAACGTCTTTCTAAGCATCCGGTCGCGCCGCAGCAGGTCGCGCAGCTCGCCGCGCTGCTCCGGCGGCGCGCCGCAGGCGACGGCGAGATATTCCTTGCGCACCTCGCCGCGCTCGATCGCGCGGCCAAGGTCGGCGGCAGCGTGGCGCGTGCGGGCATAGACCATGACGCCGGAAACGGCGGCGTCCAGCCGGTGCACGGTGTAGACGGGGGCGGTCTCGTCCCCGAGCGCGGCGCGCAGAAGGGAGGGCATGCCGCCCGGCTCGTCCGT
>DHKA01000064.1:0-170 GCA_002404605.1 Clostridiales bacterium UBA4706 | reverse complement strand
CCTTTGGCGTACAACATATAGTACCACATACGGGGTGGCGGGGCAAGGTGTTTTGTGGTATACTTGATTGGTAAATACAAGGAGGGGACCGGCATGACGGAGATGTATCCCGCGTATTACGAGGCGTTTCGCTGCACGGCGGGCGCGTGCCGCCACAACTGCTGCATCGG
>DHKA01000033.1:21819-31443 GCA_002404605.1 Clostridiales bacterium UBA4706 | reverse complement strand
CTAACTTTTCGGGGTCACTTCACCTCCCGGATTTTTCGGGAGGATATTTTTTGCCCGCATCAGGCGCTTTTGGCGCTTCTGCCGGGAAAGAGGCAAGGAAACCCTTGCGGCCATGGGCAGAACGCGGTATGATAGAACAAAGAGAAACCGCGGCATGACCGCGGCCGCGGAGGAAGATTATGCGCTATTACCTTGGATTGGACAACGGCGGAACGAACACGAAGGCCGCCCTTTTTACCCCGGACGGCACGCAGGTGGCCGTGGAGAGCGTCGCCACCGCCGCGCTCACGCCCGCGCCCGGCTTTGTCGAGCGCGATATGGAGGACATGTGGCGCGATAACTGCGCCGTCATCCGCAGCGCGCTCGAAAAGAGCGGCGTGCGCGCCGACGAGATCGCGGGCGTCGGGCTCTGCGGCCACGGCAAGGGGCTGTATCTCTGGGGCAAAGACGATAGACCTGCACGCCGCGGCATTCTCTCGGCGGACAACCGCGCGTGGAAATACCCGGTCGAGTGGCGGGAGGACGGCACGGAGGAAAAGGCGTTCGCCCTCTCCTGCCAGCACGTCATGGCGTGCCAGCCGGTGAGCCTGCTCGCGTGGCTGCGCGATAACGAGCCGGAGACGATGGAGAACGTCCGCTGGGTGTTTGAGTGCAAGGACTATGTGCGCTTCCGTCTGACCGGCGAGGCGCGCGCCGAGATCACCGACTATTCCGGCAGCGGTCTTATGGATCTGCATGCGAAGAGCTTCTCAAAGGAGCTTCTCTCCCTCTTCGGCATCGAGAGCGTGTGGGACACGCTGCCGCCGCTCTGCGCCTCGCTCGATATCGCGGGGCACATCACGCCGAAGGCCGCCGCGCTCACGGGATTGCTGCCCGGCACGCCGGTCATCGGCGGCATGTTCGACATTGACGCCTGCGCGCTCGCCGTGAACGTCACGGACGAGACGAACATCTGCATGATCGCCGGAACATGGAGCATCAACGAATACCCGCGCCGCGCACCCATCACGGACGGCTCGGTGCTTATGAATTCGCTCTTCTGCCTGCCGGGGTACTACCTCATCGAGGAATCGAGCCCCACCTCCGCGGGCAACAACCAGTGGTTCATCGACCAGCTCCTGCCCGAACTCAAAGCCGAGGCGAAGGCGGCGGGAAAGAGCATTTACGACATTCTGAACGACTGGGTCGATTCGTTCGCGCCCGGCGACTTTGTGCCGGTGTTTTTGCCGTTTCTGACGACGAGCAACGTCGATCCGCGCGCACGCGCGGCGTTCGTCGGGCTGAACGCCGCGCACTCGCGGCGGGAAATGGCCCGCGCGGTGTACGAGGGCATCACGTTCTCGCACCGGTACCATCTCGACCGTCTGATGCGCTCGCGGCCCGACCGGAGCGGGACGATCCGTCTTGCCGGAGGTGCGGCGCGCTCGAAGGTGTGGACGCAGATGTTTGCGGACGTGATGAATATGCCCGTCGAGACCGTTTCGGCGGAGGAGACCGGCGCGCTCGGCTGCTGCGTGGCGGTCGCGGCAGCGCTCGGCGATTATAAAGACGCCGCGGACGCCGCGGCACACATGTGCCGGAGCGTGAGCCGCGTTTTGCCCCGGCCGGATGCCGCGAAGGTCTACGAGGAAAAATACGCGCTGTATTTGAAGACGATCGAGTGCCTGAACGCTCTCTGGCCGGATATGCAGCGCTTTATGGAGGAACATCATGCTTGAAAGTCTGAAGGAAAGAGTCTGCGAGCAGAATCTCGAACTGGTGAAATACGGCCTCGTCGTGCTCACGTGGGGCAACGTCTCCGCCCTTTCGGAGGACGGAAAATACGTCGTCATCAAGCCGAGCGGCGTATCGTATGACAAAATGAAGGCCGGGGATATGGTCGTCACGGACCGCGCGGGCCATATCGTAGAGGGCGATCTCCGCCCGTCCACCGACCTTGCGACGCATCTCGCGCTCTACGACGCCTTCCCCGGCATCGGCGGCGCGGTGCACACGCATTCGCGCTATGCCGTCGCCGCGGCGCAGGCGGGGCTGGATATCCCCTGCTACGGCACGACCCACGCCGATTACTTTTACGGCGCGGTCCCCTGCGCCCGGGAGCTCACGGCGCAGGAGATAGAGGAAGCCTACGAGCGCAACACAGGCCTCGTCATTGCTGAGACGTTCCGCGAACGCGGCATCGACCCGCTGGCGGTCCCGGCGGTCCTCGTAAAGAGCCACGGCCCCTTCACCTGGGGCAAGACGCCGGAAAAGGCCGTGGAAAACGCGCTCGTGCTCGACGAGTGTGCGCATATGGCGCTGCTCACGCGGCTCTTTGACCCCTCTGCCGCCCCCGCGGCGCAGTGCATTCTCGATAAGCACTATTTCCGTAAGCACGGCGCGAACGCCTACTACGGACAAAAATAAACTTCAAAAGGGAGTGTCGTTATGATCCGCAAGCCCCGTATTCTTGTTGTCGGTATCTTCGTCATGGACCTGATCGCCTCCACAAAACAGGCCCCGAACCGCGGCGAGACCGTGATCGGTCTCAAATTCCAGACGGCTCCGGGCGGCAAGGGCGCGAACCAGGCCGTGCAGTGCGCGCGCCTCGGCGCGGACGTCACGATGGTCGGCCGCGTCGGCGACGATGCTTACGGCCGCGAGACCGTCGCGGCGGCGGCCGCCTCCGGCGTGGATGTATCCCGCGTTGTCGTGGACGCCGAAAATCCGACCGGCGTTTCCGCCATCACGCTCGAGATCACCGAAACCGGCGCGCACAACCGCATCGTCGTCTGCCCCGGCGCGAACGGCGCGATGACCGTGGAGGAAATTTCCTGGATCAAAGACGAAGTAAAGAACTATGACCTCGTCATGCTGCAGTTTGAGCTGCCGATGTTCATCAACGAGACCGTGGCGCACTGGGCGCACGAGGCCGGTGTGCCGGTCATGGTGAATCCTGCCCCCGCCGCGCCCGTTTCGCCGGAGCTCTTCCGCTGCGCCACGTTCTTCTCCCCGAACGAGCACGAGGCCGCCGCGATGGCGGGACACCCCATCCGCGTGGACGAGAACGGCGCGAACGAGGACGATCTGCGCGCCGTGGCGGACATTTTCCGCGAAAAGGGCGTGGAGAATCTCATCGTGACGCTCGGCGGGAACGGCTCCGTTGCGGTGAACAAAGACGGCGTCGCGCGCGTGCAGAGCGTAAAAATGCCCGTTGTGGCGGATACCACGGCGGCGGGCGATTCGTTCGTCGCGTCGTTCAGCACGCTCTGGTGCGCGGGGCTTCCGGCGCGGCAGGCGTTGGCGTTTGCGAGCCACGCCGCGGCCATCACCGTTTCGCGTCCCGGCGCGATCCCGAGCCTACCGACGCTTGCGGAGGTAACGGCGCTGCTGCGCGAGCGCGGCTACGAGGATATGGATTACGACCTTCTGGTACAATTGGAGGAGAAAAGCAAATGAAAAACGAAGGAAAAGCCGCGCTTGCGCACCTGACCGCGTCCGCCGAAAAGGAATTCTGCGCGTTTCTCGCGCAGCAGACGCCGGAGGCGTACGAAGACGCGGTCGCGCTCATTGAGGAATGCCGCGCCGCGGGACACCGCGTCCATGTGACCGGCATCGGAAAGCCCGGCCATGTGGCGGGATACGGAGCCTCGCTCCTCTCCTCCACCGGCACGCCGTCCTACTTCCTCCACGGCACGGAGGCGGTGCACGGCTCCTGCGGACAGCTGGAGGAGGGCGATGTTGTCATCGCCATCTCCAACTCCGGCGAGACGGTGGAGCTCAAGGCCACGGTGCTCGCCGTGAAGAACAACGGCTGCCGCGTCATCGGCATCACCGGCAATGCGGAGAGCTGGCTCGCAAAGGAGAGCGACGCGCTGCTGCTCGCGCATGTGGACGAAGAGGGCGGCCCGCTCAACCGCGCGCCGCGCAACTCCGTGCTCGCGGAGATGTTCGTGCTGCAGGCGCTCTCGGCCATTTTGCAGGCGGACGTCGCGCAGACGCCTGCGCAGTATGTCCGCCGCCATCCCGGCGGCGCGCTCGGCAAGATCCGCGATAACGAGCGCTGAACGCGCCGGAATACCGCACACTGCGGGAGAAAGAGGAAGAGCCATGAAAAACGTGACATCGGATAAGCGCAATCTCTGGATGTTCCCTCTCGGCACGGTCGGACGGGATATGATCTATAACCTGTTCACCAACTTCATATTCACGTATATCCTGTTTACGCGCCATCTCACCGCCGCGCAGCTCGGCGCGGTGACGGCGATCATGGTCGGCGCGCGTGTGTTCGACGCGCTCAACGACCCCGTCATGGGCAACATCATCGAGCGCACCCGCTCGCGCTACGGCAAATTCAAGCCGTGGCTCGTGATCGGCATCCTCTCCACGTCCGTCGTTGTGTATCTTGCGTTCAACACGAATCTGCAGGGCTGGAGCTTTATCGCGTTTTTCGGTGTGATCTATTTCCTCTATTCGATCACCTACACGATGCACGATATCTCCTACTGGGGCATGGTGTCGGCGCTGAGCTCCGATCCGCACGTGCGCGATTCGCTCACTTCCCGGACGAACCTCTTCGCCGGTATCGGCGGCGTGATCGCCTCCATCCTCATCCCCATGTTCACCACCGGCAGCGGCACGCTCGGCGGCAGCACCGCGACGGCCTATGGCTGCGTTGCGCTCGTCATCTGCATCCTCGCGCCGCTCTTCCTGTGCGCCACGATCTTCGGCGTGCGCGAGCGCCGGGATTACAATGCGAAGGAAGTCCCGCCCGTCAGCTTCAAAAAGATCTGGAACACCATCACCGGCAACCCGCAGATCCTCTGGATCTCGCTCGTGTTCCTGCTCCAGCAGATCGGAAACGACGTTGTTATGGGCGGTCTCGGCTCGACGTATGTGTACTTTGCCTTCGGGTATGAGGGCGGGCTGTACTCGCTCTTCAACACCGTCGGTCTCGCGGCGACGGCGCTTCTTATGATCTTCTACCCGATGCTCGCCAAGCGCTTCCGCCGCAAGCAGATGATGGATAAGCTCATGCTGCTCTCCGCCATCGGTTACGCCGTTATGATCGTCTCCGGGCTGGCTCTCTCCGGCGGCATGGTGAAGTTCTGGATCCTCACTGCGGGCTACATGGTCGCAAACCTCGGTCAGTACGGCTTCTATCTCATTATGATGATCTCGCTCATCAACACCGTGGAGTATAACGAATACCTCCGCGGCGAGCGCGACGAGGCGATCATCACCTCCCTGCGCCCGTTCTTCACAAAGCTCGCCTCCGCGATCGTCGTGGCGGTCACGTCCGCGACGTATCTCATCTTCGGCGTCACAGGCTACACCAACCAGATCTCCGCGCTCGAGCGCGCGGCCTCGCTCGGTGAGATCGCCGAAGCCGACAAGCTCGCGCAGATCGATACGATCGTCTCCTCCGTTCAGCCGGGCCAGTCCCGCGGGCTGCTGCTGTGCATGACGGTGCTGCCGTTCGTGCTCATGTACGCAAGCTATGTGCTCTATAAAAAGCACTACATTCTCGATGAGGACAAATACGCCGAGGTGTGCGCCGAGCTCGAAAAGCGCCGGGCCGAGGCAAAGTAAGGAGACCGCCGGTATGGATAACGAAAATCGCTCCTGCATCGACTGCGGCAGCGCCCCCTGCCGCGGCAAGGGCGGGCGGTTCCCGCCGTTCTGCCGGACGGAGCATCTGGACGAGGCGCTGCTCGAGCGCTCACTGGAAATTTTAAAGGGCGAGGAAAACGCCTTTTCCGTTGCCGCGGCGGTCAACGAGCGCGACGGCTACGGCACGAAAAGCCGCATCGAGGAAACGATGCATTTCGCGCAGCTTCTCGGCGTGAAGAAGATCGGCATCGCCACCTGCGCGGGGCTGATCCACGAGGCGAACGCGCTCGCGCGCGTCCTGCGCGCGCAGGGATATGAGGTCACGGGCGTCGCGTGCAAGTGCGGCACGGTGAACAAGACCGAGCTCGGCATCCCGGAGCGCTGTCTCGAAGTCGGGCCGAACATCTGCAACCCCGTCTTGCAGGCGCTTGTGCTCAATGGGGAAAAGACGGAGCTCAACATCGCGCTCGGCCTGTGCGTCGGGCACGACAGCCTGTTTTATAAGTATTCCGAAGCGCCGGTCACGACGCTTTCCTCCAAGGACCGCCTGCTCTGCCACGCGAGCCTCGGGCCGCTGTACCTGCTTGACGGTTATTGGAAACGCCTGCTGAAGCCGGACCCCTATCTCTCCGCGCCGGAGAGCAGAACCGAAGAATGAAAAAATCGGAGACACTGCAAGCGCAGCGTCTCCGATTTTTTGCCCTATATCCCTTTTATTCCGCGTCAAGGTCGGCGGAGGCGACGAGGTTCGAGTTTGTCCCCGCAATGTTCTCGCAGAGGACATCGCCGATGCGTACCGGCGCTTTGACCTCCAGCGCGCGGACGGTGTCCATCACGGCAAAGATCTTGCCCTTCGGCACGTCCGGCACGGTCTTTGCCGCGACGACCGGACGCACGCCGCCGAGCGCGCGCACGGTGCTCGTCACGGTGCGCACCGGCGCCGTGGCTTCGCTCTTTGCGTACTCCGCACCACGCGGGCAGGTGTTGCCCATGACGGAGACGACCTGTCCGTTTTCCATTTCCACGTGGATGGCGCAGCCCATCGGACAGCGGATGCATGTCAGATCCATGATTTACTCCTCCTCCACACAGAATACGACTTCCTCGGCGCTCTCGCCGAGCGCCTCACGCGTGAGCGTGAACGACTCCATCTCGCCGGGCGCCATGATCTGCTTCTTGCGGTGGGAAATGCGCTCGCCGTCCACATAGCAGGAGAGATATTTGCCGTAATAGGGATTTGCCACGCGGAAGCGCACAACGACGCTCTCGCCCATCGCGGCGGGCCGGACGGTCTGCGGCACGGTGTAGCGCACTCCGTCGCGCCCGGTGAGCTTCACTACGCGCGCACTCTTCGGCGTGCCGCCGCGGACGAATTTCGCCGCCGCTTTTCCGGCGCGCGCGGCCTCTTCGGACACATAGTCCACGAGATCGTGGACGTGCAGCACGTTGCCGCAGGCGAAGATGCCCGGCACATTCGTTTCGAGCGATTCGTTCACCGCCGGGCCGCCGGTCACGCGGTCGAGCGCTACCTCCGCGCCTTCGGAAAGCTCGTTCTCCGGCAGAAGGCCGACGGAGAGCAGGAGCGTGTCGCACGGGATATACTTCTCGGAACCCGGCACCGGCTTCCGGTCTGCGCCGACCTCGGCGAGCGTGACGCCCTCGAGCCGTTCCCTGCCGTGGATGTCCACAACGGTGTGGCTCAGAAAGAGCGGAATGTCGTAATCGTGCAGGCACTGTACGATGTTGCGCTTGAGTCCGCCGGAGTACGGCAGAAGCTCGGCCACACACCTGACGTGCGCACCCTCGAGCGTCATGCGGCGCGCCATGATGAGGCCAATGTCGCCGCTGCCGAGGATGACGACCTCGCGTCCGGGCATGAAGCCCTCGAGATTTACGAGCCGCTGCGCTGTACCGGCGGAGTAGATGCCCGCCGGACGGTAGCCGGGGATGTTTAACGCCCCGCGGGGGCGCTCGCGGCAGCCCATGGCGAGAATGACGGCGCGGCCGCGGAGCTTCTCCACGCCGCGCTCGCGGCTCGTAACGGTGAGCACGCGCTCGTTCGTGAGCGAGAGCACCATCGTGGAAAGGCGGATGTCAACGCCCAGCTCCTCGGCACGGCGGAGGAACCGCGCGGCGTACTCCGGGCCGGTCAGTTCCTCGTGGAACGTGTGCAGACCGAAGCCGTTGTGGATGCACTGGTTTAAAATACCGCCGGGGACGCTGTCGCGCTCGATGACGAGCACATCCTCCACACCCGCTTCCTTCGCGGCGATGGCGGCGGCGAGACCGGCAGGGCCGGCGCCGATGATGATGATATCGTAGGTATTCATGCGTTTTCGCCGTCCTTTCTCGTTTTGCCGACGATCGGGAACGATGCGCCGCCGCTCTTCGTGAGTCGCTCCTGCGGCACGCCCAGCTCACGCGAGAGGATCTCCAGCACGCGCGGCGAGCAGAAGCCCGCCTGACAGCGGCCCATGCCGGCGCGGGTGCGGCGCTTTACGCCGTCGAGACTGCGCGCGCCGGGGACGCGGTGGATGGCGTCCACGATCTCGCCCTCGGTCACCTGCTCGCAGCGGCAGATGATATTGCCGTAAAGCGGGTGCTCCGCGACGAACGCGGCGCGATCCTCCACGGACATCTCGTTCGGGCGGCAGACCTCCGGACGGGTGGAATCGTATTTCTTGTTGATCGGGGCGCTCACGAGATACGCCGCGCTCTCGGCAAGGAACGCGCCGACGGCGGGAGCGGCGGAGAGACCGGGCGACTCGATGCCGACGGCGTTCAGAAAGCCCGGCGCGCCCTCGGCTTCGCCGATAATGAAGTCGTGCTCGTCCTTCTCCACGTGCGCGCGAAGCCCGGCAAAGCTCGTGATCGTGCGGTTGCCGGGGAGCGAGGGGACGCTCTTTCTCGCCCGCTGCATGACACTGTCCAGCCCCGCGGCGGTCGTATTCGTCGCTTCGGGATCCTCCACATCCACGGCGGTCGGGCCCATAAGAAGGTTGCCGTG
Organism: Clostridiales bacterium UBA4706; assembly: GCA_002404605.1. Lineage (GTDB taxonomy): Bacteria > Bacillota > Clostridia > Oscillospirales > Oscillospiraceae > Apopatocola. The sequence goes on along the minus strand of DHKA01000033.1, from coordinate 22,844 downwards.
GACGGTCGGCGTCACGAGAACGCCCTTGCCCATTTTGGTGGGCAGATGGAACACGGTGCGCGAGAGCATGCTGCCGACCTTCTTGTCCAGCAGCATATATTCGCCCTTGCGCGGCGTGATCGTGATCTTTTTACCGGACACCATGTTGTTGAGCTCGGCGCTGTGAAGTCCCGCGGCGTTGATGACGACCGGGGCATCAAAGCTCCCTTTTGCCGTTTTGAGCTTCCAGAGCTCGCCCTCGCGGGAAATGTTCTCCACGCGGGTATCGAAGAAAAACTCCACGCCGTTGCGCGCGGCGTTTTCCGCCATGGCGCAGGTGAGCTCAAAGGGGCAGACGATGCCGCTCGTGGGCGCATAGAGCGCGGCGACAGCCTCGGGGGAAACGTTCGGCTCCAGCTCGTGCAGTTCCTCGCGCTCCACGATGCGAAGACCGTGCACGCCGTTTTTCACGCCGCGGAGCAGAAGCTCTTCAAGCCCCGGGCGGTCTGCCTCGCCAAAGCAGAGCACAAGCGCCCCGCAGCGGCGGAACGGGATCTGCAGCCGCTCGCAGAGCTTCGGCATCGCGTGGCTTCCCTCCACGTTGAACCGCGCCATGAGCGAGCCGGGGCGGGCGTCAAAGCCCGCGTGGACGATGGCGGAGTTTGCTTTGGACGTGCCGGTACATACATCCTCACCCGCCTCGATCACGGCGGCGCGCAGCGAATATTTGCCCAGCTCCATCGCCGTGGCGCAGCCGATAACGCCGGCGCCCACGACAAGGACATCGTATTGCATAGCCTTTCCCTCTCTTTATCGCCCGGCGCACGGCTCGTGCGGGGCGGTTTTTATTGGTTATCCAGCGGCGGGCCGAGCCGCGCAAGTACGGCCGTAAAATACTCCGGCAGCGGCGACGTGAGCTCCATGTGCTCTCCGGTGCGCGGGTGGATGAATTTGAGCGTCCGCGCGTGGAGGCACTGCCCTTCCAGACCCTTTTCCGGTCTCCCCGCGCCGTAGACCATGTCGCCGAGCAGCGGGTGGCCGATGTG
>DHKA01000033.1:0-21768 GCA_002404605.1 Clostridiales bacterium UBA4706 | reverse complement strand
CGCGGATCTGGTGCGTGCGCCCGGTCTCCAGCTTGCAGCGGATGTGCGTGAATCCGGCGTAGCGCTCGATGACCTCCCAGTGCGTCACGGCGTGGCGGGAGTTTTTCTCCGTGACGGCCATGCGCTTCCGATCGACCGGGTGGCGGCCGACGGGAGCGTTCACGGTACCGGAATCGGCGCGAAAGCCGCCGTGAACGACGGCCTCATACATGCGCGAAAGGCTCCGGTCGGCAAGCTGCGCCGAGAGCGACTGGTGGGAGAAATCGTTCTTCGCAACGATCAGAAGACCGCTCGTGTCGCGGTCGATGCGGTGGACGATGCCGGGGCGCATCTCCCCGCCGATGCCGGAAAGCGAGTCGCCGCAGTGGTGCAGCAGGGCGTTCACGAGCGTCCCGTCCGGGTGGCCGGGCGCGGGATGCACAACGAGACCGCGCGGCTTGTTCACCACGATGAGATCCGCGTCCTCATAGACGATGTCGAGCGGGATATCCTGCGCCACGGCGCTCGCCGGGGCGGGCGTATCGTCTTCGGTGACGAGGAACACATCTCCCGCGCGGGTAAGCTCGCTTTTTTTGACGGCCTTTCCCTCTCTTGTCACCTGCCCGGCGGCGATGAGCCGCGCAGCGGCGGAGCGGGTGTAGCCCGAACGCGCAAGGAGAGCGTCGATCCTCTCGCCGCTCTCCTGCGCCTGTACGGTTGTGATTTTCATTTGAACTCCGCGAGAATGGAGTCGAGATCGAACTCTTCCGCCGGAGCAGCCTTCGGCGTTTCCTTCACGGGCGCGGCGGCAGCCTTCGGCGTCTCTCTTACGGGAGCCGGAGCCGGGACAGTCTTGGGCGCGGCGGGTTTCGCGCTTGCCGACGGGCGCGCCACGGTGCGCACCGTGACTTCGTTCTGCGCGGCAAGATCGGCGCGCGTTACCGGGGCAGCCGGAGCCGCAGCGGGCGCGGCCGCTGTGCGGCGGACGGTCTCGGCGGCGCGCTGTGTTTCGGCAGTACGCTGCACCGGAACGGCGGTACGCGCTGCCGGACGGACCGGCACGGGAACGCTGTTCTCGTCAATGACGCGTTTCACGCGCGGCTGTGCGGCCGGAACACCGTTCCCGGCGGCGCGCTGACGCGACGGGGAAGGCGCGGCGGTGCCGCGGGCGGACGGAGCTGCCGTTGTGGGCGCGGCGGGACGCGGCGCGGTGCGGCGCACGGGGGCTTCCTCTGCGGCATGGGATGCGCGGCGGGAAACCGGCTCGTCGTCATATTCGCGGCGGCGGGAAGAGCGCACGGGCGCTTCTTCCTCTTCGTAATCGTCAAACTCGTCCGCGCGGCGGAGACCGCCGGTCAGGATCGCCACGACGAAGAGAATGCCGCCGACGAGCACGAGCACGTCCGCCAGATTGAAAATGGCGAAGTTCACGAACTCAAACTCGAAGATGTCGGGCACGTAGCCGTAGATCGCGCGGTCAAGACCGTTGCCGAGAAGCCCCGCGAGCAGCAGCGCGCCGGAGATCTTGATGAAGCCGGTGCGGAAATAGCCCTTGATGAAGGCGAACACCATGAGCGCCGTGAAAGCGAGCAGCAGAACGAGCAGGATCCAGCGCAGCGCGCCGAAGCCGGACATCACGCCGAATACGGCGCCGAAATTTTTGATGTACGTAATGTGGAGAACGCCGGGGATCAGCGGCCGGATGCCGGTGTTCAGCGCAACGTTGGACACCGTCCAGAATTTGAGGAACTGATCGACCAGCAGAGCCAGAAGCCCGATGATACCATAAACCATGAATCAGATTCTCCTTTCTCTATCGGAAGTACAAAACGGAGGAAATGCCTCGCAGAGTTTGCGCCCGCAGGCGCAAATAAATTTTGAATCATCTTCCCCGGCGACATGTGCGTCGGGGAAAATACTTCTCGGCTCGCAAACGTGCGAGCGTAAGCGAATGCGCTGCGGCGAGCCGCTATCCCCTCAAACAAACCCCTCAACGGAGTGGGGTTTGTTTGACGGCGTTAGCCTACAACGCCGGCGCATCTTGCGCAGAGCGTCGGGTGCTTTTCGTTCGTGCCGACGGTCGCAGAGCGCGTCCAGCAGCGCGCGCAGCGCGGCAGGGCGCTCGGCTCGACGTGGACGGTGAGCCCGTCGAAGTTCTCGCCGCGGACGCCTTCCCCGGCGCCGTGGACGATCTTCAGCTCGGACACGATGCAAAGCGGCGCGAGATCCTCGCTCTCCAGCTCCGCGAACGGCTCGGACGCGGCCTCGGACACATAGAGCGTCACGCGCGCGTCGAGCGGCTTGCCGATGAGCTTTTCCGCGCGGGCAAGCTCGAGCGCCTTGTTCACGTCGGCGCGCACGCGCATGACCTTGCTCCAGTGCGCTTCCTCGCTCTCGGAGAGACGGAGTGCATTGTTGGCTTCGTGCATGTCGTTGAGCGCGACGGCGCGCGCGTCCTCGGTTTCGGTGTGCGGCATGGCGAGCCAGATCTCATCGGCGGTGAAGCAGAGCACCGGCGCGAGCAGACGGGTCATCGCGTCGAGCACCAGGTAGATCGCGGTCTGGGCGCTGCGGCGGGAGGTGCTCTCGCGGCTGTCGCAGTAGAGGCGGTCCTTGATAACGTCCAGATAGAAGTTCGACATTTCCACCACGCAGAAATTGTGGATGGCGTAGGTGGCGGTGTGGAATTCGTAGTTGTCGTAAGCGGTGCGGACGCGCTCGATGAGATCCTGCAGACGGCTGACGGCCCACTTGTCGAGCGGCAGCATATCCGCAAAGGCGACGCTCTCGGCGGGATCGAACCCGTCGAGGTTGCCGAGAATGTAGCGCGCGGTGTTGCGGATCTTGAGATACTTATCGGAGAGCTGCTTGAAGATGTTGTCCGAGCAGCGCATGTCCTGCGTATAGTCGGCGCTCGCCGCCCAGAGGCGGATGATGTCCGCGCCGTACTTGGGGATGATGTCGCCCGGGGCGATGCCGTTGCCGAGAGACTTGTGCATGACGCGGCCCTCACCGTCCACGGTCCAGCCGTGGGTGAGCACCTCGCGGTAGGGCGCGTCGCCGCGCACCGCAACGCCGGTCAGCAGCGACGACTGAAACCAGCCGCGGTACTGATCGCCGCCCTCCAGATACACGTCCGCCGGCCATACGCCGGGGGCGTCGAGCAGCATGGAGGCAATGTGGGTGCTGCCGGAATCAAACCAGCCGTCGAGCGTGTCGGTCTCCTTGGTGAAGCCGGTGCTGCCGCCGCAGTGCGGGCAGGTGAAGCCGTCCGGCAGGAGATCCTTCGCCTCGGCGTCGAACCAGATGTTCGAGCCGTGCTCGCCGAAGAGACGGGAGACCTTCTCGATAGTCTCCGGGGTGCATACGGGCTTGCCGCAGTCGGCGCAGTAGAACACCGGGATGGGCAGACCCCAGCGGCGCTGGCGGGAGATGCACCAGTCGGCGCGCTCGCGGATCATGGAGAGCATGCGGTCATGGCCCCAGCCGGGGTGCCAGATGACCTTGTCCGCGGCGGCGCAGGCGTCGTCCTTGAACGTATCGACCGAGCAGAACCACTGCGGCGTGGCGCGGAAGATGATGGGCTTGTGGCAGCGCCAGCAGTGCGGGTAGCTGTGGACGATATCCTCGCTCGCAAAGAGCATGCCGCTCTCGCGCATATCCTCAAGAATGACCGGGTTGGACTCCTCGGTCTTCATGCCGGCGTACTTGCCGGCGTAATCGGTGTGGCGGCCCTGGTCGTCCACGGGGACGATCATGTCCATACCGTAGCGGCGGCAGGTCTGGTAGTCGTCCGCGCCGAAGCCGGGCGCGGTGTGGACGCAGCCCGTGCCGGAGTCCATCGTGACATACTCGGCGTTGAGCAGGCGGGACGTCTTCGGCAGGAACGGGTGATCGGCGAGCATGTTCTCAAAGAACGAGCCGGGGTGCGTTTCGAGAATTTCATACTTCTCGATGCCGCCGACGCGCATGACCTTCTCGGCGAGCGCTTCCGCGACGATGTAGATCTCGCCGTTATCGGCCCTGACGAGCGCGTAGCTCTCTCTCGGGTGCAGGCTGATGCCGAGGTTGCCCGGCAGCGTCCAGATCGTCGTCGTCCAGATGAGGAAGTAGAGCTTACTGTGGTCGATGTGGGAGAGCTTGCCGAGATCGTCGTGCATCGGGAACTTGACGTACACCGTGGTGCACGGATCGTCCTGATACTCGATCTCCGCCTCGGCGAGGGCGGTCTCGTCGTTCGGGCACCAGTACACGGGCTTGAGGCCCTTGTAGATGTAGCCCTTCTCGTACATCTTCCCGAACACCTTGACCTCTTCGGCTTCAAACTTCGGGTCCATGGTGAGATACGGATGATCCCAGTCGCCGAGCACGCCGAGGCGCTGGAAGCCCTCGCGCTGGATGCCGACGTACTTTTCGGCATAGCGGTGGCAGGCGGAGCGGAACTCGCTCACGCTCATGGCTTTGCGGTTGAGCCGCTGCTCCTTGATGATGGCGGACTCGATGGGCATGCCGTGGTTGTCCCAGCCGGGGGTGTAGGGGACTTTGTAGCCGGTCATGGATTTGTAGCGGCAGATGAAGTCCTTCAGGCACTTGTTCAGCGCGTGGCCCATGTGCAGATTGCCGTTCGAGAACGGAGGGCCGTCGTGCAGAATGAAGAGGGGTTTGCCCTCGTTGCGGCGGAGGGTCTCGTGGTAAAGATCCATGTCGTACCAGGATTTGAGCATGCCCGGCTCACGCGCGGGCAGACCGGCACGCATGGGGAAAGCGGTTTTCGGCAGATTTACGGTGGCATTGTAGTCCATAGCTGTGCAATTCTCTCCATTCGCTGACAGAGCGGGGCCGTCATAGCCCCGCCCTGTGGGTTTTTCTTTTTAAATTATCAGAACTTGATCTTCGGCGCGTCGGCGTCGGCGTCCTCGGGCTTCTGATACACGGCGTTTTCAAACGCCTTGACGTAGTCCTGCTCGTCCTCGGCGGCGTCCGGGTAGAGAGGGGACTCCTCTTCTTCCGCTTCCGGCTCGGTCTTGGGCTCCGCTTCCGGCTCGGCGGCGGGGAGGACTTCCTCCTCGACGGGCTCAGCCTCGACCTCTTCCGCGGGGGCGGCGATCGCCTTCTTCGCGGCGGGCGCGGGCGTCACGACCGCGCCGGTAAGATCGGCGTCGGAGAGCGTAGTGAGGAAGGTCTGCTCGCGGTCGAGCAGCATGCGGACCTTCTGAATGTATTCCGCGGCGGCGGCGTGCGCCTTCTGGTAGCGCAGCTCTTCCGCCTTGCGCTTGGTTTCGATCTCGCCGATGGTGCGGTCCGACTCGGCTTTGGCGGCGGCGAGGATCTCGTCGGCTTCCTTCTGCGCCGAGGCGACGAGGGCTTCCGCCTTGGCGCGGGCGTCCTCTTCGATGTTCTTGGCGAGCTTTTGCGCGGAGACGAGCGCCATGTTCATGGCCTCTTCCGAACCCTGATACTCGCGGATCTTGTCGGCAAGATATTTCATCTTCGCGTTGAGCGTGGCGATCTCCTTCTGGGAGGCGGCGGCGTCGTTGGCGAGTTCATCGAGAAAATCATCGACCTCGTCCATGGCGTACCCGCCGATGCGGGCCTTCTCAAAACATTTTTCGCGGATGTCCTGGGCAGTGATCATATCTTTCTACTCCTTTCCGGATTCTGCTTACTATCTGTCAGCGCCGTGGGGCGCGGAAACGCTCAAATTAAAAATACTTTTCCTTGGACTCAACGGCGTCGCCGCTGTCGCCCATAAAATCCATCCCGGCGGGGGTGATGATGTAGGTGCTGCCGGAGACCTTCTTGACCTTGCCGCCGAGCGCATACGTAACGCCCGAGAGGAAGTCGAGCATGCGGCGGGTCAGATCCTTCGGCGCGGTCTCCAGATTGAGCACGATCGCGTTGCGTTCGGCAATGCGGTCGGCAATGTCCGCGGCCTGCTCAAACCGGTCGGGATGCACGAGCAGCAGCTTCGGCTGCGCGCCGCTGCTCTGCTGGCGGGCGGGCGCGGCATAGCCCTGCTGGGCGTAGGGATCGGGCGCGTAGCCGGAGCGGGCGTAGGGGTCGGGGGCGTAGCCCTGCGGCGCATAGCCCTGCTGGGCGTAGCCGTAGTCCTGCTGCGCGTAAGGGTCGGCGGTCTGCTGCTGCCGCGCGGCGCGCTGGTTAGAGAATACATACGGCCGGCGGGTCGGCTGCACGGGTTCGGCGCTGCGCGGCGCTTCGGCATAGGAAGCGTAGGAGCGCGCGTCCGCCGCGCGGCTCGGCGCGCGTACCGGCTCGGCGAGATCTTCCTCAAGATAGTCCTCGTCGTCGTAGGGTTTCGTCAGTTTTTTCAGCTCATCCAATAGTCCCATACGGGGGCGCCTCCTGCAAATCGTAATTCCGGGGGCCGAACAGCGCCGTTCCCAGACGGACGATGGTCGCGCCGCAGCGCACGGCTTCTTCGTAGTCACCGCTCATACCCATCGACAGCTCAGCCATTATTACATTATCGTATGTTTTCCGGCGGATGTCAACAAAAAGCTCATACATTCGTCGGAAATACCAACGATTTTCTTCTCCGGCGCTCACGGCGGGCGGGATCGTCATCAGTCCCTTCACGCAAAGGCCGGGGCAGAGCGCGGCGTGGGCGAGAAGCGCCTCGAGTCCGTCCGGCGAAACGCCGCTTTTGGACGCCTCGCCGCCGATGTTCACCTCCAGCAGCACGTCCTGCACGGTGCCGAGCGAGACGGCACGGCGCGAGATCGCGTCCATCAGCTCCGGGGAATCGACCGAGTGGATCAGCTCCACCGCGCCGACGAGGTATTTCACCTTGTTTTTCTGCAAATGCCCTATGAAATGGACGCAGCAGGGGGCATATGCGTTCACGGCGTTTTTGGAAAGAAACTCCTGCACGCGGTTTTCCGCGCAGATGTCCACGCCGGCGCGGATCGCCTCCTGCACGGCCTCCGGGCCGTTCATCTTCGTTGCGGCGAGAAGGCGCACCTCGCTGCCGGAGCGCCCGGCGCTCTCGGCGGCGGCGTTGATCTTCTGCCGGGCGATGCGCACATTTTCGGTGATGCTCATATCTTTCTGTCCTCCCGAAACGTATTGAAAAGGATAAGGGTATTTTACTTCAGGGTGGCGCGGCGTCCGCCGCGGGGAAAAGCAGCACGGTGCTGCCGCTGCGCAGCATGGGCGATGTGATGAGCGCCGCGCCGCCGCGCCGCGCGAGCACCGTGACCGGGACATATTCCCGCACCGGGCCGGACACGCGGCAGATAATGTCGCCGTCCTCGCCCGGCAGAATGGCCGATTCCGGCACCGAATAGCCCTCCCACTCGGCCAGAAGCACCGTGAGCGTGGATTCGTTCAGGGAGAGAACGCTCCCCAGGTGCGTACCGCAGGAAAAGACCGCCTCCCCCTCGTCCGTCCGGCGCACCGCGGCGGTGACGCGCGTTTCGTCCGGCAGAAGAAGCACGGCGCTGGCGCTCTCCGGCAGGCGCGCCGCGATCTTCTCATTGAGCGGCGCGGTAAACGTCCAGCCGCTGTCGGACACGACGGCCATCGCGCCGTCCGCCCCGGCGGAGAGATATCCTGCGCACGGGGCGCGGACGACCGCCTTCTCCGCTCCGGCGGCGACGAGCGCTTCTTCCTCCTGCCGGAGGGCGTTGCCGCCCGTCGCGGCATAGCCGAGCGAGCGCCGCGCTTCCGGCAACGCTGCGCCGAGCGCGGAAAAGTCCCGCCGGGCGAGCGATCCGGAAAGCGAGCGCAGAGCCTGTCCGTCCGGCCCGGGCAGCGTGCCGGAGGCGAGCTCCGCGCGCACGCGCAGGAGGAGCGCGGCGCGGAAATAGTCCTCCCCGGTCTCCCCCGCGAGTGCGACCGGCTCCCCGGCCGCGACGCGCGTCCCCGCCGGAACGAGCGGGACAAGGCGTCCCGCCGGCACGGGGACGGGTGTTTCGCTGCGCCGGACGGCGCCCTCGAGCGGCAGCGTATCCCGCCAGAGCGCGGCGGTGCACACCGCCATCGGCTCTTCCTCGGCGCGGGAGGTGAAAAAGAGCAGGGCATACGCCGCCGCCGCGAGCAGCAGCACGATCCCGGGGAGCAGGAGCGGCAGCTCCGAGCGCTTCACGCGCTCTTATGTATTCGCGCCGCCGGTCATATCGACCGACTGCGACGGGACGAGCGTGGAGATCGCGTGCTTGTAGATGAGCTGCTGCTTTCCGTCGGTCTCCAGCACGACCGTGAAGCTGTCGAAGCCGCGCACGATGCCGCGCATCTGAAAGCCGTTCATGAGAAAGAGCGTCACGCTCTGTCTGTCTTTGCGGGTCTGGTTGAGGAAAAGGTCCTGCAGATTCTGTGTTTTTTGCATGATAAAAGCTCCCTTTCGCCGGGGTCTCCGGCTTTGTGATAAGTATTCACGCACACGGGTGCGTGTTCCCTTATTGTAAAGAGAGCGGTACGAAAAGCCGGTCGAAGGGCGTCGCTCAAGTCAAACAAACCCCACTCCGTTGAGGGGTTTGTTTGAGGGGATAGCGGCTCGCCGCAGCGCACTCGCTTCGCTCGCACGTTTGCGAGCCGAGCGGTATTTTCTCCGACGTACACGCCGCCGGAGAAAATGATCCCATTTATTTGCGCCTGCGGGCGCAAACTCTGCGAGGCTTTTTCGGACGAATGTAGGGGGGCTATTGCGTTTTTGTGTCAAGGACGGCGGCGAGAAGGTCAGCCTCCGCCGGGTAGTCCTCCCGCGGCAGCCAGACGAGGTCCCTGTCGCGCCGCAGCCAGGTGAGCTGGCGCTTGGCATAGCGGCAGGATTCGCGCTTCACGGTCTCGATCGCGTCCTCCGGCGAGCACTCGCCCCGGATCGCCGCGGCGATCTCCTTGTAGCCGATGGCCTGCATCGCGGTGCAGGAATCCGAAAGCCCGGCAGAGAGCAGACGCTCGACCTCTTCAAAAAGCCCCGCGGCGGCCATTTCATCTACGCGCTGCCGGATGCGCGCGTAGAGCGTTTCCCGATCATTCCACGTGAGCGCAAAGCGGCGGGAAGCATACCGCGGCGGGAGCGCTTTTGTACGAGCGTCATGCGCGGTGATCGTCTCGCCGGTGAGCGTATATACCTCCATCGCGCGCACGAGCCGCTTTTTATCGCCGGGCGCGAGCTTTTCCGCCCGCTCGGGATCGATCAGCCGCAGCTTTTCGCGGAACGCCGCGCCGCCAAGCGCGTCATACTCCGCGCCGAGTGCTTCTCGCACGCCGGAGTCGCCCGGCGCGGCAGAGAAATCCCGCCCGGAGAGGAGGGATTCGATATAAAGCCCCGTTCCGCCGACGATGACGGGCGTTTTCCCCCCGGCAAGCAGCGCATCGCAGCACGCCGCCGCGTTTTCGACCCAGCGGCTGACGCTGTAGTCCTCGCCGGGGTCGGCCACGTCGATCATATGGTGCGGCACGCCGCGCATTTCTTCCCGCGTGGGCTTGGCCGAGCCGATGTCCATGCCGCGGTAGAGCTGCATGGAGTCCGCGCTCACGACTTCGGTGCCGAGCGCGAGCGCAAGACTTGCGCCGAGCGTCGTTTTGCCCGAAGCCGTGGGTCCTGTGATGACAATGACTGTACGATTGTTCATAGACAAATATTTACACCTCTGCTATAATCCTTAGCATCGTGTTAACTCTATGTGAACTATTTCGGAAAAGGAGACCATAAATGCCAATGAAGATCCGTATTTCCGCCGACAGCACCTGCGATCTTGCGAGCGGGCTGATCGAGCAGTACGATGTAAAGATCACGCCGCTCTATATCCTCATGGACGACCGTGCGCTGCGCGACGGGATCGAGTGCACGCGCGAGGATATTTTCGCGTACACAGGCCGCACGGGAAAGCTCTGTGGCACGGCGGCGGTGTCCATTGCCGACTATCTCGATTTCTTCGGCGAGGAGCTCCGGACCCACGACCAGATCGTGCATTTCACGATCTCCTCGGATATGTCCGCGTGCTTCCAGAACGCCTGCGACGCCGCACGGGAATTTCCGGGGCGTGTGTTCGTGGTCGATTCGCGCAATCTCTCCACCGGCATCGGCCATCTTGTGATCGACGGCGCGCTGCTCGCCCGCGAGGGCAAGTCCGGCGAGGAGATCAAGGCGATCCTTGACGAGCGCCGGGAGAAGCTGAATGTCAGCTTCGTGATCGATACGCTCGAATACCTGCGCAAGGGCGGCCGGTGCTCGACCGTCGCGGCGCTGGGCGCGAATCTTTTGAAGCTCAAGCCCTGCATCGAAGTGCACGAGGGCAAGATGAGCGTTGCGAAGAAATACCGCGGCACGCTCGCCAAGGCGATCGAAAACTATGTGACCGACCGCATCAAGGATCACGACGATCTGGATACGAAGCGCGTTTTCATCACCGACTCCGGCGTGGATATGGAGATCGTGGAGAATGTCGATAAGCTCCTGCGCGAGTACGGCGGGTTTGAAGAGATCCATCACACGCTCGCCGGCAGCACCATCTCCGGCCACTGCGGTCCGGGGTGCCTTGGGATACTCTATTATAATACGTAAAATTCCAATGCCTGTGCCCGACAGATGGGCGGAGCAGAGCCCCGCCCCTACGGGTGCAGCGTGATTTTTCGACGTTTTCTTTGGCTCCCTTGTGTAAAGGGAGCTGTCAGCCGTAAGGCTGACTGAGGGATTGTTTTGACAACCCCTCCGTCAAAAACTTCGTTTTTGCTACCTCCTCTTACACAGGGGAGGCTTTTTATTGCCCCATTTCCGGCAGCAGCGCCTTCCGCTTTCCGAAGTAATACACGGCGCCGGTGACGTCCGCGAGCACCCACCCGATGGGGATGGCGGCCCGGATGCCGGCGACGCCGAGCGTCCCGGATGTGAGATGCGCGAGCGCGTCGCGCCCGATGGCGCGCGAAACGATGAGCGTGTCGGCAATGTTGTAGAGCTGCTGGAGAATGTCCCCGGCGAGCATCGGCAGCGCGAAGAGAAGGAGCGAGCGGAGAATGCTCCCGCGCGTCAGATCGCGGTACATGTCAGATGATCCTTCCGAAGCGCTTGTCCAGCTCGGCGCGGGTGAATACCGTCATCACCGGGCGGCCGTGCGGACAGTGCGTCACCTCTCCGGCGAGCACCTTTTCCGCGAGAGCCAAAAGCTCCTCCCGCTCCGTGACCCAGCCGCCCTTGATCGCGGCCTTGCACGCGACCGTCGCGGCGAGACGCTCCCATACGTCGGAGGTCGAGAGCGACCGGCCCTCCCGCAGCTTTTCCAGCAGCTCTTCGAGCAGCGGCACAGCGGAGGCGGCGTCGAGCTGCGCGGGTACGGCGCGGATGAGGAACGCGGTATCGCCGAATGCGTCCAGCTCAAAGCCGAGCCGCGCAAGGAGCGCGGCATTCGCCTCGAGAAGCGCCGCGCCGTCCGGATCGGTGTTGAACGGCTGGGGCTCCAGAAGCTCCTGCGGCATGAGCGGTTTTTCGTTCAGACGCATTTTGTCAAAGAGGATGCGCTCGTGCGCGGCGTGCTTGTCGATGAGCAGGAGCTTGTTGCCCTGCTCGAGCAGAATGTAAACGTTCAGCGCCTCGCCGATGTAGCGCACGGGCTCGGCGCGGAAGGCTTCGTCCAGCACCGTCTGCTCCGGCACGGACTCCGCGGCCGTCTCCGGGGCGGGGATGTCCTTTTCGAGCGGCGCGGCGGGGACAGCCGGGGAGACCGGCGCTTCCGGCGCGGGGATGGGGGAGCGCGGCGCGCTCACGGACGGAATGTCCGGCGTATAGGTGCGCACCGGTACGGAGACCGGCGCGGGAGAGACCGGCTTCGGCGCAGCGGGAGAAGCGGCGCGGTAGGGCGCGCTGTCTCGCACGCCGGAAGCACCCGACGGACGGGCGGGCGCGGCGGAATATGTCTGCCGGAACCTGTCCGCGTCCATCGTGCGGAAGAAGTCCTTGCGCGGCGCGTTCGCGGCGGCCGGCGCGGGACGGGCCGGGGAAGAAGCGGGCGCGGCGTTCTTTCCCTCCGGAGCGAGGGGCGCGTTGGACATCGTCTGCGGCGCGCTCTTCTGGCCGAGCGCGGCGAGCGTGCCGTAATAAACGCCGTCAAAGACGGGTTTTTCTTTTGCAAATTTGACTTCCGCCTTCGTCGGATGGACGTTCACGTCCACAAGACCGTTGGGCAGCGTGATATAGAGCACGCACCCGGGGAACTTGCCGACCATGGCGGTATTTTTGTATGCCTGCTCGAGCGCGGCCTGCAGAGCGCGCGAGCGGATGGGGCGGCCGTTGCAGAAGAAATACTGCGCGCCGCGGTTGCCGCGGCAGTAGCCGGGCGCGGAGACGAAGCCCTTTACCCCAACGCCGTCGCTTTCGGTCTCCACCGGCAGCAGCCCCGCCGCGGCGTCGCGCCCGAGCAGCGCGTATACGGCGCTCTTCGCCGTGCCGTCGCCGGGGGAGAAAAATTCCTCCTGCCCGTCGCGCAGACAGCGGAAGCTCACGTCCGGACGGCCGAGCGCCGTGCGCAGCGCGCTCTGCACGCATGCCGCGCCCTCGCTCCGGTCCGAGCCGAGGAACTTCTGCCGCGCGGGGGTGTTGTAGAAAAGATCGCGCACGGTGATCGTCGTGCCCTCCGGACAGCCGGTCTCCTCCATGGAGACGATCTCCCCGGCCTCCACCTCCATGCGTACGCCCATGGCAGCGCCGCGTCGCCGCGTCGTGAGCGTGATGCGCGAAACGGCGCTGATCGCCGCAAGAGCTTCGCCGCGGAAGCCGAGTGTGCCGATGGCCTCCAGCCCGCGCTCATCGGAGAGCTTGCTCGTCGCGTGACGCAGGAAGCACACGCCCGCGTCCTCCGGCGCCATGCCGATGCCGTCGTCCGTGACGCGGATATAGTCCCGCCCTCCGGCGCGGAGCTCCAGCACAACGGTGCGCGCCCCGGCGTCCACCGCGTTTTCCAAAAGCTCCTTGACCGCCGAGGCGGGGCGCTCGACGACTTCGCCTGCGGCAATGAGATCGGCGACGTGCGGCGAAAGGACGTGGATGACCGGCATGATATATGTACCTCCAGAACGGGAATCGATAATATTTCATTCTGATTATAAAGCAAAGCCGTTGCGGAATCCAGAGCAAAATGTTAAAATACTCTATTATCGGAAGAAAAGCCTCCCTTGTGTAAAGGGAGGTGGCACGGCGCGCAGCGCCGTGACGGAGGGATTGTCGTTTTCCGAAGGCTACAATCCCCCGGTCAGCCTCCTTGCACAAGGGGCCGCTCACAAGGATACACGGAAAGGAAACAAATTTATGCCCTATGAGAGAACCGAGGTCTCCGCGCAGGAGATCGAACGGCAGAAAGAGATATGCGCGCGCGTCCGCTCCGCTCTCGGCGGCGGCGAGCGCTTTGCCATGGTGGACACCTACGGCTGCCAGCAGAATGAGTCCGACAGCGAGGTGCTGCGCGGGTATCTCCGCAGCATGGGCTATACGATGACCGACGACGAGGACAAGGCGGACGTCATCGCCGTGAACACCTGCGCCGTGCGCGAGCACGCGACGATGCGCGTGTTCGGCAACGTCGGCGCGCTCACGCATTTAAAGCGCGTCCACCCCGAGCGCATCGTCATCCTCTGCGGCTGCATGGCGCAGAGCGAGGAGATCCGCGAGCAGGTGAAAAAGTCGTACCGGATGGTCGATCTCTGCTTCGGCCCGCACGAGCTCTGGCGCTTCCCGGAGCTTTTTGAGCGGACGCTGCAGGTCCACGGTCTCTCCGGCGCGAAGGGCCGCGTGTTCGACGCCGAGAGCACCGAGTCCATTGCCGAAGGCCTCCCCCGCGAGCGGGACGGCAGCGTGAAGGCGTGGCTCTCCATTATGAACGGGTGCAACAACTTCTGTTCGTACTGCATCGTCCCCTACGTGCGCGGGCGCGAACGCTCCCGCCGGAGCGAGGACGTCGTGCGCGAGGCGGAGAGCCTTGTCGCTGCTGGGTATAAGGACATTACGCTCCTCGGCCAGAATGTGAACTCCTATGGCCGGGGGCTGGACGAGGATGTCGATTTCGCGGAGCTCCTGCGCAAGGTCAACGCCATTCCGGGCGATTTCCGCATCCGGTTTATGACGAGCCACCCCAAGGACGCGACCGAGCGCCTTTTCGCGGCCATGGCCGAGTGCGAAAAGTGCGCGCCGCACATCCACCTGCCCGTGCAGTCCGGCAGCGACAGGATCCTGCGCGCCATGAACCGCGGCTATACGGCGGAAAAGTATCTCGCGCAGGTCGATCTTGCGCGGAAATACATCCCGAACCTCGTCCTCACGACCGACGTGATCGTCGGCTTCCCGGGCGAGACGGAGGAGGACTTCCTCGATACGCTCGCGCTCACGGAAAAGGTGCGCTTTGATTCGATGTTCACGTTCATCTATTCCCGCCGTCCGGGGACCCCGGCGGCGAAGATCGAGGACGATACGCCGCGCTCCGTCATTCAGAACCGGTTCGACCGGCTCGTGGAGAGCGCGGGGCGCGTCTCCGCCGAGCTGCACCGCGCGCAGGAGGGAAAGACCTTCCGCGTGCTCATCGACGGCACGGCGAAAAACGGCGACTACACGCTCTCGGCGCGCACCGCCGGGGGACGGCTCGTGCATCTGCACGGGGACGAATCGCTCATCGGCTCGTGGGCCAACGCCCGCATCGTTTCGAGCAACACGTTTGCGCTCTTTGGCGAGATCACGGAGTAAAGGGGAGAAAGACATTGCCCGCAGAAACCACCCCCATGAAAATGCAGTATAACGCCATCAAAGCCGAGCATCCCGACTGCCTGCTCTTTTACCGGCTGGGCGATTTTTACGAGATGTTCGACGATGACGCCATCCTCGGCGCGCGCGAGCTGAATCTCGCGCTCACGACGCGCGACCGCGGCAAGCCCGAGGACGAGCGCACGCCGATGTGCGGCGTGCCATACCACAGCGCGGAGCAGTACATCTCCAAGCTCATCGCCAAGGGCTACAAGGTCGCCGTGTGCGAGCAGATGGAGGACCCGAAGCTCTGCAAGGGCCTCGTCTCGCGCGATATCGTGCGCATCATCTCCCCCGGCACGATCATGGAGACCTCCATGCTGCGCGAGGGCGAGTCGAACTATCTCGGCGCGGTCATGCTGCGCGGCAAGGCGGGCGGGTGCGCCTTTGCGGACGTGTCCACCGGCGAGGTGTGCGCGGCGTCGTTCGATTCGGATGCGGCGATGCATATTCAGAACGAAATTTCCCGCTTCCGCCCGCGCGAATGCGTGCTCGCGCCGGAGGCGATGCTCAGCCGCGACATCCGCGATACGCTCGAAAAGCGGCTCGGCAGCCGCGTAGAGCCCGCTGCCGGGCGGTTCGACCCCGAAAACGCGCGCAAGGCCATTATCAACCAATACGGCGAAAATGCCCCGGAGCTTGACGAGATGACGACGCTCGCGCTCGGTGCGCTGCTCGCCTATCTCACGGACGCGGCGCGCGGCGATATGTCGCAGCTGCGCGTGCCGGATATCTTCACGCGCGGACGGTATATGGAGCTTGACGCCGCGGCGCGGCGCAATCTCGAACTGACGGAAAATCTCCGCACCGGCGAAAAGCGCGGCAGCCTTCTCTGGGTGCTGGATAAGACCAGGACCCCAATGGGCGGGCGCATGCTCCGCAGCTGGGTGGAGCGCCCTCTGCTCTCCCCGGTGGCGATCCGGCGGCGGCTCGCCGCGGTGGAGGAGCTCTTCCGCGATAACGTCGGCCGCGCCGAGCTCACCGAAAAGCTCAAGACCGTCGGCGATATCCAGCGGCTCACGTCCCGCGCCGTGTACGGCGCGGCGAACGGCCGCGACATGCTCGCGCTCGGGAATTATCTCTCCGCCGTGCCGGAGATCTTCGCGCAGCTCGGCAAATACCAAAGCGGGATGCTCCGCTCCATCGCCGCGACAGAGCCGCTGGAAAATCTCTGCAAACTCCTGCGCCGCGCCATCTGCGATGAACCGCCCTTCTCCGTGCGCGAGGGCGGCATTCTCCGCCCCGGCTACAGCGAGGAAGTAGACCGCCTGCGCAACATCCGCGACAACGGCGCAAAGTGCGTCGCGGAGCTGGAAGCGCGGGAAAAAGAGCGCACCGGCATCAAGAAGCTCAAGGTCGGCTACAACAAGGTATTCGGGTATTATATTGACGTGCCGAACTCCGCCGGCGCGGTCGAGCTGCCGGAGGAATACATACGCAAGCAGACGCTCGTAAACGGCGAGCGGTATTTCACCCCCGAACTCAAAAAGCTGGAGGACGATATCTCGTCCGCCCGCGAGCGGATCGAAACGCTCGAATACGATATCTTCCGCGACGTGCTCCGGCAGGTGGGCGACCGCGTGGACGAGCTGCAGACGCTCTCCGCGGCGCTCGCGGATCTCGACGCGCTCTGCTCGCTCGCCGAGGTCGCGGTGCGGAATAATTATGTCTGCCCGGAGATCGAGGTATCACACACGCTCACGATCGTCGAGGGGCGTCATCCGGTCGTTGAGCAGATGCAGCGCGATACGCTCTTCGTGCCGAACGACACGCACCTGAACGATACCGACGACCGCGTCGCCATCGTGACCGGCCCGAATATGGCAGGTAAAAGCACGTACATGCGCCAGACGGCGATCATCGTGCTCATGGCGCAGATCGGCTCGTTCGTCCCGGCACGCAGCGCGACGGTCGGCATCTGCGACCGTGTGTTCACGCGCATCGGCGCGAGCGACGACCTTGCGGGCGGCGCATCGACGTTCATGGTCGAGATGAGCGAGGTCGCCTCCATATTGAAAAACGCGACCGCCGATTCCCTGCTCATCCTTGACGAGATCGGGCGCGGCACGTCCACCTACGACGGCATGGCCATCGCCCGCGCGGTGCTCGAATACTGCGCCGATCCGAGAAAGCTCGGCGCGAAAACGATGTTTGCCACGCATTACCATGAGCTCTCCGCGCTCGAGGGAACGATCCCCGGCGTGCGCAACTATAACATCAGCGCCAAGCGGCAGAACGGCAAGCTCCTCTTCCTGCGCAAGATCCTGCCCGGCGCCGCAGACGAGAGCTACGGCATCGAGGTAGCAAAGCTCGCCGGCGTGCCGGAGAGCGTCATCCGCGCCGCGGACGCGCATCTCAAGGAGCTCAACGCGCAGGGCGCAGCGGTGAATGTGACGGCCCCGGCAAAGCCCGAGAGCGATCAGGTGAGTCTCGCCGACGTCGGCGCGGACACCGTGGCCGAGAGGCTGCGCGCCGTCGATCCCAACACGCTCTCCCCGCTGGAGGCGCTCCGGCTGCTCTTTGAACTCAAAAACGATCTCGGATGATAAAGGAGAAATCGTGATGAAAAAAGGCGAAAAGGCGCTTCTTGTCCTCGGCGCGCTGCTCATTGCGGCGGGCGTGTTTGTCGGCGTGACGCTCGGCTGGGACTACTCCCCCAATAACTATGCCTACAACGACATTGAGTTTACCTCCGCCGATACGGAGACCGGCGAGTGCAGCTTCGTGAGCGTGCAGCTCAGCGGTCTTGCGGTGAATATCTATTCCACAACGGATAAGACGGTCACGCTGTCCGCGCGGGGCGCAAAGACGGCGGACCGCGTGAGCGCAGTGCTTGACGGCGGAGTGCTCCGCATCACGGAGAAAAAGATCGGCTTTTTCCAGCGGCTTGCCGTCTCGGACGACGACGCGGTCATCATCCGTATCCCGGAAAAATGGATCGGCACGGTGGACGCGGCAACGCAGTCCGGCGATGTGTACGCGAGCGGTCTGGTGAGCCCGCAGCTTACGCTCCGCGCTTCGAGCACTTCCGGTACTGTCAGCGTATCGGAGCTGAAGACCGCGGAAACGCAGCTCAATACGACAAGCGGAAATATTTTTGTCAGCACGACCCGCGGCGGCGCGGTGACGGCTTCAACGACTTCCGGTTATGTGAGCCTTTCCGATGCGAAGGCGGAGAGCGGGAACCTTTCGTCCGTGAGCGGAAGCATTTCCGTGCGCAACGCGGAGCTCACCGGCGCGCTGACGCTGCACTCCACAAGCGGATACATCGACCTGGACGACGTTTCCGCCGGGAGCATCGGGACCGACACGACCAGCGGCGATCTGGAGCTGGACGAGGTCGATACGCAGAGCCTCACATTCACCTCCACGAGCGGCAGCGTCTCCGGCGAGCTGCTGCACGTGGACGAATTCGGCGGCACAGTCACCACCGTGAGCGGCGACATCTCCGGCGTCCTCAGCGGCAGCGAGGGTACGCGGACGCTCAAGATCGAGACCGTCAGCGGCGACATCGAGCTCGACGGCTGACGGATAACTGAAGAAAAAACACACCCGCGGCAACGTTCTTTGAAACGCTGCCGCGGGTGCTATTACGGTTCCCCGAAGGTCGTCCAGTCCAGCTGCGATCTGTCCAGCGGGTACTCCTTCAGGATATAGCAGTTATCGCCGGTCTCCTGATGGAACAGCTTATACTCCACGCCCTCCGGAATGGCGTACGCGGCATTCTGGTCATCGAACACGTTGGGATAATGCTGTCCGGGAGAGGTGTGGGCGAGGGCCATACACACGCCGCCGTACAGCTCCGGGATGCGGTCGCCGTAGTCCTCCAGCCGGTCTAGTTCCATTACGGGGAAGTCGTTATCCGGCTGGTAATTTGCGAACATATACCAGCTGAAGTCCATGATGTAGTACTTTCCCTGATACTTGAAGTAGTTGTAGACGTGGCCGCCGCCTTCCCCGATATAGTATGCATGAAGGATGAACCCGATCTCCTCATAGTCGCCCTCCAGCAGGTAGTTGGCGAGATTCGCGGCGGAGCCGCAGTTGGTCGTGCGGGTCTGCATCACCTGGAAGGCGTTCAGATTGTAGTGCCATTCCTGCCCGTCGATCACTTTCGTCCTGTCGCCGTGGCAGTCTCCGTACTGTCCCGCCAGCATGAGCATCAGCACGTCGGCCGCGGTTCGCACCCGCTTTTTCACCCGCTCCGGCTCCATATCCAGCAGGGCATAGGCCTCCTCCGGCGTCAGCGTAGTGCCGCCGAGCTTCATGGAGAGCTCATAGCTTCCGATGTTTTCCGGCTTGATGTGTGCGACCTTCTGCTCGACCAGACCCGCCGCCAGCGCCTCGTCCCGGAAAAATTCCTGAACGGTTGACGGACTTTGCGGCGTATAAAGTCCGTCCTTATAATCCAGCACGACCTGCTGATCCCCCGGAATGTAGAAAGCCTGTGTCAGCGTGCTGCCGCGGGGATCGTCCGCGCTTTGGCACCACGCGGTGATGCCAGCGAACCCGTCCACCCAGATCGGGAGAAACGCTTCCGGACGGATCCGATCCGTTTCAACGACCGCTTTCCACTCATCCGTCAGAGCGTCGAAAGAAATCAGATAGTAGCCGCCGTCTGCGGGGATCAGATTGCCGAAGAGGAAGGTGCCGTCGTTTTCCGCCACCTGGGCAGCAACGATGCCGATCCCCGGCAGATCGTTCCCCAGAACGCGCACCGCCAGAGCCGCGGACATAGTAGAATCGATCATCTGGCGAACCCATTCAAAGGCAAAATCTGCCCCGATCGTTTTTTGCTTCACACCGTCGCTGGTAACGTCACAGTAGATTTGGCCGCCCATGGCGATCAGCCATGCCGCAAAGTCTCCGCCGGTGGAGATGCGTTCCCGTGCCGTTTCCAGATTTCCCTCCTGCGCGAGAGAAAGGATCTCTTTATCCGACAGCTCCCGCCGGGCAAACTCCTCCGGACACTCGTCCAGAACCTTGTACGCGCCACTGCCCCTGGGCAGTTCCTCGTCCGTCGGAAGGGCCGTCGTCACTTCCGGTGCGGCTGTCGCAGCGGGCGCACTCGTCGGTTTTTCCTGTGTTTCCTGCGCGGCAGACGCAGAGACAATGCCCTGTGCCAGCGCCCGGTTCACCTTTGCGACTTCTGCCGCCGTCAGCTCCGTCCGTGTTTCGGTGCTGTTCAAATAGGCGTCATTGGAGTTTTCGGAAGGACCGGAGTCCATGGAATGATTGGCAAACACCCACAGAAGATAAAGGCACCGGCCCTCCTCCGTGCTCCAATCTTCCGTACCATTCCAGACATCGTCCGAAGAGGGGCAGTATACCGTCTCCGTATCGTAGCTATATGCCAGGAACTTGTCGTTTGCACTCTTCAGCAGAAGAACATGGCAGGGCTCACCCTCAAAATCCCCCGCAGAGAAGTCCACCACATTGGTCAGCGCGGTATTCTCTCCCAGATGCTCCGCGGCGAGCTGTGCCGCCTGCGCTTTTACCGCTGCCGCGGTAAGCCGCTCTGCTTTTCTTTGCAATTCAGCCAGCGCAGCATCATCCACAGCGGGCTGCGCTTTTTCCCCGGTCAGCGCCCGGTTTATCTCTTCGACCTCCGACGGCGTCAGCTCTATGCGCGTTTCGGTGTTGTTCAGATAGTAGTCACCGGCGTCCATGGCCTCCATGGAACGATAGGCCAATACAGACAGGAGGTAGAGACACCGGCCCTCCTCCGTGTTGAAATCTTCCGTACCATTCCAGACATCGTCCGAAGAGGGGCAGTATACCGTCCCCGTATCGTAGCTGTACGCCAGATAGCGGTCGTCTGCATTTCTCACCAGAAGGACATGACAGGCCTCTCCCTCAAAATCCTCCGCAGAAAAATCCGCCACGTTGGTCAGCGCGGCATCCTCCCCCAGATGCTCCGCGGCGAGCTGCGCCGCCTGCACACCGATCGCCGCATGCTGCGCCGCTTCCAGTTCCTCCTGCGCTGCCTTTGCTTCTTTCGTAACGTCCGGGAGGACTTCACCCCGGCTCAGCGCCTGGTTTACCTCTTCGACCTCCGACGGCGTCAGTTCTGTCCGCGCTTCGGTGCTGCTTACATAGCAGTTATTGGAGTCCATGGGCTCCACAGAGCGGCTGGCAAATACCCACAGAAGATAAAGGCACCGGCCCTCCTCTGTGCTCCAATCCTGCGTACCGGTCCAGACATCGTCCGAAGAAGGGCAGTATACCGTCTCCGTATCGTAACTATATGCCAGGAACTCGTCATTTGCACTCCTCAGCAAAAGAACATGGCAGGGCTCTCCCTCAAAATCCTCCACGGAGAAGTCCACCACATCGGTCAGCACAGCGTCTTCCCCAAGATGCTCCGCGGCGAGCTGCACCGCCTTCATCTCTACATCGGTCAGCCCCGAATCTTCTGCGATCGTCTGCGTTTCTTCCGCCGCTGGCACGGTCGTCGCGGCGGGTTCCGCCGTCGGCGCAGGAGTGCTGGACTCGCCGGGGCCGTCCGGCGATGTCACGTTGCCGCAGCCGGTCAGCAGCAGGCACAACGCGCACAAAAGCGCCGCGATGCGCACCGGCAGGGAATACTTTCTCATGGATGAGCCCCCTATATCTATGGTTTCATTGCTTTCTTTGCGCGCCGCTCCCGGCGGCAGCGCAGAAAAAGCGATGCAGGGTATATGATATCACGGCCGCACCGCCGCGGCAACACGCTTTAAACAAATCCCGCGGGGAAAAACGAAGGCTTGGCAGCTCCTCGGCGAGGAGACCATGATTTTGCCTGGCCGGGCGCTTCACGCCGCTTTGCGTTATTTGTTTCCAGCGGCATTAAAGCGCGAATAGCTTTTTTGTTAAAACGAAGAACGGCCGCATTCCCATCAGAGAATGCGGCCGTTAAACCGTTTATTTGCTGTTTATCGAAGCAATTTTTTGAATTACTTCTGGTCCTTGATGGCGGCCTGGGCGGCAGCGAGGCGGGCGATGGGCACGCGGAACGGGCTGCAGGACACATAGTCCAGACCGACCTTGTGGCAGAACTCCACGGA
>DHKA01000074.1:551-12535 GCA_002404605.1 Clostridiales bacterium UBA4706 | reverse complement strand
GAAGAGAAGCTGGCGCGTCTGCGCTTTTACGGCGTGGAGACCGTGGAGCTCGGGGCGCAGTCCATGCGGGATGACGTGCTCCGGCGCAGTGGGCGCGGTCACACGAGCGAGGATACTGTGAAGGCGGCGAAGCTCGTGAAGGATGCCGGTTTTACGCTCATTTTGCAGATGATGACCGGACTTCCCGGCAGCGACGATGCACGCGATATCCAGACGGCGCGCTCTATTGCCGCGCTTCACCCGGACGGCGTGCGCATTTATCCGACGGTAATTCTCCGCGACACGCCGCTCTATGACCTGTGGCAGGCGGGAAAGTACCGGGAGCATACCGTGGAGGACGCCGTGCGCGTCTGCGCGCGTATCCTGCCCATATTTGCGGATGCGGAGATCCCTGTCATCCGTTTGGGGCTGAACCCCTCGGACGAGCTCTCCGGCGGCTCTGCCGCCGGTGGGGCGTATCACCCCGCGCTCGGCGAGCTGGTGCGTGCAAGACTTTGGCGCGATAAGGCGGAGACGCTTCTCTCCGGCATTGAGCCGGGATCGGATGTTATTCTTGCCGTCGCGCCGAACCGGGTATCCGTGATGACGGGGCAGCACCGCGCCAATCTTTCGTATCTTCGGGAGCGGTTTGCGCTCCGATCGGTGCGTGTTTGCGCAGCCAATGTTCCGGACGGGGAGATCGTCCGGATATAAGTTGCAAAAAAAGACAATTTAGTATATAATAAATTGTTTTAATGCATCTTTAATTGTTGAGGAGAAAAAACCGTGTATTTAAAAGCGCTGGAACTCCAGGGCTTCAAGTCGTTTCCCGAAAAGACGCGGCTGAGCTTTGAAAAAGATATAACCGTGATCGTAGGACCTAACGGCAGCGGCAAATCCAACCTGTCGGACGCGCTGCTGTGGGTCATGGGCGAGCAGAAAACGCGGATGCTGCGCGGCGGGAAAATGGAAGACGTTATCTTCGGCGGCACGGAAAAGCGCGGGGCGATGGGCTTTGCGCAGGTGACGCTCGTGCTGGATAATACGACGCGCATCTTGCCGCTCGATACCGACGAGGTCAGCATCGCCCGGCGCTATTATCGCAGCGGCGAGAGCGAATATTACATCAACCGCGAGCAGGTGCGTCTGCGCGACGTAACGGAATTGCTTATGGACACCGGCCTCGGCTGCGACGGCTATTCGATCATCGGTCAGGGCCGTATCAGCGAGATCGTCTCCGCCAAGTCCACCGACCGGCGCGAAATATTTGAAGAGGCCGCGGGCATCGCTCGCTTTCGCCACCGCAAGGACGAGTCTGAGCGAAAGCTCGCCCGCACGGAGGACAACCTCCTGCGCATAGGCGATAAGATCTCGGAGCTCGAAATGCAGGTCGAGCCGCTGCGCAAGCAGTCGGAAACGGCGCAGAAGTACCTCATTCTGCGCGATCAGCTCCGTGAGCAAGAGGTCTCGCTCTGGATGGCGAACCTCGACCGGCTGCACGAGCAGTCGGAACTGCTTCGGGCAGATTATGAGCGCTCTGTTGTGGAATGCACGGCGGCGCGCTCCGAGCAGGACAGGCTCTATGCCGAAAGCGAGCGTCTTGCCGCGCGGATGCGCGATCTGGACGTGCGTTCCGAAGAACTGCGCGAAACGCTCCGCGTAACGGAGAATACCGCTGCGGAAACGGAAAGCGCCGCCGCCGTCGTAAAAACGCAGCTTGCCAACAACGAGGAAACGCTGCAGCGCCTGCAGCGCGAGATCGGCGAGCAGAGCGAACGTGCCGGGAGTCTCTCCCGTCAGATCGGCGAGCATCGTGCCCGCATCGAGAGCATTGCTGCCGAGCGCCGTGCCTTGTCGGAACGGCTGGAAGAGCTGCGGAAAGGCGAATCGGAAAATACCGCAGCAATGGACGAGCGGAGCCGCCGCATTTCCGCCATGCTCTCGCGCGAAAATGAACTCACCGGCTCTCTGGCGGAGAGCCGCACCGCCATATCGCTTCTCGCCGAAAACCGCGAGGCAATGGAAAGCCGCGCGGCACAGGCAAAGGAAGAGCTTGCCGCCGCGGAGCAGAAGGATGAGGAAGCCTCGGCCCGTCTGATCGAAGAGAAGAAGCGCCTGAACGAAGTAAAGGAAAAAGAACATAGCCTCGCCAACGTGATCTCCGGCCACTCCATGCTCATGGCAGGACGCGAGCAGAAGGCGGCGGAAGCCGCCGAACGGCAGACGAAGCTCACGGTGGAGCTGCGCTCCTGCGATTCGCGCATCCATCTTCTTTCCGAACTGGAAAAGGAGCTGGAGGGCTTCAGCAAGGCCGCGAAGATCGTCATGCAGGAGTCGGAACGCGGCACGCTGCGCGGCGTCCACGGGCCGGTCGGCAAAATGATCCGCACCGAGGACCGATACGCGCTCGCCGTGGAGACGGCGCTCGGCGCGCACGTCGGCGATATTATTGTTGATACACAGGATAACGGCAAAGACATATTTGCGCTTTTGAAACGGCGCGACGGCGGGCGCGTAACGCTTCAGCCAATGGACGTCATCCGTCCGGCGCGGCTGAACGGCGAGCCGAGAGGCGAAGCGGGCTACGTCGGCGTGTGCTCTGATCTCGTAAACTGTGATAAGCGTTACAGCGCCGTCATTGCGAGTCTTCTCGGGCGAACGGCCGTTGCGGAAACGCTTACCGACGCCATCGCTATTGCGCGGCGGCACAATAACAGCTTCCGCATCGTGACGCTGGACGGTCAGATTCTGAACGCCGGCGGCTCGATGACCGGCGGAAGCGCCGGGAAAAATACCGGCATCCTTTCACGTGCCAACGAGCTCAAGCGCCTCCGCGAAAAGCGCGGCGATCTGGAAGCGCAGCTTTCGCAGACGGAATCACTGCGGCGGGAAGCCGAACGCGAGCTGCAAAGCGCACGCTACGATCTGGAAACCGCGCGTGAAGAACACGCCGCGGCGCGGCAGGAAACGGCGCGGCAGGAGGGCCTCGTCGCGCAGGCACAGCTTCTGCGTACCGCAGCGGCGGAAGCGCTCGATGCGCTGGATGAAGAGATCCGCGGCGCTTCGGCACGGCGCAAAGAAAACGAGAACCGCACGGCGGCGCTGCAGAAAGCGTGCGCCGTGGCGGAAAAAGAGCTGGCATCGCTCCGCGCGGATATGAAAAACGAATCCGCCGGTATGGAGAGCTTCGAGGCGCGTCGGCGTGAACTGGAAGAGAGCTTCAGCGCCATTCGCGCGCAGCAGGCGTCGCTCGACGCCGAGAAAACGACCGTTCTTCTCGCCATTGAGCAGCTGGAGCGGCTGCGTGCTGAGCTGGAAAACGATTCCGGCGAGCGGCGCAGTGCCATAAGCGCCGTGACGCAGCAGAAATCGGAGCTGGAAGAGCAGCTCAAAACGCTTGCCGGACGTACGGAAACGCTTCGCGCGCAGGCGCAGCAGGAAAAAGAGGCGCTCTCCCAGCTTACCGCAAACAAAATGGAGCTGGAAGGCCGGCGCAGTGCCGCAGACAAGGCAGCGCAGGAGAAAAACCGTGCGCTGCTCGATCTTGAGCGCAGCAGCGCTCAACTCGAACAGAAAAAAATGGCGGCCGACATGGAAGAGCACCAGATCGTGGAAAAGCTCTGGGACAGCTATGAGCTCAGCCGCACGGAGGCGGAAAAGGTCCGCCAGCCGGTGGAAAGCCTTGCCAAAACAGGACGGCAGGTAAGCGAGCTGCGGCGCAGCATCTCTTCGCTCGGTACGCCGAACCTCGGCGCGATCGAAGAATATAAGCGCGTGAGCGAACGGTACACCTTCCTTTCCGAACAGCGCGATGACGTGCAAAAATCCAAGGACGAAATCTTGAAGATCATCGCCGATATCACCGCGCAGATGGAAGAGATCTTTGTCCGCAAGATCCAGGAGATCGACGAGGCGTTCCGCCAGATCTTTGTGGAGCTTTTCGGCGGCGGCAAGGCGTCACTTACGCTCGAGGATATGAACGATGTGCTCAACTGCGGCATCGATATCCGCATCCAGCCGCCCGGAAAGGCCGTATCCAACATCAGTCTGCTCTCCGGCGGCGAAAAGGCGTTTGTTGCCATTGCGCTGTATTTTGCCATCATGCGCGTCCGTCCGACGCCGTTCTGCGTCATGGACGAGATCGAATCGGCGCTCGACGAGGAAAATGTTGCCCGGTACGCGGCGTACATGCGTCGCATGTGCGGAAAAACGCAGTTTATTGCCATCACGCACCGGCGCGGCACGATGGATGAGGCGGATCAGCTTTACGGCGTCACCATGCAGGAAAAAGGCGTCAGCACCGTGCTGGCGATGGATATGGAAGAAGCGCTCCAAACCATTCGCTGAAAGGAGAAAACAGCCATGGGATTCTTTGATAAAATGAAAGCCGCGTTTAATAACGCGATGGCAGATTTCACCGGGGAAAACGAGGAAGCCTACGAAACGCTCGAGGAAATGCTCATTCTGTCCGACGCCGGTATGGATACGACGGAGGACATTATGGAAAAGCTGCGCCGCCGCGTCCGCGAAGAGGGCTGCCGCGGCGAGGAACAGCTCCGAAAGATGCTCGCTTCCATTCTGACCGAAACGATGGATGCCGGGGATAACGCACTGCATCTCGACACGAAGCCGTCCGTTATTCTTGTCGTCGGCGTTAACGGCGTCGGCAAAACGACGACCATCGGCAAGCTCGCCTCCCGCTTGACGGCGGAAGGCAGATCCGTTCTTCTCTGCGCGGGCGACACGTTCCGTGCCGCCGCCGCCGAACAGCTCACCGTGTGGGCAAATCGCGCGGGATGCGATATCGTGCGCCATGAAGAGGGGAGCGATCCCGCTGCCGTTGTGTTCGATGCGATCGCCGCGGCAAAGGCACGCGGCCGCGACGTGATCATCGTGGATACCGCCGGACGGCTGCACAATAAGGCCAATCTTATGAACGAGCTTTCCAAGATCCGCCGTGTCATTGACCGCGAGCTTCCGGACGCGAGCGTGGAATGCCTGATGGTGCTTGACGCCACGACCGGCCAGAACGGTCTTATCCAGGCGAAAGTCTTTGGCGAATCCGCGGGACTCACCGGCATCGTCCTCACGAAGCTCGACGGCACCGCCAAAGGCGGTATTGTGTTCGCCATCAAGCGCGAGCTTGGCCTGCCGGTGAAGTACATCGGCGTGGGCGAGGGAGTAAACGATCTCAAGCCTTTTGTGCCGGAAGAATTTGCGGAGGCGCTGCTCGAATGAAACTCGTTTTAGCATCCGACAATAAGAACAAGCTGCGGGAGTTCCGCACGCTTTTTGAAAACTTCGGCGCGGAGCTTTTGAGCAAAGCCGAGTCCGGCTTTACGGACGAGGTCGAGGAGACCGGCGAAACATTCGCGGAAAACGCCCGCATCAAGGCCGAAGCTGTCATGCATGCTACGGGGCTTCCCGCCATCGCGGACGATTCCGGCCTCTGCGTGGACGCGCTAGGCGGCGCGCCGGGCGTGCATTCCGCGCGCTATACCGGAAACCATGCAGATTCCGACACCGACCGCTATGAGCTCCTGCTTCGGAATCTCGGCGGGAGAGAGGACCGCACGGCGCGGTTCGTTTGCTCGCTCTGCTGTGCTTTCCCGAACGGCAACGTACTTACTGCCGAGGGAACGTGCGAGGGTACGATTCTTTTCTCGCCACGCGGCGAGAACGGGTTCGGCTATGATCCGGTCTTTCGGCCGGATGGGTTTGACCGATCCATGGCGGAGCTGACGATGGAAGAAAAGAATGCGATTTCCCACCGGGGAAATGCGCTGGCGCAATTCATACAAAAATGGGAGAAATACTATGATCACCAGTAAACAGAGAGCGCAGCTGCGCGGCATGGCAGCGGCGCTGAATACCGAGCTGCAGATCGGTAAGAGCGGCATCACCGAAAACGTTGTCCGCCAGACGGAGGAAGCGCTCGCCGCCCGCGAGCTTATCAAGGGCCGCGTTCTGGATAACTCCCTGCTGTCGGCTCGGGAGGCGTGCGACGCGCTGTGCGAGGCGTGCAGCGCTGACGGCGTGCAGGTCATCGGCAGCAAATTTGTTCTTTTTAAACAGAACGAAAAGGACCCTAAGATCGTCCTAATAAAAGACCGCAAAGGAAAGAAGTAAAAGCCCATGCGTCTTTTGATCTATGGCGGGACGTTCAATCCGCCGCATCTCGGCCATGCTGACGCGCTCTCCTGCGCTGCGGAAGCGCTTGGCGCAGATCGCATGCTCGTTGTTCCGGCGGGCATTCCGCCGCACAAAGCGCTCGCGGAGGGAAGCCCGGGCGCGGAGGAACGGCTTCGGCTGTGCGAGCTGGCGTTTCCGGAAGCGAACGTCACGCCTATGGAGTTGCAGCGCGAAGGGAAAAGCTATACCGTGGACACACTGCGGGAGATATCACGCGAGAACCCGGGAGCAGCGCTATATTTTCTTGTCGGAACGGATATGCTTCTCTATATGGAACAGTGGCATGAGTTCCGGGAGATCTTTTCGCTCTGCACGCTCGCGGCTCTTCCGCGTGCCGACGGCGATTTGGCGGAGATCGAACGGTATGCGGCGTATTTGCGCAGTACGTACCGCGCCCGTATCGAGATCATTTCCAAAACGCCCCTGCCGATGGATTCCACGGCGCTCCGCGCGGCGCTGCCGCACCGCGGCGGCGCGGACCGGCTCTTCGACGCGGTGTACTCCGAGATCATCCGCTGCCGGCTGTACAATGCGAAGCCGGATCTTGCGTGGCTGCGGGAAAAGGCGGACGCTTATCTCAAGCCTACGCGCATACCGCATGTGCGCGGCTGCGAGGAAACGGCGGTGCGGCTGGCGCTGCGCTGGGGCGAGAACCCGGAGGACGCGGCGGAAGCGGGAATCCTGCATGACATCACAAAAAAGCTATCGACGGATGAACAGTTGCGTCTTGTAGAAAAATATGGTATTGTGCTGGATGCGTATGAGCGTGCTGCTCCGCTGATCCTTCATGCACGTACCGGCGCGTGCTTCGCACGTGAGCATTTTGGTGTGCCGGACAACATTTTTTCCGCGATCGAATGGCATACGACCGGCTGCCCCGGTATGACGACGCTCGATAAAATCGTTTATCTTGCAGATTTCATTGAGCCGACACGCGCCTTTCCCGGTGTGGAGCGCGTTCGCTCACTCGCCTTTGCCGATTTGGATGGCGCGATGATCGAGGCGCTCCAAATGAGCATGGACGATGTTCGCCGCCGCGGTTTTCAGCCACACCCGAGGTCAGCGGAAACGCTCTGCTGGCTGCAAACACAGAATTGAGAAGAGGTCTATGAGTATTTTTTCCCGCAAGGGCGGCGCTCACGAAAACGCCGCAAGAAAGAAAGACACTGAAACAGAGAGCTTTGCCCACCGAATGGAAACTCTCTCCGGGGAAACGGACGGACGGAAAAAGAAACCGTCCGAAAAGAAAAAAGCTCGCGCGTTCACAGTTACGCTGATCGTGATCGCCAGTATTCTTGCGCTGCTTCTTCTGGTGCTCCTTGCTTACAGCATCTGGTCAACTGCGCCGGAAACCGATAATTCCGGACTGAAAACCCAGGAAACGGCGACACCAGAAGCGACAGCCGCGCCATCCATGCCCGCCGGAGCAACGGCGCAGCCGAGTGCAACGCCGACAGCCTCTCCGTCGCCAACGCCAGAGGAAGAGAGCGCGCAGCGCAAGGAGAATGTTTATACGCTGCTCATTGTCGGCCGCGACCGCGTCGGACTCAATACGGACACCATTATGGTAGCCCGCTTTGACTGCAATAACCACACAGCGAACATTGTGAGCATACCCCGCGACACGCTCGTCAATGTTCCGTGGGCAGTGAAAAAGATCAACTCCGTATACGGCAGCGCAGGCATTGACGGTCTTGTTGCGGAGATCGAGGACCTTGTCGGCTTCGGGATCGACAGCTATGCGGTTGTGAACACATATGTGTTCCAACAGATCATTGACTGCATTGGCGGTGTGTATTTCGATGTCCCGATCTATATGTACTACGACGATCCCGAACAGGATCTCTATATCTCGCTTTCCCCCGGCTATCAGCTTCTGAACGGTGATCAGTGCGAGCAGGTCGTGCGCTTCCGCCAGAACAACGACGGCACCGGCTACCCAAACGGCGATATCGGTCGGATCGAAACGCAGCACGCTTTCCTTAACGCGCTTGTCAAGCAGGTGCTGCAGCTTGGCAACATCTCCAATCTGCCACAGATCATCAGCCTCGTTATCGACAATACCGATACGAACCTTTCGAGCGGCAACATCGCGTTCTATGCGCAGGAATTTCTCAAAATGCGCTCGGAGGACATCAACTTCTATACGCTCCCTTATGATTCCGTGTATATCCGCGGCGGATCGTATGTCAGCATTCAGCTCGAGCCATGGCTGGATATGATCAACACGTATCTCAACCCGTTTACCGTGGATGTTACCGCGGCCAATCTGGACGTGCTCAGCTTTGACGGGACGAACTTTACCTCCACGACCGGCAGTATTCCGGATATTTACACCTTTTACGACTATTTTGCCGGCTGACGCCCGGCGCATACAAAAGAGAAAGGATGCGGCATATGCTCACTTCCAAGGAAATCGCTCATCTCGCAGTAAAAGCGCTGGACGACAAGCTCGCCCGCGATATTCAGATCTTAAAGACCGACAAAGTAACGGTTCTGGCCGATTACTTCATTCTCTGCACCGCCGGCAACTCCACGCACGGGAAGACGCTGGCCGATGAGGTGGACAAGGTCCTCTCGCAGGCAGGCGAACCGCCGCTGCGCCGCGAGGGGTACCGTTCCGGCGGCTGGACGCTGCTCGACTTCGGCTGCGTCGTCGTTCACATTTTCTCCGAGGAAATGCGCTCGTTTTACTCGCTCGACCGCCTGTGGTCTGACGCGGAAAAGATCGACTATAAAGACTTCCTTTAAATACAAGAGAGGGCAGGGGGGACATACCGTTATGGAGTACAATTACGCAGAAATCGAAAAGAAATGGCAGAAATACTGGGTCGAGCATAAGAGCGGCCGCGCCGTTACCGGCTCGGACAAGCCGAAGTTTTACGGCTTGATCGAGTTCCCGTATCCGTCCGGACAGGGCCTGCACGTCGGTCATACGCGCCCGTTTACGGCGATGGACGTCATCTGCCGCCGCAAGCGGATGCAGGGCTACAACGTTCTTTTCCCCATCGGCTATGACGCCTTTGGTCTGCCCACGGAGAACTATGCCATCAAAAACCATGTGCATCCGTCCATCGTGACGAAGCAGAATATTGCCAACTTTGAAAAGCAGCTGCATATGCTCGGCTACTCGTTCGACTGGGACCGCGTTGTGGATACGACCGATCCTGAGTATTACAAGTGGACGCAGTGGATCTTTCTGCGGATGTACAAAAAGGGGCTTGCGTACAAAGCCTCCATGCCGGTCAACTGGTGCACAAGCTGCAAGTGCGTGCTTGCAAACGAAGAGGTCGTGGACGGCGTGTGTGAACGCTGCGGAAGCCCGGTCGTCCGCCGCGAGAAGAGCCAGTGGATGCTCGCCATCACGAAGTACGCCGACCGCCTGATCGACGATCTGGACGATGTGGACTTCATCCCCCGCGTGAAGATCCAGCAGCGCAACTGGATCGGCCGCAGCGAGGGCGCGGAGCTCACCTTCGGCACGACGCTCGGCGACTCTCTCACCGTTTACACCACCCGCTGCGATACGCTCTTCGGCGTGACGTATATGGTCCTCTCTCCGGAGCACCCGATCCTCGATACATGGAAGGATAAGCTCACGAATTGGGAAGCCGTGGCAACCTACCGTGAGGACGCCGCGCACAAGTCCGATTTTGAGCGCAGCGAGCTCAACAAGGATAAGACCGGCGTGCGGCTGGAAGGCGTCCGCGCTGTCAACCCCGCGACAAAGGAAGAGATCCCCATCTTTGTCTCAGACTACGTTCTTATGAGCTACGGCACCGGCGCCGTCATGGGAGTTCCGGGCCACGACCAGCGCGACTGGGAGTTTGCCACAAAGTTCGGCCTGCCGATCATCGAGGTCGTGCAGGGCGGCGATATTACCAAAGAGGCCTTTACGCTCAAGGACGACACCGGCATTATGGTGAATTCCGGCTTCCTCAACGGCATGACCGTGAAGGATGCCATTCCCGCCATGAAGAAGTGGGTGACGGACGAGGGAATCGGCCATCCCAAGACGAACTTCAAGCTGCGCGACTGGGTGTTCTCCCGCCAGCGCTACTGGGGCGAGCCCATCCCGATGGTGAAGTGTCCGACGTGCGGCTGGGTTCCGCTGCCGGAGGATCAGCTTCCGCTCCTTCTCCCGCAGGTCGAAAGCTATGAGCCGACAGACGACGGTGAATCGCCCATCTCCAAAATCACCGATTGGGTCAACACGACCTGCCCGAAGTGCGGTGGCGCGGCCCAGCGCGAGACCGACACCATGCCGCAGTGGGCGGGTTCCTCGTGGTACTTCCTGCGCTACATGGATCCCCACAACAAAGAGGCGTTTGCCAGTCCCGAAGCTCTCAAATACTGGTCGCCCGTGGACTGGTACAACGGCGGCATGGAACACACGACGCTCCATCTGCTCTATTCCCGTTTCTGGCACAAGTTCCTCTATGATGAGGGCCTTGTCCCGACGAAGGAGCCGTATGCCAAGCGCACGAGCCACGGCATGATCCTCGGCGAGGGCGGCGAAAAGATGTCCAAGTCCCGCGGCAACGTCGTAAACCCGAACGACATCGTCGAGCAGTACGGCGCGGATACGCTGCGTGTGTACATCATGTTCATCGGCGATTTCACGAAGGCTGCCGCATGGTCGAGCAACGCCGTGGCGGGCTGCCGCCGGTTCCTTGACCGTGTGTGGAATCTCGCAAGCGAGCCGCTCACCGGCGACGAGATCTCCAAGGATAACGAGAAGGAGATCCACCGCGCTATCCAGAAGGTGAGTTCCGATATCGACGAGATGAAGTTCAACACCGCCATCGCGCAGCTCATGTCGCTCGTCAATCAGTTCTACTCCAAGAAGCCGACCCGCGGCGATATCCGCGTGCTGCTGCAGCTTCTCTCTCCCTTCGCGCCGCACATCTGCGAGGAGCTTTGGCAGATCCAGGGCTTTGAAGGTCTTGCGAGCGAGGCCGAATGGCCGGAGCACGACGAGGCAAAGATGGTCGATACCGAAAAGACCATCGCCGTGCAGATCAACGGCAAACTCCGCAGCACGGTAGTTGTCCCGGCGGACAGCACCGTGGAGGTCGTTTCCGCTGCCGCTCTCGCGGACAAGAAGATCGCGGGCTATGTGGAGGGCATGGAGATCGTCAAGACGATCAATGTT
The DNA here is from genome assembly GCA_002404605.1 of Clostridiales bacterium UBA4706. Taxonomy (GTDB): domain Bacteria; phylum Bacillota; class Clostridia; order Oscillospirales; family Oscillospiraceae; genus Apopatocola. The sequence goes on along the minus strand of DHKA01000074.1, from coordinate 1,209 downwards.
CCCAATAAGCTCATCAACTTCATCCTCAAGTCGAAGAAATAAATTTCAGCAATGCGCCCGAAGTTTTTTCGGGCGCATTGCGTTTTGTAATAAATCCGAAATAATACGGCATACTAACGGCAGATTTCTTGTTTAGGAGGATTTCGCATGAAAAAGTGGATCGTATATATTCTTGCGCTCGCGGCGCTGGCGGTTTCGCTCTGTGCGTGCGGCGCGGCGGATAAGCCGGCGGCGACGAATGCGCCGATGCCTTCGGGCAGCCCGATGACTGCGACGCCGGACATGAACGACGGGATCGTAAACGATGATGACGGTATCATCACCGACGACGATACCGGCGTTGTCCCCACGCAGACGCCGATGGCGGACACGTCGGCTAAACCGTTCGCTTCCGCCAAGGCGACGGACGATACAGTGAAAAAGTGAAAAACACCCCGCCGAACACGAACGGATCGGCGGGGTGTTTTATGAAGAGAGAAAGCCTGTAAGCCGGGTTCTGTCTGCGCAGCCATCTATCTAGACGCACCGTTGCCGATACGTTCCAGCCGCCTCCATGGGACGACCGGGCCGGTCGTATGTCCCTCCACGGCGTTGCTCCGAATAGAGTTTACAGCACCGTTCCGTCTCCGGACGGTGGGTGAGCTCTTACCTCGCCTTT
>DHKA01000074.1:0-416 GCA_002404605.1 Clostridiales bacterium UBA4706 | reverse complement strand
TCCTCACGCACAGGCTTTCGCCTCGTGCCCGCGGCTGCTTGGCTTTCTCGTACACGTATTTTACCCGCTCAATGCGCGCTTGTCAACGGCGATAGGTGTTGAATTTCTGCCGGAAAACGAATATAATACACAAGTTAAAGAAGATATTTCAGGAGGCAATTATGACGCTCGATTCTTATATACATTCTCTGCACGGGAAGAGCATTGCGGTCATTGGTCTCGGCGTGAGCAACCGGCCGCTGCTGCGACTGCTGCTTGATGCGGGATATGCCGTCACGGTACGCGATAAGCGCCCGCGCGAGGCGTTCGGAGAGGACGAGGCTGCGGCGCTGGAAGCGGCGGGCTGCCGTCTCGTGCTGGGCGAGGACTACCTTGCCGGGATCACTGAAGACGTCATCTTCCGCACCCCCGGTCTG
>DHKA01000021.1 GCA_002404605.1 Clostridiales bacterium UBA4706 | reverse complement strand
CAGCGGCTGCGAGCGGAGGTAAAATCGCTCCAAATCTGCTGAATCGGGACTTTCACGCGGACAAGCCAAATCAGAAGTGGGGCACGGATGTGACGGAGTTCAGCTTATTCGGAGAAAAGCTCTATGGATCTGCACAGCAGCGATCTGGTCAGCTACACTATCTCGGATCGTCCCGTGCTGAGCATGGTGACGAACATGCTGGACAATGCTGTGATAGAAAACTTTTTTGGCCTGCTCAAGAGCGAGCTGCTGTATCTGCAACAATTCCGATCCATGGAGCACTTCAAGCAGGAACTCATGGAATATCCGGATTACTACAACAGCCGCAGGATCAAAGCTAAGCTAAAGGGCTTGCCGCCTGCTATTCACAGACAGCAAGCCCTTTCGGCGGCTTGAATAATTTGCGTTTAATTTATTTGTCTAACTTTTTGGGGGCACTACATTTTGGGAAAGTCCGGCGCTTTTCGCATAAAGGCAATTATTTGGTTTCGCTGTACTTTTTGAGCTTTTCGCGGTCGATCTCCACGCCGAGACCCGGCCCGTCGGGGACGAGCAGGCAGCCGTCGTCGTACTGGAACGGTTTGGTGATGATATCGTCCATGTACCAGCGGGCGGCGACCTTCGTCTGCTCCGGGCAGCCCTCCACGTGGGTGATCGGGAAGACGGAGGCAAGGTCGATGTTCGCGCCGCAGCAGGCCATGTGCAGGTTCGCCGCCGTGCCGACGCCGAACTCGCCCGAGCCGTTCACGTTGCAGCGGATACCGGCGCACTCGGCGATCTTTGCAACGGTGCGCGCCGGGTACAGACCGCCGGCCTTGGTGACATAGATGGAGATGTAGTCCGCCGCGTGCTTTGCCACGATGTCGAGCGCGTCAGTCGGCGTCCAGCAGCTCTCGTCCGCGCACACGGGCACTTCGAGCATGCGCGTCACTTCACGAAGCTGGTCAAAGCCCTCGACAGGCTGCTCCAGATAGTGCAGATCGAAGCGGTCCATGCGCTTGCCCCACTTGATCGCGTCCTTGGCGGTGGGGTAGCCCTGGTTGGCGTCCACGAGAATGTTGACGTGTGGACCGACGGCCTTGCGGAGCTTTTCCATCAGCTCCATGTCGCGCACAGGATCGAGACCGCCCTTCATCTTGATGGTTTTGATGCCCTCGCCGCAGGCAGCGACGGCCTCGTCCACGGCGGCTTCAATGTCGAGCACGACGCCGAGACTGTGCGCGATGGGGATGGCCTTGCGGTGCTGGCCGCCGAGCAGCTTGTAGACGGGCTTGTCGAGCGCTTTGCCCATGATATCGTAAAGCGCGATATCGATGGCAGCCTTGGCGTAAACAAAGCCGCGGATGGCTTTGTCCATCTTGTGATGGATGAGGTCGATATCAAAGGGATCCATGCCGACGATGGCGGGGAAGAGGTTGTCGCGGATGACGACTTCGGTCGTCTCGTACGATTCGCCGTAGTAGCGGCCGAAATCGCCGCCCCACTCCGGCATGGTGGTGGCTTCGCCGTAGCCGACGATGCCGTCGTCAGTCTTTACTTCCAGAATGACCCAGCCCTGCCCAACGTCGGCGGTGCTGCTCGCCCAGGTGTGGCGGCGGCGCGTGGGGATGCTCACCTTATAGATCTTATACGATTCGATTTTCATAGCGTATTGTTCCTTTCCGCGGTTCAGCCGCGCGTGACGTAATCGAGGACCTGCTCGATCGTTTTGCCTTCCAGCCCCATCTTCTCGAGATTTACGCCCTCGGCGTGGTAATTCCGGCCCATCAGAGCTTCGGCAAGTGTGACGTGAGCGTCCGTGACCGGCGTGGGGACGCCGGCCAGACGGCCCAGCTCTGCGATCGGGAGAAGGCCGGAGCCGATATCCTCGTGCATGTACCGGTGATCGAGCGAGGGGGGCGCTTTGATGAATTTGTTGGCTTCGCTCTCCTGGCAGGCCTTGTAGGGATCGTTGGCCTCCGCCGCCTCCTTCGTCGTGGACCCGGCGTTGTAGAGCACGGTGCAGAAGTTGTCGAGCTCGAGCCCGTATGCCTTCGCAACGGCCAGACGCTCCTCGTCCACCATGCGGATGGCTTTGCCGATGGCGGGGGTCACGCCGTCATAGTAGAAGCGGAAGTCGCCGCCGGTATGCTCGATCCAGCCGGCGTTGAGCACGACGCCCGGTGGATGGAACATGGCGTTGATGTTGCAGAGCGAGGACTCCAGCACGTCGCGGCCCGCGACGACGTAAGGGTACGCCTTGTGGATGACCTCCAGCACGGCCTCGGTATCCTTTGCCGGGAACACGCCGACGGTGACGGGCTTGTCGCTGCTGCTCACGTGGACGCTCGTTTCGCTCGTTTTGCGGGCGATGTAGCTGAGCGTGTTCGCCTCGGCGATGCGGCCCCGGCCCAGGATGTGCGCCGCGCGCAGCGCGCCGCCGGTATGACCGGGATTCATATAGAGCACCGTGTCGCCGCGCAGATACGGCTTCATGGCGTTGAGATAGCGCTCATGGCCGGTGCCGGGAACGTTCATCACGACGAGATCGGCGCCGGAAACGGCCTCCTCCATCGAGTTCGACACATGGGCGACGCGGCAGCTGCCCTCGCCCCAGACGCCGGTGTAGGAGATCACGTTATCATTGTTGTGCAGCGTTTCCACGCGCGCGGCGGAGAAGGTGAACAGGCACACCTCGTAGCCCCGCAGTGTAAGGTCGGCCGCGGCAGCATAGCCGCCGTGTCCGCCGCCCAGAACGGCAATTTTCATGGATGCGTCCTCCTCTTTGTTGCTTTCTCTCTGTTATCAGTCCGCGCGGATGGTGGCGAGCTGCTGGTACGGGTGGTGCGTGCCGGTGATCATCCGGTGGCCGTCCGCCGTGACAAGAACCTCGTTTTCGAGCTGGTAGCCGCACTCACCGTCGATCACGTGGATCGGCTCGACGCAGAGGACCATGTTCTCGCGCAGCGTGGTGTCCTTGTAGGTGTTGATGTACGGCTCCTCGTGCAGCGTGAGGCCGAGACCGTGGCCGATGAACGCGACGGGCTTGAAGCCCCATTCGGTGAACTGCCTGGCAAAGTTATCGTAGATCGTTTTGGTGCTCACGCCCGGCTTGATCTGGGCAATGGCATCGTCATGCGCCTTGACGAGCTTGCTCCATGTCTCCGCCTGGTGCTCGGTCGGCGTGCCGACGACGGCGGTGCGGCAGCAGTCGCAGTAATAGTTGTCCTTCGTGCCCATCACGTCCACGCGGACGATGTCGCCCTTTTCGAGCACCTTGTCGGTGGGCTCGCCGTTGAGCAGGCAGCTGCGCACGCCGGAGCCGACCATCGGCATGGACATCTTGTCGCCCTTGGCGATCTCGGCGAAGCCGTTGGAGATGAAGCGGTAAATGTCCTTCTCGGTCATGCCGGCGCGGGCGCTGGCAAATGCGCCGTAAATGACCTCTTCGATGTTGGAGCCGAAGGAGATGATGCGGTCAAGCTCAAACTGCATCTTGATGAAGCGCATCTCTTCGTACGCGGCGTCGGCGTTGACGATCTCGGCGTGCGGCAGCTCCTTGTGCATGAGATCCATATCGATGGCGGAGAGATAGGAGAGCTCCATACCGATGCGCTTCGTCTCCATGCCGAACTCCTTGAGCTTGTCGATGGCGATCATCATCGGGTTCTGGGTGAACTCGTTGTAGCTGATGATGCTCTTCTGCTCCATCCAGCTCTGGGCGCGCATGATGGGCTCTTCAATGTTCACGACGATGACGACGGGATCGTGCTTCTCGGTGATGATGTGGATGACCTTGCGGCTGCGGACCGTGACCTGCGTGGGGATGTAAGCGCCGGTGACGTAGGTGATGTTCTCCGGCGTCATGGTGACCATAGCGTCCAGGTTGTACTTTTTCAGCATCTTGCGCTGAAGATCGGTGATCTCTTTCATGGTGGTTTCTCCGTTTTCTGTTTTTGAAAATTGGTAGGATGACTTACGGTATAAAGAAACCGGCCGCGCGGGGCGGTCAGGCTTCTGACTGGGACAGTTCGATGCTCGAACGGGTCGTGGCAAGGTGGGCGGTGTACGCCTGCTTGACCTGATTGACGTCGAGCGAGCCGAAGGCGTTGGCGATCTGGTTGTGCTCCCAGAGCGACTGCTCCACATAGTTCGTGTGCGTGAAGAGCACCCGGCGTTCGTCGTAGATCGTGCCGGTCAGCGTGACGCAGATATTCAAAAGAATGTCGTTGTTGGCGGCGCGGCGGATGATGTTGTGAAATTCGAGGTCGTGGCGGAGCATGTCCTCGTTCGTCATCTCCGTTTTGCGCACGGCGGCGATGCATGCTTTCATCTCGTCCCGGAGGCGGGGGTAATCCTCCTCGGGGATGAGGTCGATCGCCTTGAGATCGAGCGCTTCGCGCACGGTGAGGATGTTCAGTATCTCGTCCCGGTGGATCATCAGCCAGAGAGAGTTGCCGTCGCCGGGCTGCGTATCTTCCTTCTGGAGGAAAATGCCGCTGCCGTGGCGGATCTCTACAACGCCCATCGCCTCAAGCACCTTCAGCGCCTCGCGCAGGGAGTTGCGGCTGATGCCGAGCTGCTCGGCCAGCTCGCGCTCCGGCGGGAGCTTGTCGCCCACGGAGAAGCCCTTTTTGGATATATAGGCCAGAAGGTTGTGGACGTTTTTATTTTCCTTGAAGGCAAAGCCGGCGTTTGGCAGATACATGGACGATTCCTCCTGCGTTGCATTGGTGGGATAAGTTATTATACACCAACGCGCCCACGGAAATCAAATCATTCCCGGACCGCGGCGGTGACGACAACCTCCACCAGAATGGGCGTCCGGCCCAGCTTGCAGACCATGCAGGCTCTCGTGGGGGCGGTCTCTTTTTGGATCCATGCGTCCCAGACGGCGTTGAACGCCGCAACGTCCGCCTGCTCGCGCAGATAAACGTCTGCGTGGAGGATATGATCGCGGTCCGAGCCGTGCTCTTCCAGCAGTTTTCTCACCTTATCGAGCGTCTGCTGCGACTGCAGCGTGATGTCGTCTCCGGCCTCCGTTGCGGTCTGACCGGACAGGTAAACGACGCCATTGTGGACGACGGCGTCATGATAGCGCCCGTTTCCGCCAAATCGTTCCATAATCGTTCTCCTTTCCATAGTCATAGGATCCATTCGCTTACTCTTTGGATTGGTCCTACCTCTTGATCCGGAGTATACACCAAAACCGAAAAGAATCAAGACAAAAATGAGGACAAAACAGAAAATCGTGGAACTGCACAAATTGGTTGAACCAATTTTCACGTGCTTGCTGAAAAAAGCACCAGGCCTTCCCGAAGGAAAGCCCGGCGTGCTTTTGGCCTTTACCAAAGCGGCAAAAGAGGGTATAATTATTTGAGTAGACCTTCGAGCAGCAGCTTGACGCCGATGCCGACCAGGACGAGACCGCCGACGATCTCCGCTTTTTTCGGGTGGATACCGGGGATGCGGCTCGCGGCCATGGCACCGCCGAAGGCGATGAGGAACGTTGTGCAGCCGATAACGGCGCACGAGAGCACAACGCCGGGGCCCGGAGGCGAGAACGCGAAGCTCACACCGACGGCGAGCGCGTCGATGCTCGTTGCTACGGCAAGCGCGAGCAGCCGCTTATGGGAGAGCACCGCCATGCCGCCGGAACCTTCCTCGCCGCCGCGCACGGCCTCAAGGATCATTTTGCCGCCGATGAACGCGAGCAGCGCAAAACTCACATACGGGCCGATGGCCGTGACATAGCCGGACACCGTGCTGCCGAGAATGTAGCCCGCGAGCGGCATGAGAAACTGGAACGCGCCGAAATACAGCCCGTGCCAGAACGCATAGCCCGTCTTGAACGGGCGCATGGCGAGACCGTTCGTAACGGACACCGCAAACGCATCCATGGAAAGGGAAATACCGATGAGTATGACAGAAAGCATGGGGACCTCCGCACAGGAAAAGAATATGGACGCCGCGCTCGCGCTCGCGCGCGAAGCCGCCGCCGCGGGGGAGATACCGGTCGGCTGCGTTATCACCGACGGCGCAGGGAACGTGATCGGACGGGGGCGAAACCGGCGCGAGGAGGGCGCGGACGCGACCGCCCACGCCGAGATCGAGGCCATCCGCGAGGCCTGCCGCGCGCTCGGCACGTGGCGGCTGGACGGGTGTACGCTGTATGTGACGCTCGAGCCCTGCCCCATGTGTGCCGGGGCGATATTGAACGCGCGCATCCCCACGGTGGTGTACGGCGCGCGGGAAGCGAAAAGCGGCTCGTGCGGCAGCGTGATCGACCTGTTTTTTGAAAACTACGGGTTTCAGCCGCGGGTGTACGGCGGCGTGAGGAAGGATGAGTGCGCCGCGCTGCTGCGGAATTTCTTTTTGCGGATGCGGGAGAAATAAAAGGCAATGGAATGGGAGCCGAGATCCGGCTCCCATTTTCATTAGTTCTTGAGCGTTCCGTCCGGGTTGAAGAGAGGCAGGGGGGCGAGCACGGTGATGTCGTGCCGCTCGATCGCGCCGCCCTCGGCGAGGACCGCCATCTTGCCGACGATGTTGCCGCCGGCCTTCTTCACAAGCTCTTCCATGGCGCGCAGGCTCTCGCCGGTGGAGATCACGTCGTCCACGATGAGGATGCGCTTGCCCTTCATGCGCTCGGCGTCCGCGGTGTCGATGACGAGCGTCTGTGTGCCGGCCGTGGTGATGGAGTGCACATGCACCTCGAAAATGCCGGTCATGTACGCCTTCGCCTTTTTGCGGGCGAGAAGGTACTGTACGCCGCTCTGACGGGACATTTCATACGCGAGCGGGATCGCCTTGGCTTCGGGCGCGATGATGTAGTCAAACTCGGGGGCGCGCTTGAGCAGTTCCTTGGCGGCGTGGATGGTCATTTCCACATCGCCGAACATGACGAATGCGCCGATGTACAGATCGTCGCTCACCGGGCAGAGCGGCAGATCGCGCTTGAGACCGGCGATATCCATGGTGTAAGTCATCATTCGTTGTTGTCTCCTTTTCATTTTATACATCCAATCCGGTGAGATACCGCCGGATCATATCCAAAGCATTGCTGGCCGCGATGAGCCGTATGCGCGGCCGCGGCGCGTGGCCGCATTGCAGACGGCGGACGAAGCAGCCGCCGCGCGAGGCGAGCGCCACGAACACGAGCCCCACGTCGTCTCCGTCGGGCCCGGCCCAGCCGGTGATGCCGATGCCCATGTCGCTGCCGAGCGCCTTGCGCACGCGCTTGGCCATCTTTGCCGCGACCGGCATGCTCACGACGCCGTTTTCGGCGATGAGGTCCTCGTCCATATCGAGCAGACGGACCTTGGCGTCCTCGGTATACGTTACGACGCCGCCGAGGAAGTGCGCGCTTGCACCGGGGATATCGGTGATGCGCTGCGCGAGCAGACCGCCCGTGCAGCTCTCCGCCACGGCGAGCGACGTGTTTTTCTCCTGCAAAAGCTGCAATACGCGCTCTTCGAGCGAAGCGCAGTCGATGCCGTAAACGAGATCGCCCATCTTATCGCGGATATCCTCGATCACCGGCTCCATGAGCGCTTCGCATTCCGCTTCGTTCGCGCCCTTGGCGGTGACGCGCACCCAGCATTCGCCCTCGCGGGAGTACGGCGCGACGGTGGGGTTTGCCCCGTCCATAAAGGAGCGCAGGCGCGTTTCCATCGCGCTCTCACCGATGCCGAAAAAGCGGATCATGTGCGAGCGTATCACGGCGCCGGAGAGCTTCTGGAGATACGGCATCACGTAGTTCCGCAGCATCGTGACGCACTCTCTCGGCGGGCCGGGCAGCATGACGACACGGACATTCCCGTCCTCGATGATGCATCCCGGCGCGGTGCCGCAGTCGTTCGGCAGCATGATGCTCCCCTCGGGGAGATATGCCTGCCGGAGGTTGTTGTCGGTAAAGCTCCGGCCGCGCTCGGCAAAGTATTCGCGAATATCCGCGAGCGCGGCCTCGTTGAGATAGAGCTTCCGGTCAAAGGCGCGCGCGAGCGTCTGCTTGGTGAGATCGTCGCACGTCGGACCGAGACCGCCGGTCGTGATGATGAGATCGGCGCGGTTCCGCGCGCGGTAAATGCACTCGGTGAGCCGGGCGGGATTGTCGCCGACGACGGTGTGCCAGTAGACGTTCACGCCCAGCTCCGCGAGCGCGAGAGAAATGTCCCGCGCGTCGGTGTTGACCGTGCCGCCGAGCAGAAGCTCCGTCCCGACGAAGAGAATTTCGGCGTTCATAGGACGCCTCCTTAAAAGAAAATCAGGGATCGAAGCGCACGCGCTCGATGCCGGCCATCGCCTCGGCGACGAGTCCTTCGATATCGAGCACAGCTTCCGCTTCCTCCACGGCGTCGATGCGGGGCCGCGTGCGGGGGTGGCGCGGCGTGAACACCGTGCAGCAGTCCTCGTAGGGCAGCGTGGAGAGCTCGAACGTGCCGATCTTGCGGGACAGGCGGACGATCTCTTCCTTGTCAAAGCCGATGAGCGGGCGCAGCACGGGCAGGCGCGTGACGGCCTCAGTGCAGCCGAGCGCTTCCATCGTCTGCGAGGCGACCTGGCCGAGATTTTCGCCCGTGACGAGCGCCTTCGCACCGTTGCGGTCGGCGACCTCCTGCGCGATGCGCATCATAAACCGGCGCATGATGAGCGTGAAATATTCCTCGGGGCACTTGTCGCGGATCTCGGTCTGGATGTGCGTGAACGGCACGACCTCCACGGTGAGCCGCCCGCAGTAGGCGGTGAGCTCCCTGGCAAGATCGAGCACCTTCTGCTTGGCCAGCTCCGAGGTGTACGGGAACGAGAAGAAATGCACCGGGATCATATGTACGCCGCGCTTGGCGATCATATACGTCGATACCGGCGAATCGATGCCGCCGGAGAGCAGCGTTACCGCCGTGCCGCCGCAGCCGACGGGAAGACCGCCCGCGCCGGGCAGCGGGGGACGGTGGATGTAGGCGGCGCGCTCGCGCACCTCCACGTGCACGGTGAGCTCCGGGTTATGGACGTCCACGGCGGTCTCCGGGAAGGCCTCGGCAAGCTCGCCGCCGACGTACTGGCTGACCTCGATGGAGGTCATCGGGAACGCCTTGTCCGCGCGGCGCGTCTCGACCTTGAAGCTCTTGGCTTCGCGCATGGCTTCGGCCATGTACTCGATGGCTTTTTGCGCCATCGCCTCGGGTGTTTTGTCGCACGCGGCGGCGCGCACCACGGCGGCGATACCGAACACCTTTGTCATGGCGTGCTGCGTTTCGTCCATATCGATATCGTCCGACTTCGGCTCGACGTAGATCGTGGACTGCGTGCACATCACGTCAAACTCGCCGAGCGAGCGCAGACGGCGCTTCACGTTGGAAATGAGCTTCTGCTCAAAGTATTTCTTGTTCAGACCCTTGAGGACGATCTCGCCCTGCTTGAGAAGAATGATGTCCTGCATATTGACCTCACACATATTGTAATAGCTCCGCCGGGGCGCTCAGGATCCCCAGCGCGGCGCAGTTCTCCAATTTGTCGCGGTCCCAGTAGCCCCAGTCACAGAGGACGCAGGGGAGCCCCGCATTTTTCGCCGTTTCGCTGTCCACGCCGGAGTCGCCGACATAGAGCGCGCGGGACGGATCGACGCCGAGCGCTTTGAGCGCATCGTACACCGCGTCGGGCGCGGGCTTCACGGGACGGCCAGGCTTCCGGCCCTCCACATGGGAAATTTTCTCTCCGAAGAACTTTTGCAGCATCGGCGCGGCGTCGGTATGGTCCTTGTTCGTGACGCACGCGGTGCGGATGCCGCGCTCATGCAGCGCGTCCAGAAGCTCCGGGATGCCCTCGTAGGGCGTCACGTGTTCCTGCGCGTGGGCGGCGTAGAGCCTGGCATAGATATCGAGCGTATCGTCGATGAGCGCCTCCTGCCCCGGGCCGAGCGCGCGGGTGATGAGCATTTTCGCGCCGTTGCCGACCATAGAGCGGATCTCTGCGACTGTCCGTTCCGGGCGGTGCATTTCGCGCAGCGCGCCGTTGACGGCCGCAGCAATGTCGGCAAGCGTGTATAAGAGCGTTCCGTCCAGATCGAAGAGGACGGCATCGAATCGGTTCATGGCGTGGCCTCCGGGGAGGAAGAAATGAGAAAATCGTAGGTGCGGTACTGCACGGCCTCGGCGATGTGCTCGGGCGCGATGTCCTTTGCTCCGGCGAGATCGGCGATCGTGCGCGCGACGCGCAGTATGCGGTCATAGCTTCGCGCCGTAAGACCGAGCGCGTGGAAAGCGTCCTTCATCAGCGCGTCGCCCTCGGGCGTGAGAGAGCAGTACCGCTCCATATCGCGCGGAGACATATTGGCGTTGGACACCGTGCCGGAGGAAAAGCGCTTTCGCTGTACCTCCCGCGCGCGGTTGACGCGTTGCCGGATGGTTTCGGAGCTCTCGCCGTCCGGACGGCGGCGCAGCTCGTCGTAGGCAAGCGCGGGGACCTCCACGATGATGTCGATCCGGTCCATGAGCGGGCCGGAGAGCTTGGCGTGGTAGGCGCGGACGGACTTTTCGCTGCACCGGCAGCGGCCGCCCGGCTGCCCGTACCAGCCGCATTTGCACGGATTCATCGCGCACACGAGCATGAACCGGCTGGGGTATACCGCGGTCCCGGCGGCGCGCGATACGGTCACAACGCCGTCCTCGAGCGGCTGGCGCATGACTTCGAGCACATCCCGGTGGTATTCGGGCAGCTCGTCGAGAAACAGCACGCCGTTGTGCGCGAGCGATACCTCGCCCGGCTGGAGCTGCGCCCCGCCCGCCATCGCAGCGGCGGAAAGCGTGTGGTGCGGCGCGCGGAAGGGGCGCTGGCGCAGTATGGGGCGCTTTTCATCCGTCAGACCGCAGACGCTCCAGATGCCGGTGGACTCCATCGTCTCCTCGCGGCTCATGTCCGGCAGTATGCCCGGGAGACGCTTGGCGAGCATCGATTTGCCCGAACCCGGCGGGCCGACCATGAGCACGTTGTGCCCGCCCGCGGCGGCGACCTCGAGCGCGCGCTTGACGTTTTCCTGTCCCTTCACCTCGGCATAGTCGGGGAAGACCAGCTCTTCTTCGCTCGGCACGGGCGGCTCGGCGGGGGTGATCTTCTTCTCACCCGAGAGATGCGCCAGAAGCTCCGGGACGGTATGTACGGGATAGACGGTGAGATGGTCGGCATATGCCGCCTCGCGCGCGTTGCCCGCGGGGACGTACAGCTCCCGGATGCCCGCTTTTTCCGCGGCGAGCGCCATCGGGAGCGCGCCGCGCACCGGGCGCACCTCGCCCGAGAGGGAGAGCTCGCCGATCACGGCGGCGTCCGGCGGCAGAGGCCTGGCCTGCCCGGAGGCGATGAGAATGCCGAGCAGGATCGGGAGATCGTATACGGTGCCGGCCTTTTTCCGGTCGGCGGGCGCTAAATTCACGGTGACGCGGCTGACGGGAAAGTCGAGACCGCAGTTTTTCACCGAGGCACGCACGCGCTCGCGCGCCTCCTTTACGGCGGCGTCGGGCAGGCCGACCAGGTCAAACTGCGGCAGCCCGCCGGAGAGAAAGATCTCCGCCGAGACTTCGTAGCCGCCGATGCCCTGCAAGCCGAGCGAGCGTATTTTCGCAACCATATCCCCGCCGCCTTTCTTAAAAATCGAATCGGGAGCGCTTACCCGCGGATGGCCTGCGCCTTGCGGCGCGGCGCGAGCGCGGCGTTGATCTTCGCCGCGGCTTCCGCCGGAGTGAGCTTTTCCTGCGTGCCCGCAGCCATGTCCTTGAGCGACACGACGCCCGCGGCGGCCTCGTCGCCGCCGATGATGAGCGCGAACGGGATGCCGGATTTATCCGCAAAGCCGATCTTCTGCTTGAACTTGCGGTTTTCAAAATAGATCTGCGTCTTGACGCCCTCGGTGCGCAGCGCCGTTGCGGTCTCCACGGCAAACGCCATGCAGTCTGTGTCCATCGGGATAACGACGGCCTCGGCAGGGGCGGTGAGGATGTCTTTGGAGAGCATGTCCTGCTCCTGCAGCACATAGAAAAGGCGCGTTACGCCGATGGAGATGCCGACGCCGGGGAGCGTGCGGTCGGTGTAGTACCCGGCGAGATTGTCGTACCGTCCGCCGGAGCAGACCGAGCCGATCTCCGGGTGGTCGGTCATCACGGTCTCATACACCGTGCCGGTGTAGTAATCGAGCCCGCGGGCGATCGTGAGATCGATCTCAAAATTCTCCGCCGGGACGCCGAACGAGCCGACGTACTCCACAACGGTGGCGAGCTCGTGCAGACCGAGATCGAACGTCTCGTTCCGCCCCTCGTACCGGCGCAGGAAGGCGAGCTTATCCTCGCTCGTGCCGGGCACGGAGATGAATTCAAGAACCTTATCGGCGATCTCCGGCTCGACGGCGAACTCGTCCACGAGCACGGCGCGGACCTTGTCGGAGCCGATCTTATCGAGCTTATCGATCGTGCGCATCACGTCGCCGGATTTCTCCGTCAGCCCGAGCAGGGCGAAAAAGCCGTTCAGGACTTTGCGGTTGTTCACGCGGATGCGGAAGTTTTTGAGTCCGAGGGCGTGGAACGTGCGGTAAATGACGGCAGGGATCTCGGCTTCGTTCATAATGTCGAGCCTGCCGTCGCCGATGATGTCGATATCCGCCTGATAAAATTCGCGGAAGCGGCCGCGCTGGGCGCGCTCGCCGCGGTAAACTTTACCGATCTGGTAGCGGCGGAAGGGGAACGTCAGCTCGTTGGCGTGCAGCGCAACATACTTTGCGAGCGGCACGGTGAGATCAAAGCGGAGGGCGAGATCGCTGTCGCCCTTCGTGAAGCGGTAGATCTGTTTTTCGGTCTCGCCGCCGCCCTTGGCAAGAAGCACGTCGGCGCTCTCGATAACGGGCGTGTCGAGCGGCGTGAAGCCGTAGAGAGCGTAGCTCTCGCGCAGCGTCGCCATGACGCGCTGCATTTTCTTCTGGTCCTCCGGCAGAAGCTCCATGAAGCCGGAGAGCGTGTGCGGTCGGATCTGAGCCATGGGGGAATCCTCCTTTGAATAGAGAATGGATAGCTGGCCGCTGCCGGCTATCCATTCCTCGGAAAAGTTGTAGGGCGTTTTTATTTTTTCTTCGGGTTGACGATATCACGCCAGTCCAGATCGCCCCGGCGGAGACCCTGCACGAGCACCTCGGCGGTGGCGACGTTGGAAGCGAAGGGGATGCTGTGCTGGTCGCACAGCCGGGCGATGGCGTCCACATCCTTCGTGTTGGCCTTCGGGTCGCAGAAGAAGAGCACGAGGTCGATCTCATTGTAGGCAATGCGCGCGCCGATCTGCTGCGCGCCGCCCTGCGAGCAGGGGAGATACAGCGTGACCGGCAGCCCCGTCGCCTCGGAGACGAGCTTGCCTGTGGTGTTCGTGGCGCAGATGTCGTGACCGGAGAGAATGCCGCAGTAGGCAATGCAGAACTGGACCATAAGCTCCTTTTTGCCGTCATGGGCGAGAAGAGCGATATTCATGCTTTGGCACCTCCGTATATTTCTAATAATGATATGGGCAAATATTACCGCTTAAATTATAACCGTAAAAAGCGCTCTTTGCAACGAAAAATTCCGATTATTTCAGCAGAGAATACGCATTTTCCACGGTGTTGGCGTTGGACTGGAACGTGAAGTAGTAATCCACGATCTTTCGCGCGACCGGCGAGAGCGTGGCACCCGCGCCGCCCTTTTCCACGGCGATCGCAATGGCGATCTCCGGGTTGTCGCCGTAGGGAGCGTAGAGAATGAACATGGCATTGTTCACGAGCCCTTCACCGCGCTGCGCCGTTCCGGTCTTGGCGGCGGCGACGATGCTGCTGTCGAGCCAGTGCTCCTTGAGCGTGCTCGCCGCATCGTACAGCACGCCGTACATGCCGTACTGGATGTAGCCGAAGATCTCGGGATCGATGTCGAGCTGGCTGAGCACCTCGGTCTCGCGCTGGAAGAGCGTTTTGGAGTAATCGTAGCTGCGCACTTCCTTGAGGATGGAGGCGCTGTAACGCGTGCCGCCGTTGGCGATGGCCGCGCAGTATTCCGCCATCTGCAGCGGCGTGAACTCCGTGAACGACTGGCCGATGGCGCTCTGCAGCGTGTCGCCGTTGTACCAGGAGATACCGGTGTACTGCTCCTTAAAGCTCTGGGTGGACATCTGGCCGGTGACTTCGGGCAGTTCAATGCCGGTGTGCTCGCCGAGACCGTAGAGCTTGGCATAGTACGCCATCTTGTCGATGCCCAGCCGGTCGCCGTAATAATAGAAGAAGTAGTTGCAGGAATAGGTGATCGCCTGCACGACGTTGATCTCGCCGTGGGTGTATTTATAGGTCGAATAGATCCAGCACTCGGGGGCGTAGCCGTCGTCGATGTACTTGGTGAACTGGCCCTCGGTCTTGAGCGTTTCGAGCGGGGAAATGATCTTTTCCGCGAGCAGCGCCGTGGCGGTGCAGGGCTTGAATGTGGAGCCGGGGGCGTAAACGCCCATGAGAGCGCGGTTATAGAGCGGGGCGTTTTCGTCCGCGACGAGCTCCTCGTAATTTTCCAGCATCGTGGCGGCGTCGTACGTTGGGTAGCTCACGAGCGCGAGCGGCTCGCCGGTATCGACCTTCACAACGCACAGCGCGCCGCCGGAGATCATTTCGGTGCTCTCGGTGCCGTACATTTCGGCGTCGGCGATGATCTGCGCGCGCTCTTCGTTGATCGATTCGATATGCGCGGCGAGCGCTTCCTCACACACCTCCTGCAGACCGATATCCAGCGTCAGATAGACATGTCCGCCGGGCTGCGGCTCCTTGGTGTACTTGGTGCGGAGCGTTACGCCGTCGAGATTGGAGTATACCTCCGCCTCGCCGTCTACGCCGTGGAGATATTCCTCAAAGGCGTATTCCACGCCGTCTTTGCCGACGTAGGCGTCGAGCGAGTAGTCCTTGTCGGCGTAAGTGCCCCATTCCTCCGCCGTCAGCTTGCCGGTGTAGCCGAGCAGGTGGGCGGCGTACTGCGTTTTGTATTCGCGCACATAGGAAGAGGAAAGCTCAAAGCCGGGGATGTCCTGCTCCATGAGATAGGTGAGCAGCGGCATCGAAACGTCCTCGGCGAAAACGTAGGGCGTGGTGTTGATGTTGTAGCGGTCGTTGATCTCGTACCGGACGCCGACGATGCGCCGGGCATCCTCGGCGTTGTACTCGCTGCCGACGTTGTAGCGCGTGCGCATCGCCGCGAGGATTTCCACGGCGTTGGAGTCGAGCGGCATATCGTTCGCCTTGAGCCAGGCGTCGAGCATGCTCTTCTGGAGCGTGTCCATCTCGGTGAACTCAAAGGGCGGGGCCTTCGTGATGGGCAGCGTGTCGGTAAAGGTGTCGCCGAAGCGCTCCACGGCATTGCACAGCTCCAGAATGATCGCGTTCGGATCGTCCTGGCTGAAGAGCTCCGTTACGTTGATGGACAGGTTGTTGCAGAGCGAATTGGACACGAGCAGACGTCCGTAGCGGTCGAGAATGTTCCCTCGCGCCGCGGCGATGGTGATGTCCTCTTTCGTCTCCGTTTCCCCCACGGCGTAGTATTCGCGTCCGCCGATGATCTGCAGCTTATAGAGCGCGACAAAATAAACGCCGAGCAGCAGCACAAAGGCGACGGCGAGCACAACGAGCCGGGCGGGTTTGACCATTTTCTGCATGGAATGTTCCTTTCAAAACGCGGGGATGGGGTTACTTATACGGCGTGGGCACATCGCGGGACGAGCGCCATGGGAAATTTTTGCAGAGGTAGTACGAGGGGAAGAGGAACGGCAGACTCCAGAGCGTCTGCAAAAGCGCCGTTACCCAGAGCGCGGCGCTGCTCTGCCCCTTATAGAAGAGCAGACTGAACATCTGCGCGAACGCGGCGAGAAAGAGCGCCGCCGCGCCCATGATGCAGTAGGTGAAAAGGCGCTTGTTGAGGAAAAAGTCGCCGAGGAAGCCGGAGACGAACCCCATCACGGGGAAGAGCACCGTGAACAGCACGCTCTGCGAGCCGAAGAAGAGATCGGAGAGGATGCCCGCGGCCAGACCGAACAGTCCGCCGCCCCAGCCGCCTTCAAAAAGCCCCGCCGCCACGACGAGCGCGGGCAGAAACATGGCCCGCACGCCGAAGAGCGCAACGTGGCTCAATATCACGTTCTGCACGAGCAGCGCGCCGATGAGATACAGCGCGTACAAAACGCCGCGACGGGTCTTCAGCCAGAACTCGTCCAGCTTCATATCCGAAAGCTGGAAATTGATCTTGTTTCGTTTCACTCGATGACCTCAAAATCCTTGATGATGAAAACCTGCGACAGCACGGAAAGATCGACCGAGGGCTTGACGACCGCGTAATACGACTGGCCGCCCGCCTCGCTGCGCAGCTCCGTAACGGTGCCGACAACGATGCCGGACGGGAACGCACCGCCGCGGCCGGAGGTGACGACGCTGTCGCCGGTGAAGAGCGTCACGTCGTCGGTGAAGTAGCTGAGCTTGCAGCAGCCCTCTTTCATCAGCGCATAGTCGCCGACGATCATCGCGGCGATGGACGATTCGCCCACGAGCACGCCCGCGTCCATGTTCACGTCGATCACGGTGCGCACGGAGGCATAGTTCTTGCCGACCTCGTACACCTGCCCGACGAGCATGCCGGATTCGGTGATGACGCAGTCGCCCTGCTCGATGCCGTTGTCCGTACCCTTGGAGATCGTAAAGGCGCTCGTCCAGTTGGAGGCGTCCCACGAGGTGATCATGGCGGCTTCGGTCTTGAACGTCGTATTCTTTTCCAAATACCCGAGCATCGTGCGCAGACGGGTGTTCTCCTCGAGAGCGTCCTGGCTCGAGCGCACCTGCTCCTGCGCCTCGGCAAGCTGGCGGCGGAGCGATTCATTCTCTGCGAGCAGCTTGTCGTAGCGGTAGATGTAGCCGTAAATGCCGCGCATCCACTCCACGACCGAGCCGACCGCGCCCTGAATGGGGATGCGCAGGGCGTTTGCCGCCTCCGGCACCGCGCCGGAGCTGCCGTCGGCCTTCGGGCGCGAGGCAAGTCCTATGAGAAGCGCCGCCGCAACGATGATGACCGCCATGCGCACGCCGTATTGCTTGAGATATTTTTTCAAGGCTTGACCCCCTGTTCTCCCGGGACCGCCCCGGGCGCGAGTAAAAAATCAGAGAAGAGAAATGTCAAATTCGCGGAGCATCTGCCCCATGCGGCAGACCGGAAGCCCCATCACGTTGAAGAAATCGCCCTCGATGCGCTCCACGAAGAGGCTTGCGAGCCCCTGATAGCCGTAAGCGCCCGCCTTGTCGAGCGGCTCGCCGGTGGCGATGTAGGCCTCGATCTCTTCCTCCGCAAGGGCGCGGAAATGGACAAAAGTGCATTCGCTCTCCGCGAGCACCTTTTCGCCCTCGCGGATGCATACGCCGCTCCATACGCGGTGCTCCCGTCCGGAAAGCGCGCGGAGCATGGCGCGGGCCCGCTCCGCCGTGCCGGGCTTTCCGAGCACGTCGCCGTCCAGCTCCACGAGCGTGTCGGCGGCAAGGATCACGGCGGCGCCATCGTTTACCCGCTGCGCCACTTCCGCCGCCTTCTGCGCGGCGAGCGCCTTTACCCGCTCGCCGGGCGTGAGCTCCGGCGGCGCGCTCTCTTCGCCCTGCGCGGGGAGAATTTCATAATCTATGCCGAATTTATCGAGCAGCTCCCGCCGCCGGGGGGACCCGGAGGCGAGGATCAGCCGTTTTTCACAGTACGCCACGGTAATACAGTCCTCTCGTTATGCCGTTGGGCTTATAGTGCGTGCCCTGGATATAGCTCTCGGCGACCTCAAGACATTCGCGTGCGCTCTCCGTGGAGAAGCACAGCCGCACCGCCCAAAGACCGAGATCGATCCATTCCTGCGTCACGTCACCGAGCCAGAGCTTGCGCGCTGCCCAAACGGTGTTGCGGCAGCCGAAATGCTTCGTCACCGGCCATACGCCGCCGTGCGTGTCGGCCATCTGGCCGGGCGTGGTGCAGGTGCACCGTCCGGCGCTTGCCTTCAAAAGGCACGTCTGCGTTACCATGACGGGCAGCCGGCCGTATACGGCGAGCTCGGTGTCCATGCACTTCGGCACCTCTCGGATGTCGGCAAACGTCAACTCCGGCGAGAGCATCGCCGAGAGGAAGCCTGCCGCCGCCATGCCGGAGAGCGTGTAACCGTTCATCACGGCGAGATCAAAGTCGCCGCGGATGCGAAAGCCCTCCTGTCCTGCCGTCATCGCAAGACCCAGATTTCCGGTGAGCGCCTGCGTAACGCCGCTCTCGTGCACCTTGGCAAGGAGCGCGCGCAGCTCGCTCTCTTCCTTCTCGCCGAACGCGGCGGAGGGGAGCGCGGCGACGATCTCCGCGCCGTTTTCGCGGAACGCGTCGGCGACCGACGAGTTTTCCGCGAGAAGCTCGAGCGGGACGTATACGCACTCCGGGCAGAGCGCGGCAAGCTCCGGCGTCATCTGCGCGGCGGTCTGGAACGAGAAGTTGATCGCGGGCAGATGCGGCGCGGGCGCGATGCGCGACGGATCGGGAAAGCCGCCCTCCTTGCGGTCCGGAAACTTGGCGCGCTCATCGGAGAGCTTATATAAAAGACGGCGGCGGGCCTCATCCAGTTCGATGCCGGAGAGACGGAGTTTTTCCCCCGCCGGAGACTGCACGCGCACCTCCGTGCAGCGAAACGGCGTTCCGGCGGTGCGGTACATCGCCTCGCGCAGTCCTTCCTCGGTGAGCTCCACGTCGCCGGCACCGTCCGGCACGGGGCCTTCGATCGCGGCGATGTTTTTATCCGTATCCTGCGCGCCGAGAATGACGCTCGACTGCGCGTCCTTCGCCGCGACCGCGAAGCTCACACCGACGCGGCGCGCCTCGCCGGACGTGTAGCGGCGGCGCTGCTCGGCGCAGACGGCTTCGGTCTCGCCGGGGATCTTCTCCGGCGCTTCGGCGGTTTCGTAAAGCTCCTTTTTCGCCGCGCCCCACGGGAGAAAGACGCGCTCTAAGCGCTCCAGCTCCGGTTCGGCGGGCAGCTGGCTTTCGCGGATGGCGGTCGCCCACACGTCCGTGAACGCGGAGACATATTCGCTCCGGCGCTCGCGGCTGCCGATGGCGAGACACGCTACGCCCGCGTCGATCAGCTCCCGGCATTCGGGAAGCATGCAGCGGTCCTTCCAGCTCAGGGGCGTCGTGTCCCAGCGGCCGCCGAGCGTGTACCGCTCACGGCAGAGTTCGCTGCAAAGGCCGCGTTCGGCGCTCTCGCGTCCGGCAAAGGCGCTCATGCGGCACGTGCCGCACGCGGCGGCGCAAAGCGGCGTCTGCACCCACACGGCCGTCTCGACCGGGCATTGCGCCATGCGGCGGATGTCCTCGAGCGGGAGATCGGGGGGCAGGAAAATGCGCTTGAAGCCGAGCCTCTGCGCTATGGCCGCGCTCTCCGGCGTATAGAAGCCGAGATGCGTATCGGCAAAAAGCGGCATCTCCGGCAGAAGCGAGCGGAGAATGCGGAAAAGGCCGAGATCGCGGACGATGATCGCGTCCACGCCGCAGCGCTGCGCGCGCAGGGCAAGCCCCGCGGCTTTGTTCAGCTCGTCCTCGCGGACGGGGATGTTGAGCGCGAGATACGCGCGGCAGCCGCGGATGCGGCAGTAGCGCACGACCGACTCGAATTCGCTGTTCGGGATGTTCTCCGTCCGGCGGCAGCCGGTCAAGTCCTCAAAGCTCAGATATACGGCGTCCGCGCCGCTTTGCACGGCGGCGGTGACGGCCTCCGGCGACCCGGCGGGAGCGAGCAGTTCGACCATAATTTCTTCCTCGTAAACACGGTACCGGGAAAACGGTACTTCTTCAAATTAAGATTATAACACAACGAATACCCTTGCTTCAAGTAGAAACATTATGATATAATATCTGATACACATGGATTATGGGGGACTATACCCCAAAAGGACGAACATGGACGGAAAACGCTATCGCATCCAGGGCGCGAACACGCTCTCTCTCCCGGCGGAGGACGCCGAAAAGCTCCTTGCGCTCGGAGACGGGGAGTGCGCGCTGCTGTATCTTTATATTCTGCGCTCCGGCGGCGTGCTCGATACCGCGGCGGCGGCGCGCGCTCTCTCCCGCACGGGAGAGCAGGTCAGCGCCGCTGCGCGGCGGCTCTCCGGGGCGGGCCTTCTCACCGCCGGGGACGTGCCGCTTCCCGGTCCGGACGAGCTGCCGGTATACCGCACGGAGGATATATTGCGCCGCAGCGCCGACGACGGGGCGTTCCGCGCGCTGCTCGGCGAGTGCCAGCGCGTGCTCGGCCACACGCTCTCGAGCGCGGATCTCAACACGCTTTTCGGCATTTACGACCGTCTCGGCATGACGGCGGAGACGATACTGCTGCTCATCCACCACTGCGCGGACAAGCTCCGCCGCCGCTACGGGGAAGGACGGCTCCCAACGATGCGCGCCATCGAGAAGGAAGCGTTCTACTGGGCCAACCGCGAGATCCTCACCGCGCCGCAGGCGGAGGAATATCTCGCCGCGCTCGCCCGGCGCGACGAGGAGATGGAAAAGGTCCGCCACGCACTGTCGCTCACAGGGCGCGATCTGACACCCACGGAGCGAAAGTACATCGAAAGCTGGCTTTCGATGGGCTACGGCGCGGAGGCGCTCGCCATCGCCTACGATCGCACCGTCGTCGGCACGGGCAAGCTCGCCTGGGCGTATATGGACAAGATCGTGAAGAGCTGGTATGAGAAAAAGCTCTTCACCGCCGAGCAGATCGAAAAGGGCGACAGCCGCGCATCGTCGCGCGCCAAGCCCTCCGCGGAGACCGCGCCGCGGCGCACCGGCGGGGACGATCTCGCCCGACTCGAGGGCATATTGAAGAACATCGGGGGGTAAGAGGATATGGAAGGACGGCTTCTGGCGCGCGCCCGCGCCAAACAGGAGACGCTGCGCGCGGAAAACCGCGCAGAGGAGGATCGCCGCCGCCGAGAGATCGCCGCGAAGATCCCGGAGGTCGGACGCATCGATATGGTCCTCCGCGCCAATCTGAGCGAGATGGTGCGCGTCGCCATGCGCCAGAGCGCCCGCACCGCGCAGGAGCTCGAAAGAGAAAGCCTCGCTCTCCAGGAAAAACGCTCGGCGCTTCTCGTGCAGAACGGATATCCGAAGGATTATCTTGATCCCATCTATTCCTGCCCGCGCTGCCGGGATACCGGCTGGACGGACGGGAAGATCTGCGAGTGCGTCCAAAAGCTCTACCGCGCCGAGCAGACCAGAGAGCTCGCGCCCCTTTTGAAGCAGGGGGACGAGACGTTTGAAAACTTCCGGCTGGATTACTACAGCCCCGTTGCACCGGCCTCGGGCGTGTCGCCCCGTGCGCAAATGGAGCGCGTGCTGCGCATCTGCCGCGCCTATGCCGAGAGCTTCGGCACGCAGTCGCCAAATCTCCTGTTTACCGGCGAGCCG
Source organism: Clostridiales bacterium UBA4706 (assembly GCA_002404605.1). Lineage (GTDB taxonomy): Bacteria > Bacillota > Clostridia > Oscillospirales > Oscillospiraceae > Apopatocola. Next base: position 4,645 of record DHKA01000021.1, on the reverse strand, counting down.
GGGCTGGGGAAAACGTTCCTCTCCGCCGCCATCGCGCGCGTCGTGGCCGCAAAGGGCTGCGGCGTGGCGTACGACACGGCAAGCGGGCTTCTCGCCTCGTTTGAGCGCGAGAAATTCTCCCGCGACACGGACGAGGTATCGGACGCGGCCTCGCGCGTGCGCCAGCTTATGAGCTGCGATCTTCTCATTCTGGACGATCTCGGCACCGAAATGCCGACGGCGTTCACGCAGAGCGCGCTTTACGCCCTGCTCGACGGCCGTCTGCGCGCCGGGAAGAAGACGATCGTCTCCACGAATCTCGACCGCTCCGGCATCGAAACGCGCTACGGCGCGGCGCTCGCCTCGCGGCTCGCAGGGGAATACGAATGGCTGGAATTTCTGGGCCGGGACATCCGCGCCCAGCGTAAGGAGGGCATCTGAATGGACCGACAGACCGAGATCACGACTCCCGGCGCTCTTCTCAACGAAAAGGGCGATCTCGCCCGCCCCGGCTTTTCCCGCGCGCTCGTGCAGGAATACCGCCGCGCGGATGTGAAGGTCTCGCCCCTGCGCATCAAGGAATGGGATTATTATCTCGTCAACAACGGGAAATTCGCTCTCGCGCTCACCGTGGCGGACAATGGCTACATGGGGCTGGACTCCGTGAGCCTTCTCGATCTCGAAGAGGGATGGGAGATCACGAAAAGCCCGATGTCGTTTTTGCCGCTCGGCAAAAAACACCTGCCGGAGACGAGCGTGACCGGCGACGTACACTCCGCCGCGCGCGGCTACGGTCTCCACTTCATCCACGAAGGGGAGAAGCGCGTCCTCATCGCGTATATGAATAAGTTCGGCGACAGCGCCCTCTCCGCACGCGTCGAGCTTACCGAATGCCCGGAGGACTCGCTCGTTATCGCCACGCCCTTTGACAAGCCCGGCCATTTCTACTATAACCAGAAGATCGTGGGCTTTCGCGCGAGCGGGTATGTAAATTATAACGGCAAGACGTATACCTTTGAGCCGAGCGACAGCTTTGCCGTGCTCGACTGGGGCCGCGGCGTGTGGACGTATGAAAATACGTGGTACTGGAGCAGCGCGGCGTATGTGCTGCCGAGCGGGACGCCGTTCGGCTGGAATCTCGGCTACGGCTTTGGCGATACGAGCGCTGCGAGCGAAAATATGCTCTTCCACGCCGGTACCGCGCACAAGCTCGGCGGCATCAAATTTGAGATCCCCGGCGAAGCCGAGGGGAAAGAGCGCTATACCGAGCCCTGGAAATTTACGTCCGACGACAGGCGGTTCGAGGCCGATTTTGTGCCGGTGCTCGACCGTGCGAGCTGCACGGACGTGAAGCTCATCAAGTCCGACCAGCACCAGGTGTTCGGAAAGTTTACCGGCAGGGCCGTTCTCGATAACGGCACCGTGGTGGAGTTTGCGGACTTCCCCGGCTTTGCGGAGAAGGTGAGCAACAAATGGTGAAGGAAACGGGGTTTTATGCCCTTTTGTCGCGCATGCGGTATATCTCCCGCTGGGGGCTCATGCGCAGCAGCATCCCGGAAAACGTGCAGGAGCACAGCCATGAAACGGCGGTGTACGCCCACGCGCTCGGCATCGTCCGGCGCGAGATCTTCGGGAAGGAATGCGACGCCGAGCGTCTCGCGGTGCTTGCGATCTACCACGACGCGAGCGAGATATTGACCGGCGATCTCCCGACGCCGATCAAGTACCACGACCGCACCATCCGCGACGCTTATAAAAAGGTCGAGCACGCCGCGGACGAGCGGCTTCTCGCCATGCTGCCGGAGGAGCTGCGTGGCGCATATGAAAGCGCATTTACGGCATCGGAGGACGAGGAAAAGCTCGTCAAGGCCGCCGACAAGCTCTCCGCGCTGCGCCAGTGCATCGAAGAGCGCAAGGCGGGCAACCGCGAATTTCTCTCCGCCGAGGAGCAGACGCGCCGCTCGATCGAAGAGATGCATATCCCGGAGGCAGACTGGTTCATGGAGCACTGCCTCGGCGCGTTTGAAAAGAATCTGGACGAATTGGGGACAATGTAACCATGACCGAAGAAAAGAAAAACCGCATCAGCGAACTGACGCGCATTTCGCGCGAGCGCGCGCTCACGCCCGAGGAAACGGCGGAGCGCCTTGCCCTGCGCGAGGAATATCTGGCCGACTGGCGGCGCGGCACGCTGGAAACGCTTGAAAACGTCTACGTCATCGGCGCGGACGGCAAGGAGCACAAGCTCCCGAAAAAGAAATTCTAAACTTTCAACAGGAGGATATACCCAATGGCAGACAGACCCATCCCGGCGCGCAGCGAAGTGCCGGAGGAATCGACCTGGAATCTCAAGGACGTGTTTGAAAGCGACGAGGCATGGCAGGCGGAGTATGAAGCGCTCAAGGCCGTGCCGGAGCAGATCGAAGCGTTCCGCGGCAGACTCGGCGAGAGCGCGGAAACGCTTTTGGAGTGGTTCCGCCTGAACGACGCGCTCTCCGTGCGGCTTGAAAAGCTCTACGGCTATGCGAGCTGCAAGGGCGACGAGGACACCGGCAACGGCTTTTATCAGGGCATGCGCTCCAAGGCGCTTGCAACGCTCGTCGCCATCGACGCGGCGAGCGCATTTGAAACGCCGGAGATCATGGCGCTTGACGAAGATACGGTGAATCTCTTCTATGCCGCGCAGCCGGAGCTGGAGACCTACCGCCGCAACATTTATAAAATCCGCCGCCGCAAAGCGCACATCCTTTCCCCGGAGGAGGAAAAGCTCCTCTCCGCCGCCGGAGAGATGGCGAACGCCCCGGAGAACATTGCGAGCGTGTTCCGCGATGCCGATCTCACGTTCCCGAACGTGACCGACGGCGAAGGAAACGAGCGCGTTCTCACGAGCGGGACGTTCGTCCCCCTGCTCATGGGCAGCGACCGCGTGCTGCGCAAGAACGCCTTTGAAGCCTACTATAACCGTTTCGGCGAATTTAAAAATACCGTTGCCGCGTCGCTTGACGGGCAGTTCCGCTCGCTCAAGTTCTTCTCGGACGCGCGGCATTATCCTTCCACTCGCGCCGCCGCGCTCGACGTGACGGAGGTGCCGGAAGAGGTTTACGACAATCTCATCGAGGCCGTTCACGCGAACATGGATAAAATGTACCGCTACGTGGCGCTGCGCAAGAAGCTGCTCGGCGTGGACGAGCTGCACATGTACGACGTGTACACCCCCATCGTGGCGGACGCCGACAGCGAGATCACCTACGAAGAAGCCAAGGCCACGGTGCTCGAAGCGCTCGCGGTGCTCGGCGAGGACTATACCGACCTGCTGAAAGAGGGCTTTGCCAACCGCTGGATCGACGTTTACGAAAACACCGGCAAGCGCGGCGGCGCGTATTCCTCCGGCAACAGCTACCCGCACCCCTATGTTCTGCTCAACCACAAGGACAATCTCGACAGCATGTTCACGCTCGCCCACGAAATGGGCCACGCGCTGCACAGCTACCACAGCTGCAAGTACCAGCCGGTGAACACCGCCGGGTACGTCATCTTCGTGGCCGAGGTCGCCTCCACCTGCAACGAGGTGCTGCTCATGCGCCATCTGCTCGGCAAGACGACCGACAAGAAGCAGCGCGCCTATCTCATCAACCACTTCCTTGACCAGTTCAAGGGCACGGTGTACCGCCAGACGATGTTCGCCGAGTTTGAGAAGATCATGGGCGAGATGAACGGTGCGGGCGAGGCTCTCACGGCGGACGCGCTGAATGAAAAGTATCTTGCGCTCAATAAGCTGTACTTCGGGCCCGACATGGTCTCCGACGACGGCATCGCGCTCGAGTGGGCGCGCATCCCGCACTTCTTCTATAACTACTATGTGTTCCAGTACGCCACCGGCTTCTCCGCTGCCGTGGCGATCGCAAACCGCATTCTCGCCGAGGGCGAGAGCGCCGTGGCCGATTATAAGAAGTTCCTCTCCTCCGGCGGCAGCGCCGACCCGATCAGCCTTCTCAAGATCGCGGGCGTCGATATGAGCACGCCGAAGCCCGTGAACGACGCGCTCTCCCTCTTCGGCGAGCTCATCGACGAGATGGAGCAGCTGGTGGATTGAGGGAAAATCTGCAGCATCACAAAGCAAAAATGGACGCACAGCGCTGGCTGTGCGTCCATTTTTTATAGACTTTGTTTATTATTTTTTCAAAAGCCGGTTGATGAAGCCGAGCAGCATGAGCATGTCGTCCTCGTCGAGCTGCCGCATTCCGGCGAGCGCTTTCCGGATCAGCTCGGGGTGCGATTCCTCGTCATTGAAAAACTGCTGCGGCGTGATGCCGAAATAATCGCAGATCGCAAGAAACTCCTTCATCGGCGGCAGCGCCTTGCCGGAGGAAATGTTGTATACATACCCGCGGCTGTGTCCCAGATCGTAGCTCATCTGATATTCCGAAACGCCCTTGCGCAGCCGCAGCTCGGTAATGCGGTTTCGGATAAATTCCTCCGTCATTGGTATCACCTCATATAGATAATACCGACAAGGGATAATTCAATAGTAAATAAATATTTGTCAAAAAATATTGCAACAACTAAAAATATATGTTATCATTTGCGATGAATCCAAGAATCTTGTAAATAATTACTATTCTGAAGAGATGAGAAAAACAGGTGGAAGGAGCAGCCCGCAAACGAG
>DHKA01000085.1:23363-23776 GCA_002404605.1 Clostridiales bacterium UBA4706 | reverse complement strand
CGCCGATCTTGAGGTCGTGCCGAGCTTTGAGGCGTGCGACATCGGCGTAGACCGCTCGTTCATCGGCGGCTACGGTCAGGACGACCGCGTGTGCGCCTATGCCGAGCTCAAGGCCATTTTCGACACCGAAACGCCGGAGCGCACCGCCGTGTGCGTCCTCGCCGACAAGGAAGAGATCGGCTCGATGGGCGTTTCCGGCATGCAGAGCCGCGCGTTTGAAACGTACATGGCCGACCTCTGCGAGCAGCAGGATGTGCGGCTGCGCGACTGCTTTGAGAACAGCTTCTGCATCAGCGCGGATGTCTGCAACGCCTACGACCCGACGTTCTGGGACGTGAGCGAGTACCCCAACCGCAACGGCGCCCGCGCCAACTACGGCGTCGGTATCTGCAAGTTCACCGGCTCGCGCGGCA
>DHKA01000085.1:0-23257 GCA_002404605.1 Clostridiales bacterium UBA4706 | reverse complement strand
GAGCTCGGCAAGGTCGATCAGGGCGGCGGCGGAACGGTCGCACAGTTCATGGCCAACCGCAACATCGACACCATCGACGCCGGCACGCCCGTGTTCTCGATGCACGCTCCCTTTGAGACCGTGACGAAGTTCGACTGCTACCAGACCTACAAGGCAGTCTGGGCGTTCTATAAAGATCGATAAATCTGCATAAAATATGCCTCTCCTTTTGTGAGAGGCATATTTTTTGCGTAATGCGGCATACTGCCCATCGGGAGGGATGACGCATGGAAGGCCGGGAACAGGAAGCTCTGCGCGAGCTTGGCAGCGCGCGGGCCGGAGAGATACACTGCATCACGATCATCGGACAGGTCGAGGGCCACGTGATGCTGCCGCCGGACACAAAAACCACAAAATATGAGCACATCATGCCGCTGCTCGCCGCGGTGGAGGAAGCAGAAGACATCCGCGCGCTGCTCATACTGCTCAACACCGTCGGCGGCGACATCGAAGCGGGGCTATGTATCTCGGAAATGATCGCCGGGATGAGCAAGCCGACGGCAAGCGTCGTTCTCGGCGGAGGGCATTCCATCGGCGTACCGCTCGCGGTGGCGGCGGATCGGTCGTTCATCGTGCCGAGCGCCGCCGTGACGATCCATCCGGTGCGGCTCACAGGCGTTGTGATCGGCGTGCCGCAGACGTACGATTACATTTCACGCATCAGCGAGAGGATCGTCCGGTTCATCACCGGCCATTCGCACATCACACCGGAGAGATTCACCGACTATATGACACGCACCGGCGAGCTGACGCAGGATATCGGCAGCGTGCTCGACGGTGAGGAGGCCGTCCGAAGCGGGCTCATCGACCAGCTCGGCGGACTCTCCGACGCGCTCGACTACCTGCACCGGCGCATAGAAAAAGAGAAGTCAGTTTGACTTCTCTTTTCTGCTTATTAAATATAAAATCAGCGAAACGACGCCGAGACCCAGCAGCGCGCCGGCGCTGTCGATGAGCACGTCGCGCACCTGGCTGCCGCGGTGGGAGAATATCTGGAGCGTTTCGTCGATCGCGCCGGTCAGCGCGCCGAGACCCCAGGCGGTGAAAAAGCGCTTTTTCCCAGCGCTCTCCAGCCGGAGAAAAACGAGCGCGGCAAACACCGCATACTCGGTCACGTGCGCCGCCTTGCGGATGATGTGGCTCGTCGGCTGTTCGGCGACACCGTCGCCGTCCTCGTCTATCATGTAAGTGAAGGCGTCCGGCGCAAAGCCGAGCTTTTCCGCCGCGGAGTTCAAAACAGCCATGATGCCGTCGCTGATCTCCCCGGAAAGCTCGCCGGAGACAAGCGAATTGCCCCAGATGAACACGAGCGCGAGGACGATCAGAACGGTTAAGATGCGTTTGCGTTTCATTTCAGATCTGCGGCTTTTTTACGCGGATGCGCGCGATGAAGCAGAAGCCGACGACAAACAGCACCACGCCCATCACCCACGGCATAATGCCCTCGTTTGCCAGACGAATGAGAGACACGAGCGGCACGATGACCGCCGACCACGTGACCGGCAGGCCCTCAAACGAGGTGCGGTTCTCGCTCGTCGTCTCCTGCCGCTTCTGCTCGGTAACGTTAAAATATCCCAACCGGATGACGGCACAGAGCGTATAGAACATCAGCACTGCCATCGCAATGCCGGTAATGCCCGTCGCGTGGCCGATGGCGCTCGGCAGCACGCCGAACGACACGAGATCGCACAGCGAATCGATCTGGATGCCGAAAACCTCGGCGTCCTTCGTGCGCTTCGTGGCGCGGGCGATCTTCCCGTCGAACATATCGCAGAGGCCGCAGAGCGCAAGACCGATCACCGCCGGCCAGATCTTCCCGTCCGCCGCAGCGCAGATGCTTCCCACCGCGATGCACAGCTCTATGTACGTCAGAATGACCGAGACATTCCAGAATCCAACGAATTTCTTACTCACTGACCGTTCTCCGTTTCAAAAAAATATATCTTATCATAAAGCACGCGGGGACATTTTTCAAGAGCGGGATTTGACGCGGCGGACACTCTCTGCTATTCTGTAAGGACACATCCATCGATACCGGAGGTCTTTTTATGACCCGTTGGGAAAATACATCGGTTTACCGCGCTCTCGGCATGCTCTCGGCGCTGCCGGTGCGCGCGCTCTCCCGTCTGCCGCTCCGGGCAGGAAAAAAGCGGAACGGTCTTTCGTTTTCGCAGTGGTTCCTCCTGCTCGGCACAGGGGTGATGCTCTGCGTTCCGCATGGGGCGTGGAACAATCTCTATGCCGTGCTCTTCGCACTTGCCGCGCTCCTCGTCTACTGGTTTGACTGCGCGGCGCGAAAGGAAACGCCGCGGAGCATCGCCTCGCTCGGTCCCGCCGCACTCGGCTTTCTATTGATGACCGTTTTGTGTACGCTCTGGGCGGAGAACAAGGCGGGCAGTCTCCGCGTGGCGCTCTTTTTCTGGACGGGCTTTCTGCTCGCGTATCTCGCGGCGGCGCAGTTTCGCACCCGGACCGAGCGGCGCACGGCGGCGGCGATCCTATATATCACGCTGCTCGGCATTTCACTCTTCGGGCTTTGGAACTACCTTACCGGCACGGAGAGCTCGGACGTGCCGATCGACGGCGAGATGTACCGGCGGCTCGGCGCGACGCTTGAGCACGGCATCAACTGCGGCGAATTTCTCGCCATGGCGCTGCCCGTTGCGCTTGTCTGGGCGCTGACCGCTCCGACGAAGGCACGCCGCATCGCCCTTGCCGTCCCGCTCCTTCTCCCCTGCGCGGCCATTCTGCTCACCTACGCCCGCACGGGGTGGATCATGCTCGCGCTCGCGCTCGTGCTGCTTCTCTGGTATAAAAAGAAGATCTTGCTGCTTCCGGCGGCGGCGCTCGGCATCGTGGCGCTCTTCCTGCTGCCGGAGAGCATACAGGCACGGTTCCTCTCGATGCTCGATTTCTCGAACGCTTCGGCGTCCGGGCGGTTCGTGCTCTGGGGCGAGTGTCTGGCCGTGTGGAAAGAGCACTGGCTGCTCGGTATCGGGCTGGGGCCGGAGAATTTCTACGCCGCCTACGCGCCCCACGCCACCGGGCTTCTCGATTTTCAGCCGCCGCACTCCAACATGCTGTATCTTGAAATGTTCCTCTCGACCGGCATATTGGGCGGACTTTTGTTCTGCGGCTTTTTCTTCGGCATTTTCGCGCGGCTTGGTCGCGCGGCGCGCGCCATCCCTGAAAAACGGGACCGCTGGGAGCCGCAGGCGCTTATCGCCTCGCTCGCCGGAGCCGCGCTCGGCGGCATCCCGGAATATATCTGGTTTTACCCGCGCATCCTCTTTTTCTGGTGCGCTCTCTTCGGCATGGCGATCGCCGTTTCTGGCGATAACTGAACAAACGAAACCGGCGGATCCCGCGCAGACGGGACATGCCGGTTTCACCATGATTAGGATGTTTATCCGAAAAGGACAAAGTAAATGGAAAAACAGATCATATACGTCCACGGGAAGGGCGGCTCGGTGGAGGAGGCGGAGCATTTTAAACCGCTCTTTCCGGAAAGCGAGATCATCGGCTTTGACTACCGCTCACAGACGCCGTGGGAAGCCCGAGAGGAATTTCCGGCGTTTTTCGCTGCGCAGCGGCAGTACTGCGGCTGCCTCACGCTGATCGCAAACAGCATCGGCGCTTATTTCTCGCTCTCCGCGCTGGATGAAGCGCTTGAGCTTTTTTCCGAGCGCGGATACGACGCCGTCAGCGTGGGCGAGATCGCGCAGGCAGTAGGCATCAAAGCGCCCTCGCTTTACAACCGCTTTCCCGGCAAGCAGGCCATATTTGACGCGATCGTGGAATCCACCGCGGCGCAGTATGAAGCGGATACCGACCGGATCGATATCCATGTGCAGGGCGCGGCGCGGGACGTTCCAATCTTCACGGAGATCACCGAGGACGCGCTTTTTGAAAAGGTGCGGCAGATCTTCGAATATTCCCTCCGCAGCGAGACCATCCGCCGCTTCCGGCGCATGATGACCATCGAGCATTTCCGCTCGCCGGAGCTGGCAGCGCTTTATTCCCGGCGGTACGTGGACCGCATGATCGCATACCACGCGGGGATCTTCCGCGCGCTGATCGCCGCCGGGGAAATGCGCCCGGAGGCCCCGGAGACGCTGGCCATGATGTACGTCTCCCCCGTTTTGACGCTCATCGCCATCCGTGACCGTCAGCCGGAACGGGAAGCCGAATGTCCGGAAAAGCTCCGGCAGCATGTCGCTCTTTTCTACCGCATGGGGCAAAAGGGGTAACGGGAGATGAAAAAAACGCTTCTTCAAAAGCTGGGGCTGCTCGGCGTCGTGAGTCTTCTGTCCTATACATCGGCGGTCGTGTTCTCCCCGCTCGCCTATCCGGGCTACAACTGGATGGCGCAGGCTGTCAGCGATCTGAGCGCGGCAGACGCGCCGTCGCTCGCACTGTGGAATCAGCTGAGCGCCTTTTATAATACCTGCGAAGTCCTTTGCGTCACGCTCGTTTGCATCGGCCTGCAGGGAAAGAAAACGAAGCTGCTGCGCACCGGCGTTTCCCTGTTCGCTGTTATGGAATGGGTCTCCGCCATCGGCTACCGGATGTTCCCGCTCTCCGAGAGCGGCTACGCCGGGGCGTTTCAGGATGTTATGCACATGATCGTCACCGCCGCGGTGGTGCTGCTCTCCATCGTATCGCTGAGTATCGTCATTGCCGCGGGTATCCGGGATCGGTCGTGCCGTTCCTACGGCCTGTGCGCCGCCGCCGCGCTCGGCATGATGCTTGTAGGGGCGCTCGGCATGAAGATCGTCCCCGCCGCGTACTTTGGCGTTGTCGAGCGCTTCAGCGTGTTTGCCGCCACGGGATTCAACGCCGCGCTGGGGATCCATCTCTTCTGTATGAACCCGGAGCGTCCCGCCGCGGGTCCGGAAAAGGTGTAAAAAAATGAAAACAAGATCTATCCTCGCACCGGAGATAAGGAGATCGTATATCTCAAAGACGTTGTGACCGGCTCCAACATCGAGATCGACGATCACACCATCTACCACGATTTTGTCCGTGACCCAAGGGATTTTGAGAAGAACAACGTGCTCTATCATTACCCCATCAACGGCGATACGCTGAAGATCGGCAAATTCTGCTCCATTGCGTGCGGTGCAAAGTTTCTCTTTACGAGCGGAAACCACTCTTTACAGTCGCCCTCTACCTACACCTTCCCCATCTTCTATGAAGAATGGGGTCTGGATGCGAAGGACATCCGCAGCGCGTGGGACAACAAGGGCGATATCGTGATCGGAAACTACGTGTGGATCGGCTATGAGGCCGTCATTCTCTCCGGCGTGACGATCGGCGACGGCGCGGATCGTCGGCGCGCGGGCCGTGGTAACAAAGGATGTGCCGCCCCATACGATCGTCGGTGGCGTTCCGGCCCGCCCTCTCCGCCGGCGCTTTGACGAGAAAACCGTCGAAAAGCTCGAAGCGTTCCGCTGGTGAGACTGGGACGAAGAGAAGATCAAGCGCAGCATCCCCGCCGTTCAGTCGGGCGATATCGAAGCGCTATCGGCGCTGTGATGCCGCGAAATCCATTTACAGACGCAGAAACTTCCACTCCTTTAACGCAGATACGCGGCGTGACTTTCGTCACGCCGCGTATCTGCGTTAGTTAAGTTATACGTATATCAGCTGAATTTGATCTTGGTATTCTCGCCCATGGTGACCGATTCGGGGTAGAGCGGCAGGAACACGTAACCGGCGTCCTGCAGCTGCTTGACAGCGCCGGGGAACGCGATGAGCGTGTTGGCGTTCCAGTCGTGGCTGAGCACGACGGCAATGTCGAGCTGCTTTACCTGCCAGACCGCCATAGCCTCGATCTCTGCGGCAGTCTTTCCGGCCACGCCGTTATCGAACACGTCGCACGACCATTCGATCCACTCGTAGCCGGCCTCTTTGATCGCCTCGGTCGGGTCGGTGCCGAGCAGCGCCTTGCCCCAAGCCGAACCGCCGGGGAAGCGGAAGATCTCCGTATGGAAGCCGGTGCATTCGTACACCCACTCGTCCTGCTTGTTGATCATTTCGAGCAGCCCGTCCGTATTCTGGTACAGATTGCCCATGGCGGCAAACTGGTGGGAGTATGTATGGTTGGCGACCGCATGACCCTCGGCAAACTCGCGGCGAAGCATTTCGGGCTCATCCTCGGAGTCGTTCGCCTCGTGGGAGGTGAAGAACGTCACATGGACGCCCAGTTCCTTGGCTTTGTCAAGCACCTGCGCAGTAAGGCGCGTGGGGCCGTCGTCAAACGTCCAGTAGCAGATCTTGATGTCGGTTTCGCCGGCCTGCACCTTTTCCTCCAGCTCGCGGATCTTGGAAGCGTATTCACGCCGCTTGGCAAGCGTCTCTTCCATGATGTTGTCGAGCCGTTCGCTCTCGGCGCGGAGATCTTCGAGCTGCGTGGTTTTGCTCTCGTTATCGGAGAGAGCGCCGGCGAGATCGGAGGCGAGCGCCTTGCCCTCGTCGCCGCCCTGCGAGACATCCTCGCGCAGGGTGTCCTGCCGCGCTTTCATATCCTCTTCGATCTTTGCAGTTTCCTCGTCCACGGTCTGCGCCTGCGCGCGGAGATCGGCAGCGCTCGCTTCGTATTCCGCCGTCGGCACGGCGCGGCACTGGAAAAAGGCAAACACGCCGAAGCCGACCGCAACGAGCGCAAGGCCGAGCAGAACATAGTTAATTACCTTCAAGGTATTCTTCAACCTGATCCACTCCCTTCTGCATCTCTTCGTAGACGGAATTATAATACGCCGTATCCTCGTCCGCGAGCTTCGTTTCGACTTCCTTTTCCATTGCCGCGATCGACTCGTCGAGCGCGGCGTTGTCAGCCTTGAGAGAGTCGATCTTTTCCTGCGTTTCGGCAAATACCTCCTGCTCCGCCGCCGTCCATGCGGCAGCGCCGGTCTCGGTATCGGGGTCTACGGCGTCATGGCGCGTTTGAGCTTCGGTCAGCGCACTCTCTGCCGCGGTCACGGCGCTCTCGCCGTCAGCGCGGAGAGACGCCGCCTGATGCATAAAATAGATACCGCACACAACGCCGATGACGAGGATCACCGACAGCAGTACGGTCATTACAGGGCGTTTCATCGTTTGCTATCACTCTTTTCTGTTTTATTCCTTTTATTCAGCCGCAGCGCGGCTGTTTTACCTTTTTTGATAGAGCGTAAGCAGCTCTTCCGTCTGGCGCGTGAGGTCAAACTCCGTCACGGCACGGCGGCGGGCGTTTTCGCCGAAGGCACGGCGGTACGCGCCGTCGCTCATAAGACGATACAGCGCATCGCACAGGGCGCCCGCTTCGCCGGGCGCCACGCATTCCCCGCAGCCGGAGGCGAGGTCTGCGCCCGCGCCGACGTCCGTCATAACGAGCGGCAATCCGCACTCCATCGCTTCAAGCGCGGCAAAGCTCATGGCTTCGTTATAGAGCGCGCTGCTCACGTAGACGTCCGAGGAACATATAAGCGCTTCAGCGTCCGTGCGGTAGCCCGCGCGGATGACGTTTTCGTCAAGGCCCCGCTCGTGGATGCCCTCGCCTGCGGCGTCGAAAAGCTCCCCGTCGCCCGCGATGAGACAGGCGAACGGCTCATCCGTGCGCTCCTTGAGCTGCGCGAGTGCGTCCAGCAGAAAGAAGAGGCCCTTCTCGGGCGCATAGCGCGCCATGGTGAGAAAGACGAAGCAGTCCTGCGGCAGGGAAAACTCCGTTCGAATAACATTTTGCCGCGGCGGGAGGGGCTTCGGCACGACGCCGTTGAAGATCACGCGGATCTTCTCTTCTTTGACGCCGTTTTCGCGCAGAAGGTTCGCTCCCTGCGTACAAACTGCGACGCACGCGGTCTCGTGCGGCGTGAGAAGGCGGTTGACGGCACGCCAGAGGAAACCCTGGCGCACCGTGAGATGGCTCGTGAATACGACGCGCGTCTCCCGCCGCCAAAGGCGCGAGAGCACGGCGATGCAGTTTTCGCGCGGGTACTGCGCGTGGATCACGTCGATACCGTTTTCCGCGCACACTCGCGCAAGGCGCTTCGCCGCGCGCAGCATATGCGTGGCGCGCAGATCGAGCCGGAAAACATCGCAGCTGAGAGCCTTCGCCTTTTCCGCGAGCTCCCCGCCGTCCATATAGGCTAGGAAGCAGCGGTGTCCCTGCGCGGAATACGTCCGCATCAGGTTTTCCACGTACTTTTCCGTTCCTGCCTTCCCTGCGTAGCTGATGAGATAGAGAATGTTCAATTTCTTAATAGAAGAGCTTTGCAATCGGGCTGTCCGCATCGAGGATCAGCGTCTTTTCCGCGCCGGTCATCGACTCCTGCAGCGCATCGAGCGCGATCATAAACGTATAAAACTCGGCTTCCTCCGGCGAGTCGTACACCTCGGAGAGGATGCGCATATATTCCGCGTCGCCCTCGGCGCGCACCGTGGCAGCGGTCGCGTCGGCGTTGGCGAGAAGGATCTGCACCTGCTTGTCGGCCTCGTTGCGGATCTCCTTGGCGCGGCTCTCGCCCTCGGCAAGATAGCCCGCGGCAATATTGTTGCGCTCGGAGATCATGCGGCTGAACACGGCGGATTTGTTGTCGTCCGGAAGATCGATCTTCTTCGTCTCCACGGCGATGAGCTCAATGCCGTAGCGGTCGAAGAAGTCGCCGATCGTCGCCATAACGGCGCGCACGAGCGTGCCGTCGCGCCCGGAGATGATCTCCGCCTGCGTCATGGACGAGAGCACGGTCTTGAGCGCGTTATAGACGTTCGCGTTGATGCGCCCCTCGGCGTTGGATACGCTGCCGGAGAGCGTTTCAATGAAGAGACGCGGGTCCTCGATGCGCCAGATGGCAAAGCAGTCGGCAATAAGGGTCGTCTTATCTGCGGAGATCATGTCGCTCACGGGCAGGTCGTAGAGCTGCACCGTATTGGGGAGCGTGCTCATCTCCTGCACAAAGGGGATCTTGAAATAGAGTCCCGGCTCGCTCTTAACATCAACGACCGCGCCGAACTGACGCACGACGCCGTATTCGTTCGGCTGTACGACGTACAAACTGCTCAAAAGCAGCACAAGGATCACCACGACGAGGACCGCGATAAGGGTCGTCCGGCCGAGGTGGGCGGGGCGCTTCTTCGTATATTCCTCCATATTATGGCTCCTCCCCCATCGTAGTCGTTGTGTTCGTGCCGGTGAAGCTCTCGAGCGGGAGGACGGTCTGCAATGCGCTGCCGTCCCTGCCGGTGATGACGATCTTCATATCCGGGAACACCTTGGCGATCATTTCATAAAACAGGCGCTGGCGCGTGATCTCCGGATACTTGGAGTATTCGGCGTACAGCTCCGTGAAGCGCGAGGCCTGGCCCTCGGCCTCGGCGATGCGGGATTCCTTGTAGGCCTCGGCCTGCTGCAGAATTTCGTCTGCATTCGCTTTGGCGGCGGGCAGCTGCTCGTTGGCGTACTTATTCGCGTTGTTGATGGCGGTCTCCGCCTCCTGCTTGGAGGTCTCCACCGCCTTGAACGCCTGCTGCACCTCGACCGTGGGCGGCTCCGCGTCCTGCAGGGCGATGTTTACGAGCACGAGACCGATATCCTCCTGCTCGAGACGGGTGCTGATCTTGTCGCGGATGACGCCCTGGATCTCCGCCTTGCCGGTCGTGATGATATCGTCCACACCGTAAAGACCGATCGTATCGCGGATGTAGCTCTGGCAGAGCATTTTCAAAATGGCTTCCGGCTCCTCGCTGTTATAGAGGTACTTCACCGGATCGTCCACACGGTATTCCACATAGAAATCCACGTTGACGAAGTTGAAGTCCACACTGATCATGAGCGATTCGTCCTCGTTGTTCGCGTTCGTACGCAGATCGTAACCGAGCGCGAAGCCCTGTGTCGCCTTGCTGACGATGGTTTTCTGCTGGATGATGGGGATCTTGAACTTTAGGCCGGACGTGCTCACAACGGACGGCTTGCCGAACGTGGTGATGACGGCGTATTCGTCCTCCTGCAGCTGGTACATTGAGCCGAAGCCCAGCGCGCCGGCGAGCACGAGCACCGCCGCGACCGTCACGATCGTGCGCGGCAGGGCCTTTTTTCCGTCGCCGCCGTCCTTTTTGCGCGTGCCGACCACGATGAGCGCCGCCACCGCCGCAAGGACTAGGATGAGTGTGATAAGGCTCATGGGATTCTCCTTTCTTTGTAGGGCGGAAAAAGCGCCGTTTCGCCGCTATTTCGCCATATACAGCATAGCACAGCGCACACCGTTTGTCCAGAAAAGCCCGTCACGGCGGGCAGAGGAAAAAGTAGCGGAAGAGGCAGTCTTCCGGCTTTGCGCTCTCCAGCACCGCTTCGCAGAACATCTCCGATGCATCCGTGCCGCGCCGCGCGGCTTCCGCGCGCAGTTTTTCCAGCGGAGCGCAGTCTGAGCCGGGGTAAGGAGTCCGGCCTCCTCATAGTGTTTCAGCGCCCGCGGCGTTACGCCGCAGAGCGCGGCAAATTTCGATACGGTAAGGCGTTCGTTTTTCACGCGCTATCCCTTCAAAAAAGGCTTGACCTGTACGCAGCGCACAGGTTTATGATATCATTAACCCCGAAAAAAGAAAAGAGGTTTTCCCATGGAACTCACACAGGGAAGCGCAGCGCGGCGGATGGCACGCTTTACGCTCCCCATCATCGTTATCAACATTTTCGGCCAGCTTTATTCGCTGGTCGATTCCGTGATCGTGGCGCAGTTTGCGGGAGACCGTTCTCTCTCAGTGCTCGCGGCGGTCAACGGCTGCATGACCATCGGCTACTGTCTCGTGCAGGGTGCGGCCGGCGCGTGCCACATCGTGCTCGCAAACCATTACGGCGCGCAGCGGTACAATGAATTTCGCGACGCCGCGCACACCATGCGCCTTGTTATGGCTCTTTTTTCCTCTCTCGCCGCGGCGGCGTACATTCTCCTTTCCGGCACGCTGCTCCGCATGATGCAAGTCCCGACGGAAATTTTTGACGAGAGCCGCGCCGTACTGTGGATCTATGCGCTCAATCCGCCGCCGATCGGCGTGAATCTCGTCTCCGGTGCCGTCATGAACGGCAGCGGCAATTCCAAAGTGCCGATGCTCTATGGGACCGTCTCGCAGGTCACGAATCTCGTGCTTGACTATTTCGCCGTGGCTGTATAGGGCTTCGGCGTGATGGGCGCGGCGGCAGCGTCCCTTTTCAGTATCTCCGCAGAAACGGTGTGGATGCTCTACCGCACCGGGCGGGAATTCCGGCGGCTCGGCGGCGGCAAAACGGTGCTGCGGAAGAACTACGCCGTCCTCATGGCAAAGATTGGCCTGCCGTCCATCGCGCAGCGCTCAGTGCTCGCGCTCGGCGCGATGGTGCTGCAGACGCTCGTCAACAGCTACGGCACCGACGGCATCAACAGTTACACCGTTGCGAACACGATCAGCAGCTTCCTTCTCGTGCCGGTGCTCGCGTGCTGCACGGGGTTTGAGACGTTCGCCGCGCAGAATCTCGGCGCGGGAAAGCCGGAGCGCGTGTGCAGCGGCTGGCGGATGCTGCTGCTCTGCGGATTGGGGCTGGACCTTGCGCTCACCGCCGCAACGCTGTTCGGCGCGGACGCGCTCACAAGCCTTTATCTCCCCGACCGGAGCGGCGCGGCCTTCGCGCTCGCCCGCTCGTATCTTCTGCTGCTCATCCCGAATTATTTCCTGTAATTCGGAAAAACCAGTCTGGAAGCGGTGTTCAAGGCGCATCTGAAGATCCCGCTCGTGACCGTATCGGCCATACTCTCGCTCGCGGTGCGCGTGGCGCTTGGCTATGCGCTCGCCCCCTCCTGCGGTCTTACCGCGCTCGCGTGGGCAACGAACATCGGCAGCGCCGCGTCTCTTTTGTTCTGCCTTGTTCTTTACCGCATCCGGTTTCATGGCTCGCCCGCATAAGCATAAAATGACCCGCCGCGGACTTTCCTGTCTGCGGCGGGCTTTTTTCGCATGCAATTCTTATTTCTCTCAGAGATCGAGCTCGTACCATTCCTCGCTGGTCTCCCGGAAGCCGAGTGAGAGGAACATATTCCGGCTCTGCGCGTTGAACGAATAGATGTTCGCCGTCACGCGCTCCACGCCCTTTTCGCGGGCAAGATCAAGCATAGCGCGGATACACCGGCGGCCGATGTGCCGGTTCTGGTATTCCTTGCAGATCACGATGGCAAGCTCGCCGCTGTTCCGCAGTGACACATCGCCCACCAGGACGCCGCGGTACGATATATAATAGCATGCCCCGTGCGTGCTCAGATACGTATACATGGCGTTGAGCCGCTCGCTCGAATAGACATGGTCGATGTTATCGACCTGGCGGCACACGTCCAGATCCTGATACCACGGAAGCGCCGTTTCCTCGTTCGGGTAATACGGCACGAGCGAGATTTCCGCGTCCACGGTGCGGACGCCGCTCTTCTTTTCCTCCATTTATTTCTTCCTTTCTTTACGCAAACCGGCCGTATGCGCAAATTGCGCGCATACGGCATGGTTTTTATCTTTTCACTTTCCGCACCGGGCGGGTGATGCTGCGGATGAGGAGCGTGCCGAGTACCGCCGCGCCCACGAAGAGCACCGCGGCGGCTATGGCAAGCACCGTGACAATCCAGCGGAGGTTTTCGATCTCCGCCGCGGAGGTGTCCGGCGTCTCCGATACCGCTTCCGGCGTGGGGGACGGCGTCGGCTCCGCGCTTGGGGACGCTTCCGGCGTCGGCGATATCTCCGGCGCGGCGATAAGACCGTAGCGCTGCATCGTCTCCTCGTGCGTGTCGTAAATATAAAGTCCCGGCTCGCCGCCCTCGGGCCGCGCGTAAAATACGGCGTACTCTCCCCCGTCCTCCGGCAGATACGCCCGGCACACGCTGCCGAGCAGCGCATATTCGCCGAGAGCGCAGCCCTCCGGCGGCTGGATGGAGAGGATCGCAGCGTCGAGGATCGTGTATGTTTTCCCCTCCGCGGTAAAGATCGTCCGATCGGCGGCAGGCGTCGCCTCCGGGATCTCCGGCTCGGACGTATCGACATGATTATCGCTCGCCGGCTGCGCGGCGGTATCCTGCGCCTGCCGCGTGACGGCGAGCGTATAGACTCTCTGCGCGCCGTTCCCGGCGGTGACGGTCACGGTCACATAGTTCAGCCCGACGGAGAGCGAGCCGTTCCCGCTCACGGCGGTGGTCGCGGAAGCGTCGTTCTTTACGGCGCTCACGGCGAGCCACGCCGTTTCATACGGCACCGTCACGGCGTAGTTCGTCACACCCGCGGAAAACGCCGGGGAGAGCGTGCCGGGGTCGATGTAGAGCGCGGAGAGCGTGCAGTCGGAAGATGCCGAGGTGATCGTCACCGACGCGCTGTGGGAAGCGTACTCCACGCTCACCGCGTCGCCCCCGGCATTGCTCGCGCTGCATGCCGTCGGGCGGATCGCCGTCGTGCCGACGGCGCGGGTCGTAAAGCTCAGATTCAGAGAAAATTTCCCCTCGCCGCTGCCGCTGTAGTCCACGATGCGCAGGCTCCCGCCGTTATCCTGCACCGCCGCGTTGCCGAGACCGCCCGATGCGCCGGTATAGGCGAGGTAGTCCGTATCGTACACGAGCGTCAGGTCGATGCCCGCAACGGCGGAGGTCGTATATACGTTCACCGTGACGGTGTTCCCGACAACGGCGCTGGGGTCGGAGAACATCACGTCCGTGTCCGCCGCCTTTGCGCTCACCGTGAGCCACGGCAGCAACGCCGCGGCAAGGAGCAGCGCGAGGATCGGTTTTCCTAGTTTCATCGGCAAGCCCTCCTTACGGCGTGATCGTCGCCGTGCCGAGCAGATGGTTTCGTATGCGGATAAGATCGTTGATCGCCGCCGCGCCGCTGCGGTCCACGTCCGCCGCAGCCAGACTCAGCCCGGTCAACTCGCCGGTGCCGAGAAGGTGGTTGCGCAGCTTGATGAGATCGCTGATGGTGACGGCGCCGTCGCCGTTGATATCGCCCGCGACGACGACGTATCCGGAAGCGAACACCGCTTCCGTACCATCAAGCTCATACGTGATCTTCGCAAAATCGCCGGTACACATCGGCACGTCCGGCGTCTTGGCAGCGCCAGAGGCGTCCGTCACGGTGAGCGTTCCGCCGCTCACGCCGAGCGACGATGTAAACGCGGCAAACGTCGTGCCGGGCGCGACGCCCGAAACACGCCCATCCGCGCTGAAGGAATACGGCCCGGTGACCGTCACCGGCGCGTCCGGCGCGCGGCGGTGGACGGAGAGCGTGTATGTCTCCGATGCGCCCGATTCCGCCGTCACGGTGAGCGTGACGGTGTTCACGCCGACATCGAGCGCATATTCGCCCGTCCCGACGACGCTCGCCGCGGCGTTGAGCGGCGAGGCGGTCACGGTGACGCGCTCGGTCTCGTTCGGCACGATGACGGTATACTCCCGGACGTCCCGCCGGAACTCCGGCGTGAGCGTGCCCGCGCTCACGGTGAGCAAGGCGAGCTTTGTGTTCGGCGAGCCGTCGCCCGTCGGGGCTGGCACGGCGGCATCCGGCATATTAAGATACACCGGGATATTGAACGTGAGCTTGGATGCGCGCATTTCCTCGCTGTAAGCATACGAGAGCAGCCGCCCCTCGCTCGCAGCGCCCGCGACGTTCGTCATGTACTGGTTCCAGTACATGTTCTCGCCCTGCACGTTGAAGCGCTTGAGATACAGCATATTCTGCCCTGCGGCAACATAGTTTGCGGCATAGAACGCCGCGCCGCCGCGGATGGCCTTATAGAGGCTGTTCCACGGTCGTCCCCACGAGGTGCCGCTCCCGTTATGACCGCCGCTGGCGTACCACAATCCGCGCTCCACGGCGGAATACTCTGCGGTCTTATAAGCACCGATGTTGAAGGCGTTATAGTATCCGGGAAAGCGGCGGTTCGTGCCGCTGATGCTCTCGCTCGCGCCATTCGTGCCCATCTCCTGAAGCATCATCGCCGCGAGGATGTACGGGCTGACGCCGCAGTCCGCCCCGGCAGAGAAAAGCGTTTCGGCGTAGGTGTTCACGCCGTTTGAATCGTCGAGGTCGGTATCATATGCCGTATCGGCGAGGAACGTGCCGGACACAAGCACCGCAAGGCTCTCGCGCGTCTGCGACGCCGCGTCGTACCCCTGATAGAGAAACTGGAACACGGCGCTCGGGTCAAGGAAATTCCGCGGGTCCATATAGTGCGCGATGATCTCGCGCGACGCGGCGACCCAGCCGCCGCTGTCGAGTTCGACCCACGTATTGTCCGTCCAGTTGAACGCACCCTCCTGTGTCGATTTCCACGAGGACGGGGCGCTGCCCCACACAAGGCTTTTGCCGAGGACGTTTTCCTCGTTCACGGCGGTGTTCCAATCCACGTTCGTGAAGAACGGCCGGAACTCCCACGCAGGATACCGGCTATGCAGCTGCCATAGACCTTCGAGATAGCTCTCCGGAAAGCCGAGCGCGCGAAGCTGCGCGAGATAGGTATCACGGTCGTCCGCCGCGACGGGCTCCGGCGCGGGCGTTTCCTCCGGCGTCGGGGTCGTCTCCGGTTCTGAGAGCGTCACGCTCTCCGCCGGGACGTATCCGGTCTCGCCGCCGGGCTTTTGTATG
This sequence comes from Clostridiales bacterium UBA4706, assembly GCA_002404605.1. GTDB lineage: Bacteria > Bacillota > Clostridia > Oscillospirales > Oscillospiraceae > Apopatocola. The sequence continues at coordinate 7,606 of DHKA01000085.1, read as the reverse complement.
TAATACCAGAGCGTACCGTTCGCGTCCGTCTCCTCGCCGAGCACGGCAACGGAGCTGCCGTCCAAAATTTCTCCCGCCGTTTCGCCCCCGGGGGAGGTGAGAAGAAGGAGAATACCCGTCGGCGCGGTCACGGTGCCGGTTTGCTCGTCCGCGGCAAATACGGACGGCACCGCTGCGGTAAGCAGCAGCACGGCAAGCAGAAGCGCCGCAATGCGGCGGCAGAAACGGCGTTTCTTCGGCATGGCTTTCCTCTCCTCTCCGGCCGTGTTTTGAAATGTTACAATTTGTAACCATATCCTAACACCCCGTACAGGCCTCGTCAACCGCCAGTTTTTGCCGGAACGGAACACGCCCGTGAGCCGGTCGGCTCACGGGCGGAGAGTTTATCCGTTTTACGGGCGTTCATTCAGCCGCCGCGCGAGCATTTTTCGGCGTCGATGGCGAGGACCACCATGAGCGCGCACAGCGCGTCCCCTGCGTCCGGCACGTCGATGGTATAGGTGTCCGTCCAGTGAAGAAGCTCCTTGGATATGCGCGCGACGGTGCGGCCCGCCGCGTCCTCGATCGTATAGTCCCACTCCAGAAAGCTGCCCTGCACGCGCCAGCCGTTGAAATCGAGCGCGAATGCCGGGCGGAAGAGCGTAAATTCCTTGCGGATCTCGCCGATATACCGCTCGCCGACATAGAGCTCAAACTTTGGCAGGAACGTCAGCACGCGCTCCTTCACCGTGGCGATGTGCTGCCCGCGCGGGTCGAGAATGTGCAGGCAGTGTCCCCACGCGAGCTTCCCTTCCACGGTGAAGGCCGTCGCGCCGGTGGAGGCGTCGTAAATATCGTAGCTGTCGAACCACGAGAAAAACCGCTGCTTGAAATAGAGCTTCATTTATTTTCTCTCCTTTGCAGTATGGCGCACACGAGAGCGCACGCGCAGAGCGCCAGACACAGATATTTAAACTCATGGCCCGCGGTGAGGTACATGGCGCTGTTGAAGAACAGGTCGATCACCAGTATCACCGCCGCGGCGAGCGCGAGCGCCGCCGTCAGGTGCGAGAGTATATTTCGGAATTTCACCGGCGGTCACTCCTTTGCGATGTAGAGAATATCCGTCACGTTCCGTCCGCCCCCGGCGGGCTGATTCACGGTCGTGTCCCCGTCCCAGACCATAACGGCGGACTTTCCGCCATCGAAGTTATAGGCAAGCGTGCAGCCGAGATCTTCAAAAAGCCGGGAGAACTCCGCGAGCTTATAGCCGCGCGAACCGCCCTCTCCGCGCCCGTCCACGACGACGAAGCAGTAATGCCCCGACTCATAGTACCCGAGCGCCGCGCGCGGGTTCACTCCGGCGATGTTCGTATTGAAGCGTTCGATGCCCTTTCCCTCCGCATCCAGCAGCGAAGGGCCGAACGACCACACCTGCACTGCGCCCTTTTCCATCTCCGCATCCATATCAAAAGCATCGCCGCGGAAGATCTTCATGGAGCCGTCCGTATAATAAACAAGGATATCGTCAAATCCCGTATCGCGGAGAAGTTCGCCGTTTCGCACGATCGGCCCATACTCCCGCGAGAAGGCATAGTCCCCGTCGATGGCGAGAATGGCGTTGGACTCCGCCGCCATATCGTGCACGCTCCGGTAGCCGTTCGTCACATACGCCGTGCGCAGATACTCGCTCGAGCGGAGATAAATATCCGCAATATAGTACACAACGAGCCCGTCGGCCGAGTTGTCCTCATGCCTCGTCCAGCTCACGCTGACATTGGCGCTGCGGTAGGAATTTTCCGTCTGCTCCACCGCCCCGTCGGTGAAGGGGCCGTCAGAGGCCGGCGTCTCTTCCGGCGCTTCCGTTTCGGGCGTCGGCTGCGGCGATACCGCGGCCGCGGGCTGCGCCGTCGCCGCCGGGGTCTCCACAAAGCCCTGCCCCAGAAGATATATTCTCCCATGGTGGAAGAACGCAAACGCGAGCAGGATCGCCGCAGCGAGGACGATATCCGTCAGCGCTCCGGCAAGAGCGCGGCGTTTATTTCGCGTTTTCATAGCTCATCCCCCTGCGGCGGATATTTTACCGCATTATATTGCGGTTGTCTACTCATATCATAAAAGCCCGATCACGTCTGTGAAGGACAAGAGCGGGCTTTGGGCTTTATACCGCGTCGCGGTAATCCGGCGCGCAGATCTGCTGCACCGTGACGGCGCGGGTATGGTCAATGTGCGTCCACTCGGGCGTTACGAAGAGCGACTGCACCACGATCGGCACATACGTGAGCATGAACACCGGGAACGTGAACACATAGGCGATCTTCTTCCACGCCGCGCAGTGGATGCTGCGCCATTCCGTCGCGGTCGTGATCGCGCCGAGGACGAAGAGCGTGAGATAAAGATTCATCACCGTTTGCAGCGCTGATATGGCAAGCACGTCCCACTCGTGGTAATGGAACACGTTGATCGCCGCCGCGCCGAGATTCACCACGATGCTCAATCCCGTGAGCACCGCGGCGGGCATGATGCTCATCGCCATATCGTAGCAGGAGAAGCTGCCGCGGAACATGCCGGAGAGGAGCTTTCCGCCGTATTTGCGGAACACCTGCAGATACCCGCGCGACCAGCGCAGACGCTGCGCCCAGGACTGCTTAAAGCGGACGGGCTGCTCATCGTAGAGCACGGCCTCCGGGCAGTAGCCGACGCGCCGTCCCGCCGTCACGTTTTCAATGGTAAACTCGATATCCTCGGTCAGCAGGTGGAACGGCCAGCCGCCGCCCTGCTCCTCCAACACGGTGCGTGAAAAGAGAAAGCCCGTGCCGGAAACGCCGCAGCTCGACCCGATGCGCGATCTTGCGCCGTTCAGATAGCGCGATTCGCGGAGGAACCAGAGGCCGTAGCCCGCCGATATCCAGTTGTCGCCGTAGTTTTTCGAGTTGCGGTAGCAGGTGACGATATCCTTGCCCTCGGAAAACGTCTCGTTCATGCGGAAAACAAAATCCCGGTCGAGCACGTTGTCGGCGTCGAGGACAATGTAGCCGTCAAATTCGTTGTGCGCATGGCACTCCATCTCGCGCAGGAGGAAGTCGAGCGCATAGCCTTTGCCGCGAAGCGAGGCGTTGTGCCGCTCATAGACCTCCGCGCCATGGACGCGCGCCGTTTCCGCCGTTTTATCGCGGCAGTTGTCGGCCACGACAAAAACCTTGAGAAAGCGTTCGGGGTAGCTCTGCGTCTTGATGCTGTCAAGAAGATTGCCGATGACGGCCTCCTCGTTGCACGCGGCGATGAGGACCGCGAAGCGGTGCAGCGGTACTTCCTGCGCCCGCCGCTTCCGCGGCAGCCACGAAACGGGTATGTACAAAAACTGATACATATAGCAGGCGAAAAACAGGCACATCAGGATGAAGTTTATCATTTTTACGGTTTGCATGGCGGTTTCTCCTTTCCCTGTGATGCCAAGGATATCACGCACCGCAGAGCAAAAGCCATTAAGGGGTCTTTAAGGTTTGTTTAAAAAGGAGAAGGCGGAGCCGCCCCCACCTTCTCTGGAAAAAATTATGCACTCACGATGTTGTAGTACGCCTTCGCCGTCAGACGGTAGACGATCGTATAGAGCAGCGCGAACACGCCGAAGCTCACGAGCGTGGTAGTAACAAAGAGACCGACGTTGTAGAGCGAGAACAGCTCGAGCAGCCGCCGGATCATCGGGAAGGCGAAAGCAAGGTGTACGCCCGCCAGCAGCAGCGGCAGAAAGAACACGGTCAGCAACTGGGAGTTGATGCTGCGGCGGATCTCCTTTTTCGTCATGCCGACTTTTTGCATGATCTCAAAGCGTTTCTGATCCTCGTAGCCCTCGGAGATCTGCTTATAGTAGAGGATCAGCACCGCCGCGAGCATGAATACGAGCGTGAGCATGATGCCGATGAAGAAGAGCGCGCCATAGCTGCCGTAGAAATCCTCGCTCGCGCCCCCGCGGGAGTTCGTCATAAGATAGCTGTAGCCAAAGTTTTCATCCTCCGGCTCCTCCGGCACAAGCTGGCCGATGGCGCTCGTGAGATCAAATTCAAAGTTGATGCTCGCCTCGTCGTCCAGACCGGTATCAAAACCGTAGATCCACTTGAATTGCAACAGCGCCATATCATCCTCGTCCCGTGTGCGGAAGCCCTCGACGGCAGAAGCCGGATCGTTCACGATGAGCGTGATCTGCGCGACGAGCCCGCCGACGCTCGGCGGAACGATGGAGCCGTTCTGCACGGACTTGACGCGCCAGGTGTGGGAGACGTTCTCCATAGAAAGCGTCAGCGTGTCGCGGTTATAGGAGCACTTGTTCGTCAGCAGAAGCGCCTCGTCATCGGCAAGGGACACGCTCTCGCCCGTTTCGGCCGCGTAGTCCTTCGCGGAGATGATATAAAAATCGCGGATGTCCGCATACGAGACCGAAGCGCCCGCGCGCCGGTAATAGCACTGCGCCGTATCGCCGTTCAAAAGACCGGAAACATTGATGAAGCGGTAATCCTGCACGTTTTCCACCGGAATGCCATGCTCTGCGGCATAGTCCGCAATGCCCTTGCGGAAGATGTTCAGATTGGCGTCCTCAAGCTGCGCGGTATTTTCCGCGCTGAGCATGATGTTTGTCTCGCGCGGGTAGCGCGTCATAACGGCGTCCTCCGCGCCGAAGTAGAGGCACGAGGAAGAGGAGATCATCACGAGAATCATCGTTGCGATGATGCACACGCTCGCAAGGCCCGCGCCGTTGCGCTTCATGCGGTAGGCCATGGAGGAAACGGACACGAAGTGCTCCGGCCGGTAGTAGTATTTCTTATTCTTTTGCAGCACGCGGCAGAGCAGGACGCTGCCCGCGATAAGGAGAAGGTAGGTTGCAACGATGACGAGGATCACGGCCACGAAGAACCACACCATCGCGTCGAGCGGATTGGTGATGCTGACGGCGAGATAGTACGCCGCGGCGAGGATCACAACGCCCGCGAGACCGAGCAGCCAGTTTGCCTTCGGCGGTTTTTCGCCGACTGACTCGCTGCGCAGCAGCGCCACGGCGCTGCTGCGCCCGACGCGGACGACCGTGGAGAGCCAGATGACCGCAAAGATGACGGCATAGAGTCCGAGCGTGCGCGTCAGGGAATCAACGTCGATGCGGATGCGGTAATTGACGCCGCCGCCCATCATGTTGAGAAGACCGAGTTCTGCGAGCTTGGAGAGGATAATGCCGAGCGCGAGACCGAATACGAGCGAGAGCACCGCGGTAATAAGGCTCTCCCACGTGACGATGCGCGCAAGATTGCGCTTGCCCATGCCGAGGACGTTGTAGAGGCCGAACTCGTGCGTCCGGCGGCGGACAAGGAACGAATTGGTATAGTAAAGGAAAATCGCGGAAAATGCGAAAATGACCGCGCTGCCGAGATTGAGGATCATCCCCGCGCTGCGCTTGCCGCGCGGCAGCAGATCGCACGTCTCCGGCGAGCCGAGGAACGAGAGAATGTAAAACATCATCACCATGCAGATGCAGGTGAGCAGATACGGGGTAAAGAGCCGCTTGTTCTTGCGCAGGCCGTCCCACGCGAGACGCGGGTAGAGAGCGGTTTTCATCGCGCCTCACCGCCTCCCGCGAGCATCGTGAGCGTTTCGGAGATGCGCTGATAGAAGAGTTCGTTCGTGGCGTCACCGCGGTAAAGCTGGTGGAACACCTCGCCGTCGCGGATGAAGAGGACGCGCCCGGCGCAGCTCGCGGCCTTCACGGAGTGGGTGACCATGAGGATCGTCTGTCCGCCGCGGTTCACCTCGCCGAAGAGACGCAGCAGCTCGTCCGTGGATTTGCTGTCGAGCGCGCCGGTCGGCTCGTCGGCCAGCAGGATGCGCGGCTTTGTGATGAGCGCGCGGGCAACGGCGGCGCGCTGCTTCTGGCCGCCGGAGACCTCGTAGGGGTACTTTTTCAAAAGCTCGCGGATGCCGAGCGTTTCCGCGATGTCGATGAGGCGGGTGATCTCGTCGTAGCTTTTGCCCGCGAGGACGAGCGGGAGATAGATGTTGTCCTCGAGCGTGAACGTGTCGAGCAGGTTGAATTCCTGAAACACGAACCCGAGATGGTCGCGGCGGAACGCCGCGGCGTCGCTCTCGCGGATCTTGGTAAAGTCCCGCCCGTCGAGCAGCACCGTGCCGGCGGTGGGTTTGTCGAGCGCGGCGAGAATGTTCAGAAGCGTCGTTTTGCCGCTGCCGCTTTCGCCCATGATGGCGACGTACTCGCCCTCGTTCACGGAGAAATTGACGTTGCGGAGCGCTTCGACCGCGCTGCCGCCGAAGCGGGTCTTATATACCTTTTTCAGCCCGGAAACTTCCAGTAAGCTCATAAGAATTTGTCCTTCCTTTCGTTTTCTGGCGTCAGTATAAGCAAAAAAGCCGACCCGTTCCATCGGATCGGCTTACACTCGCACGGCAAATCCAACATTTCTGTCACATTTGCGCTTTTGTTATTCCACGGTGATCTTTTTTTCTTTGAGCGCAATGCGCACGGTCGTCCCCCCGCCGGGGCGCGACTCCGCCGAGATCGTGTGACCGAGATTCCGGCAGATGCGGCGGCAGAGATACAGTCCTATGCCGCTCGCGCGCCTGTCTGCGCGCCCCTGCATTCCGGTGTAGCTGCGCTCAAAGATGCGCGGCAGGTCCTCCGGCGCAATGCCGATGCCGGTATCGCGGATGCAGAGCGTTTTCGGCTCTTCCATGTATACGGAAACGCCGCCCTGCGGCGTATACTTCAAGGCGTTCGAGAGCACCTGCTCAATGACGAACGAGAGCCACTTCTCGTCCGTGAGAACGCGCGCGTCCGTGGGTGTATAGTCAAGCGTCAGACGACGCGCGATAAACTCCCCGGCAAACCGCCGGAGCGCCGGGCGGACGATGTCGTCGAGCTTCGCTTCGCGGAATACATAGTCCGTCCCCTCGCCCTCCAGCCGGAGGTAAGTGAGCACCATTTCCACATACTGCTCGATGCGCCCAAGATCGGCGAGAAGGCGACGGGAAAAGTCGCTGTCCTCGCTCTGGAGCCGCAGACGCATGGCCGCGATGGGCGTTTTGATCTGGTGCGCCCAGAGCGTATAGTATTCGAGCATGTCGGCGCGGTCGGCGGCGGCTTTCGCCGCGGCGTCCGCGCTTTGGCGGCAGAGACTCTGCACAATTGCCCGGTAGTCCGTCTCCGGAATGCTTTCGGAGACCGGCAGTGCGCCGATAAGCTCTGCTGCCGTGGTCTCAAGCTGGGAAAGCTCCTTATGGAGCTTATATACGCGCCGGAAATCGAGCGCGAGCGCCGCAAGGCCGAGCAGCAGCGAAAGCGCGAGAGGGTATGCCACGGCGTGCAGCGGCAGATGGAAGAGCGCGAACGAAACACCGAGCAGCACCGCAGCCAGTGCGAAGAACAACAGCACACCGCGGCGGCTTTTCAGATACTCTCCGAACAACTTCATTTTTCCCCCACGGCGTAGCCCACGCCGAACTTCGTCGTGATGAAATCGTGCAGCCCCGCGTTTTCGAGCTTTTTGCGCAGGCGGCCGACGTTCACGGTGAGCGTGTTCTCGTCCACGAAAGAGTCCGTCTGCCAGAGCGCTTCCATGAGCTTTTCGCG
>DHKA01000109.1:671-3007 GCA_002404605.1 Clostridiales bacterium UBA4706 | reverse complement strand
CGTTCGACACATTTCGACACAGCCGAGGTGCGCGTTTTATCCGACGGAGTCATTTCTCTTCACCCATTCCTCCGCGAAGCGGGCGAAGCGGCGCGTGGCAGGGCCGGCGCGCCCGCCGGCCGGCACCGCCAGCGCGATCGTCCGGCTCGAGGGCGGCGTCATCTCCCGCACGGCGATACCGTCGCGGTGGCCCTGCAGCAAAAGCTCCGGCACGATGCTCACGCCAAGTCCCTGCGATACCATGGCGAGGATGGCATAGTCGTCCTTCGTCGTAAAGCGCACGTTCGGCTTCACCCCGGCGGCGTCGAGCGCGCGTCGCGCGTCGTCATCTGAGGACTCGAGCAGCGAAATGAACGGCAGCGCCGCTACCTCTTTTACCGGGCAGACGTCCTTCTTTGCCAGCGGATGATTCTCCGGCAGTATGGCGAGCAGCCGGTCCTCCCGCAGGGGGATGCATTCACACCGCAGCGCCGTCGGCAGTGTGATGAACCCCACATCCACACTCCCGTCCGTCAGCCAGCGGTCCACATCGTGATAGTCGCCGTTGAAGAGCTTGAACTCCACGTGCGGGTAGAGCGTCTGAAATTCCTGCATCATGCCCGGCAGCCAATGCACCGCCACGCTCGTGAACGTTGCAATGCGCACCGTGCCCGCCGAAAGGCCTCGCAGCTCCGCCGCCGTCTGGTCGAGCTGCTCCTGTGAGCGAAGAATGTCCCGCAGAAACGGCATGATCTTCTCGCCCTCCGGCGTCAGGCGCGCGCCCGTGCGGCTGCGCGTCAAGAGAGGAAAGCCAAATTCTTCCTCGAGTGCGGCGATGATATGGCTCACGCCCGACTGCGTCAGCCCCAGCTCCTCTGCCGCCTTCGTCAGCGACGAGAGCTCCACCGTTTTTTCAAAGACTTCATATTTTTTCGTATCCATGAAAATTTCCTCTTGCAATTTAATGCGTTAAGGTGTATAGTACGCCCATAACATTTTTATTGGTAATGTAATACATTATAAAATGTAATGCGTCGATTGTCAAGGGGGAGAAAACATGAATTTATCGGAACTTATGATGTTTGTCCTGTATCTGGTATTTATGCTGGGTATCGGCGTTTGGTTTTTTGTGCGCAGCAAGGGCGCCGGAGAAAAGGACTACTTCCTCGGCGGGCGAGAAATGGGCGCATGGGTGTCCGGCCTTTCGGCGGGCGCGAGCGACATGAGCGCGTGGGTGCTCATGGGCATGCCGGCGTCCATCTACGCTTACGGCATGGGCAAGGCGTGGATCCCGGTGGGGCTGTTCGTCGGCTATTCGCTCAGCTGGATCTTCATTGCGCCGCGGCTGCGCTCGTTTTCCATCGTGTGCGGCGACTCGATCACGATCCCGCAGTACCTCACGAACCGGTTCAAGGCGAGCTCCCGCGCACTGCAGATCATCAGCGCGGTGATCTTCCTCGTGGCGTATACCGTGTATTCCGCGAGCAGCATCAAGGCATGCGGTACGCTTTTTGAAACCGTTCTCGGCATCCCGGCGCAGATCGCCATGTACGCCGCGGCGGTCATCATCGTGGGGTACACGTTTCTCGGCGGCTTCAACGCCGTGTGCTGGACGGACTTTTTCCAGGGGCTGCTGATGCTCGGCTCGCTTTTCGCCGCGCCGATCGTCGCGCTGTGCATGATGGAAAAGAGCGGCACGACCGCGGGGACGCTGCCCGCGGGCTACTGGAACATGATGACCTCGTGGCAGGACATCCTCTCCGGCCTCGGCTGGGGTCTCGGCTACGCCGGTATGCCCCACATCATTATCCGGTATATGTCCGTTCGCTCCGACAAGGAGATGAAAAAGGCCGCAAAGGTCGGCATCGGCTGGACATTCTTCATTCTCGTGTTTGCGGTGCTTGTGTCGGTCGTGGCGCACCTCTTCCTCGGCGACGGGCAGGAGAGCTCCACCATCTTCATTGCCATCGTGCGCCGCATCTTCACCGGCCCGTGGCTGGGTCTTATTTCGGGTCTGCTGCTCAGCGCCATCCTTGCCGGTGCGATGAGCACCGCCGATTCGCAGCTTCTCGCCGCTTCGAGCGCGTTTGCAAGCGATGTGTATAAGCCCGTGATCCGCAAGGGACAGAGCACGGATAAGGAAATGCTCTGGGTCGGGCGCATCGTCGTGCTTGTGATCGCCGCGGCCGCGCTGCTCATCGCCTCGAACCCCGGCAGCGGCACGATCATGTCGCTTGTCGAGAACGCCTGGGGCATCTTCGGCGCGTCGTTCGGGCCGGTCATCGTGCTGAGCCTCTTCTGGCGCGGCTTCACGTTCTCCGGCGCAGCGGCGGGCATCGTCGCGGGCGCGGCGGTAG
>DHKA01000109.1:0-629 GCA_002404605.1 Clostridiales bacterium UBA4706 | reverse complement strand
CGGTAGACGTGCTGTGGCTCGTGCTCTTCAAGAGCACCGGCGTTTATGAGATCGTCCCCGGCTTCGTTGCCGGACTTCTCGCCGCAGTCATCGCCTCGAAGTGCTCGAGCGCGGAGAGCCGCGAGACCGCCGCGGCGCTCTTCGATGCGTGTATCGCGTATAAGGACTGACCCCGGAACGTTCCCGGTAAAGTGCACCCCCTTCTGCTGCACAGCCCTGTTGCAGCAGGAGGGGGTTCTGCCTGTTATGACAAAACGCGCCTTTAATTTTTTTGAGATTTATGGTATAGTTATAATGGTTTTGCAGAAAGGGGATGGTATTCGTTTGAGGATCCTTTTTTGTGACGATAATCCGGAGATTTTGGATCAATTGCGGAAATATGTAACGGAATTTTTTCAAGGGATCGGAAAGCTCCTGCCCGAAATGGCTGCCTACGCCAACGGGGATGACCTTCTGCGGAAATAACGCTATGCAGACATCGCCTTTCTGGATGTGGAAATGCCCGGCCGCAGCGGGATCCATGTAGGCGCCCGCCTGAAAGAATTTAACCCGAAAATCAAAGTTTTTATTGTAACTTCGTTCCCGGACTATCGGGGTCGAGTTTGTCAAGATACTTTTTGTGGATTTTC
>DHKA01000042.1:203-6860 GCA_002404605.1 Clostridiales bacterium UBA4706 | reverse complement strand
GACGATATAGTTGCTACCGGCAAACTGCTTTTCGCAGATAACTGTTTGCGGGTTGCATATACGCTCTATGAAACGCACAAATTTACATCTGTGACGATCCGCAATGACGGGGAGGACACCCTGCGTATTACGATCGGCTCCGATGAAACAGCTCTTCCCGTGGGCGAAGAGACGACCTTGACCTATGCCGCCTTTGAGGTGAGAACGATCCGGCTCACTTCTTTGGGGGAACTGAACTATACCGTCGCATACGATTGACGTGCCGCCTCTGCCGATGCATCAAGACACGCGCAAAACGAAAACCGCCGCAAATTTCCCTCCCCTAAGGAGCAGGAAATTCGCGGCGGTTTTTCAGCGAAAGAGCCGCACAATTATTTGGTTTCTCCGGCGCAGGCCGGTTCTTTTTTCTCCGGCTCTGCGGCCGGTTTATCGTCCACGCCCTCGGTGCTCTCCTTGACGAAGATGATCTTCAGCGTATAGAAAATGAGCTGCAGATCCCAGAGGAACGAGGCTTTCTGGATGTAATACATATCAAGAAGCGCCTTGTCCGCAAAAGTGGTATTGTACCGGCCGTAAAGCTGGGCATAGCCGGTGAGCCCCGCCTTCGCCCGCAGACGGTAGGCAAATTCCGGGTACTCCGCGCAGTATTTCTCGTAAAATTCCGGGCGCTCCGGACGCGGGCCGACGAGCGTCATATCGCCGTTGAGAATATTGAGCAGCTGCGGCAGCTCGTCGATGCGCGTGGCGCGGAGAAACGCACCCACCTTCGTGATACGGGAATCGCTCTTGCCCGCGAGCACAGCGCCGGTGGCGGATTCCGCGTTCACGACCATGCTGCGAAACTTGGTTAGGTAAAAAGGCTTTCCGCCCAGCGTGAGACGCTTCTGGCGGTAAAACACCGGCCCGCCGTCCTGGATCTTGATGGCGATGGAAACAGCAAGGAATATCGGGCTGCAGATAATGAGACCGCACACGGACGCGACGATGTCAAGCCCCCGCTTCGCAGTCAGATAGCCACGGTCGTGGCTGCCGGTATGGACGGCATAGAGCGGCACATCGCTCATGATGACCGTGTCCGCACAGTTTACCATGATGTCCTGCATATCGGGCTTGAGCATGATGGCGATGCCATGCCAGAAACAGTCGTCCATGATGCGGCGGCGGAGATCGTTTTCCATCGGCAGCAGCACGACCGTAGTATAGGAATGCATGACCTCGCACAGCTCGTCCCATGGCATATCCGCGGAAACGACGCGGTCGATATAGTACCGCGTGCGGCGGCGGTCAAACTTATTCCGGACGCTCTCTTCGGCATCCTTTTCCGGAACGATCAGCAGCGCCGGAGCCGTCGGTTCGAGCCGGTCCACCATAATGCGGGCGACGATGAACATGCCCGTTTCGATCAGGCACTGTGCCAACAGCGTGAAAATGGCATACTTTGGAGGCAGGATCATCTTCGCGATCATGCACATGAGGAAATAGGCGATAACGTCCGTGAAGAAGCAGGAAAGGCCGAACGCGAATACCAGCTCTCTCGTACGGTATTTCCGGACGCTGAAGCTGCCATAGATCGTCATAAACAGCACGAGGATCGCCAAATAAACAACAAAGAACAGCACGTTGCCCTTCATCCAGAAGTTGGCGCGCGGGTAATGGTGGATATAGGTATAGTAGAACAGCCGCGCCGGAACAAACGCCAGCAGGACCTCAAGCAGTGCGCCGAGCGCCGCACGTCCGGTATGGAAAGTCTTTTTCATCGTACTCTTCCGATCTCAAGGAAATAAAAAGCCCTTATCTGTACATTGTACCAGACAAGGGCATAAAGCGCAAGTTTTTCCGCAGGGAAGTCGATCAGAAACCGTTAGGAACGGTCTTTGTCATGCTCTCCCCAGTCCATCGTCGCTTCAAACTCGGGATCGAGCGGATAACGTACGCCGTCAATGATCTTGCAGTGTATCTTGCCGGTGCCGCTCATGTAGAACATGTGACCGAGCGCGTCGCGCATGTCGTAGTAATCCTGATCGAACCGCCAGGGGTCCTCGTTGGACTGCACCCATTCGTACACGCCGTGATACACGATGTCCGGGTGCGCCTCCTGCAGTTTTTCCTGCTCCTCCTGCGTGAGAACGCCGTAGCTGAACCACACACGCTCGATCTGGTCCATTTCCATCAGCGTTTCAAATGTATCCTCCGGCTGAAGGAGTGTCATGAACGTGATGTTCAGATCGCGCAGGCTCTTGCAGTCCTTGAGCGGGGCGATGCTGGTGGCGTAAGCGCGGTTGAGCTCCAGCCAGACGAGATTGTCGCACGAAGCGATCGGCGAGAGATCGAGCGCATGGCTGTCGAGCAGGACGAGGTATTTTAGATTCGGCATCGCGTAGAGGAAGCTCAGATCCTCGATCGGCCGGTGGCCGAGATCGAGCGCGATCATGTCCGTGCAGTAGGCGAGCTTTTTGATCGTTTCGCTCGTAAAGTATCCGTAATAGCGGGAGGAAGCGCGGAAATAGGTGGTGTCGGTGCGAATCTTATAGTATGTGATGTGCAGCGTCCAGACAAAGCGCACGTTCTCATGTCTCTTGTTCAGCGCGTCCATGTCCTCGTCGGAAATGCCGCAGTCGGACATATCGACCTTTTCGAGCTTATGCATCACGGGAAGGATGCTCTCCACCGCCTCGGTGGACTCCATCTCGATGCCGGTAAAGTCGAGGAACGTGTCCTCGGTGCTGATGGTCACGCCGAAAAGCTCGAACGTGAACACGAAATCGACCGCCGGGTACTTCTCGCAGACCGGCGTCATTTGCTCGACCGTCACGCCGGTACCGGTGAGATCGACACGCGTGAGCTTCGGCAGCGAGGTGAGCTTTTCCGAAAGTTCCGAGATATCTTCTGCCGTGAGAGCGCGTCCCGCAAAGGTCAGCTCCGCGGTATCGCTCTGGTAGGTCTCGCCGAAGATCTCCACGGGCCAGACGAACGCGATGCCGGGAAACTCGGCGCGAAGCGCGTCCTTCTCCGTCTCGCTCCACGTACATTCCGGGAACGATACGGTCTGCACCGCCGGAAGATACCGCAGCGCCACGCAAAGCGCGTCCGGCGTAAGGGAGACATCGTCCACGGCGATCTCCGTGGCGCTGTCGAGATACTCCGTGCCGCCGAGCGGAACCTGCCATTCAAGCTCCAGCGCCGGGTACTTCTCCTGCAGGGCGAGCAAAGCGTCGTAGCACGTGCACCCTCTCGCGTCGGCGGCGCGCAGCGCCGTGAAATAATCAAAGAGCTTCAGCTCAGAAGCGTCAAAATTTGCCAGCGTGATGCTCTCGGCGTCCGAGGGGTACCGCCCCTCCCCGATGGGGATGCTCCAGCGCAGTGAGAGCGCCGGATACGCCGCGCGGATCTCCTCGAAAAGCGCCGGGGACACGTCCGCCGCCGTGAGATCGAGCGACGTGAGTGCCGGGAAGTACGCAAGCTGGGCAATATCATCTTCCGAAAACGCCGAGACCGCGATGGCCTCGCTCTGGCAGTCGAACGCGCCGCCGCCGATGGGCACGTCCCAGCAGATCACGCAGTCCGGCAGTTTTTGGCGCAGGCGGATATACTCTATCGTCGAGATTTTTTTGCCGCGCAGATCGAGCTGTGTGCTGTCCCGGCGGTAGAAACCGCCAACATAAACATAAACGGAGTTTACCCACACAAGCACCGCCGTGAGCAGGATGACAAGGATCGCCGAGATCCATGCAATGCGGCACTTTTTGGTTTTTCCGGTATCGGCAGGTGCGGACATAGGGGGTTCCTCCCATGTACAAAGTTTTCCTTTTATATTTTACCCGGAAAGGCCGGGAATGTCAATGCGCCCGCTCTTCCCCGCCGGGCGCGCCGATTGACTTTCCCGCCGCCGCTCCGTATAATGGGACATGTCAAAAGGAGGGGTGTTCATGCGCCACGCCTGGCTCATTCTCACACACGGGAATTTTGAGATCCTCGAAAAGCAGTTGCGCTTTCTCGACAGCGAAAACGCCGATTTTTATATTCATGCAGACGCCAAAGCAGCGTTCGATCCCGAACGCTTCCGCGCCGTGCCGGAAAAGTCGCACGTGACGTTCGTTCCGCGCCATCGCATTTCGTGGGGGCATTTCGCCATGGTCGAGGCGGAGCTGGAGCTTCTCCGCACCGCCGTGCCGGGCGGGTACGACTACTATCACCTTCTCTCCGGCGTGGACGTACCGGTCAAGTCCCGCGAATATATCGAGACCTACTTCGAGCGCGCGCCGGGAACGAACTACGTGAATTTCCTCGCGCCGGAGATCTCCCGCGCCGACCGCTATCGCGTCATGTTCCACTATCCGATGCAGCGCTATAATATCCGAAAACCCGCCGTGCGCCGGACGCTGCGTAATCTCTCCGCCGCGGTGCAGCTCGGCTTCGGCGTAGACCGGACGCGGCGGCTGCCGGACGGCTTCGTTTTCCAGAAAGGCGCGCAGTGGTTCAGCATCACGCACGCGCTCGCGCAGTATCTGCTTGAAAAGGAGATCGAGACCCGCGCTATCTTCTCCGACACCTACTGTCCGGACGAAATGTTCGTCCAGACGGAGATCGTAAACTCCCCCTTCCGCGATACGCTGCCGGAGAATGCGTTTGAAAATGACTACGCGAGCTGCCTCCGGTACATCGACTGGCAGCGCGGCAAGCCCTACACGTTCACGGACGGCGATCTCGATGAGCTTCTTGCCGCGCCGGAAACGGCGCTCTTCGCACGGAAGTTTGATTACCGCACGAGCCCTGGCGTCGTTGACGCGCTCTTTGACCGTTTCGGATAAATTCTAAATTCTTCTCCGGCGCACGGACGCTTCCGTGCGCCGTTTTTTGTTCTTGCGGACGGGCGGCATATGTGGTATCCTGTACTTGTATGGTATATATGCCAAGCCGCGCATATATACTTTGTGCGAAGCCGCAATCCGTCCGTATCTTTAAAAGAGGGAATGACATGAAAAAACGCCTGTTCAGCCTGCTCCTTGTACTTACGCTCTGCTTTACGCTGCTGCCGTATTCTGTCGCAGCAGCGGGTGGAAAAACGTTCACCGTCACGTTTGATCTGGACGGTCACGAGGTCGATCCGGCGCCCGAGCCGCTGACCGGCGTGGCGGCCGGCAGCACGATCGACGCGCCCGAATCCCCGGCGCCGGGCTACGAGGACGGCAATTATTACTTTGCCCATTGGACGGCGCACCCCTTTTCCGACGGCTCCTCGGACGCATGGGATTTTGCCAAAGACACCGTGGAGAGCGACATGACGCTGCGCGCCGTGTGGTACCAGTACGCCGATATGCACGAAAAGGTCTCTCTCCGCGGCGAGCCTTACGACAGCGCCCTTGTGGAGTACCGCGACAATGCCACCGGCAGCGTGGTATATACGCTGGAATCTTCCGGCACCGACGGAAACTGCACCGATTATGTCTGCAAGAGCACGAAGCCGGGCGAGTACGACCTCTACATCAACGGGAAATACATCCGTCCCGTGACCGTCAACCGCGGCGCGGCCGGTTATTCGACGACCACAAGGCTTTTTTACGTCACCTTCAGCGCCAACGGGCAAGAATTCACGCCGGAGACCAGCCCTGCCGATGTGCTATGCTTCACCTCCGCTCTCTTTCACGAAGATTCCGTAAGCATGCCGGAAACGACGCCCAAAGCCGTGGACAGCGCCTACACGTTTTCCGGCTGGACGGTCGGGCCGGAGGCGGATTCCGATCCGTTTGATTTTGCCAATAAGGTCTACGGCGATACCGTGGTCTACGCGCAGTGGGAGAAGACGGCAGATGAGGATTCCGTTCTCGTCACAGCCATAAGATCGAGCATTGTCGGCGATAAATACGCCAAAAAGGGCCAGGATTACACCGCACGGCTCGTCCCGGACGAGGGCTATGAGCTGCCCTACCACGCGGCGATGGGAAGCTATACCTCCTATACCTATGTGACCGTTGGCGACGAAGTGCTCAACTCGGCAAACTACACGCTCAACTGCGCCACCGGCGAGATCACGATCCCCGGAAAATATGTCACGGACGATGTCCGCATCAAGACCATCCCCCGCATCCATCCATATACCGTGACGTTCGATCCCAACGGCGGCACCGGCACGCAGACGCCGATGCTGGTTTATCCGCACAGGGACGGCTACGACTATGAAAAGTCATCCGCAACGCCCTATGCCTACTTCCGTGCGCCGGAGTGCACCTTTACGCCGCCGGACGGCAAGGTCTTTTCCGGATGGAGCGGCGGCGAGAAGATCGCATCCAATCTGAGAGTTCGCGGAAACACGACGCTCACCGCGCAGTGGACCGACGCCCCCGAGGGAGTTTACACCGTGGCGTTCGGTCTTACCGGCTGCACCTTCTCCGGCAAAACGACCACGCAGACAGGCACGGATTACTCCGTGAAGCTCGCCCCCGCGGACGGCTATGCCTACCCGATCACGCTCCGGAGCGTTTCCGTCGGCGGCAAGGCGCTCGGCAGCGGGAATTATTCCTTTGATCCCGAGACCGGCGCTCTGACGATCCCCGCCGCAGCGATCACCGGAAACATCGTCATCTCCGCTGCCGCCCTGGCTCCGACACCGACGCCTACCCCGACGCCTACCCCGACGCCTACCCCGACTCCGACGCCGAC
>DHKA01000042.1:0-125 GCA_002404605.1 Clostridiales bacterium UBA4706 | reverse complement strand
ACGCCGGCACCTACCCCGACTCCAACGCCGACACCGACAGCGACGGCGACACCTACACAAAAGCCGACGGCAACGCCCACGCCGGCACCTACCCCGACTCCGACGCCGGCACCTACCCCGACTCC
>DHKA01000001.1:32664-32789 GCA_002404605.1 Clostridiales bacterium UBA4706 | reverse complement strand
TCTTCGATCTCACCGTCGCCGAGGAGCGTATACACGCGCACGCCGTTTCCGAGCCGCTTCGCGCCGAGCGCCATGCCTGCCGCCGTGGAAACGCCCTGGCCGAGAGAGCCGGTGGACATGTCCAC
>DHKA01000001.1:0-32601 GCA_002404605.1 Clostridiales bacterium UBA4706 | reverse complement strand
GTTCATGTTGGGATGGCCCTGCAGACGGCTGCCGATATGACGGAGCGTCTTGAGCTCATCCACGGGGAAAAAGCCGCGGTTGGCAAGCACCGAGTAGAGCGCCGGGGCCGCATGGCCCTTTGAGAGCACGAAGCGGTCGCGGTTTTCCCAGTGCGGATTTTGCGGATCCACATTCATATGCTGGAAATAGAGATAGGTGAGCACATCGGCGGCGGAAAGGCTTCCGCCCGGATGCCCGGATTTTGCCGCGTAAACGCCCTCGATGATGCCGAGGCGCACTTTGCAGGCGGCGATCTTCAGCTGTTTCATTTCATCCTGCGTCAAAATGCAAGTACCTCCCCCGGCGGGTCTCCCCGCCAAAAGTATTTTATAACATATTGATTATAGAGTCCCCCGGCGATTCCGTCAAGAAAAACAAACGCCTCCGAAGAAAAGGTTCTTCAGAGGCGGATGCATCATTTAATATGAAACAGTTTACTCCATCGCGGCGGCCAGCGAGCCGAGCCGGTTTTCAATGAACGCCGGAACATCATCCAACGGTATCTCCAGCGCGACGGCGAGTTCGCCAAACAGAAGCCCCTCCGCGCGGCGGAGGTATTTTTCGTCCGTGCTGCCGATGCGCTTCTGGCGCTTTTCGGCCTCGATCTTCTTTGCGCGGATGGATTTTGCCAGACGGATGAGATCCATGCAGTCAAAGGACGTGATCTGCTTCTGGTAATAGTTGCGCAGCGCGCTGAGATTCTTCTCCGTGCAGATCTCTGCCGGAACGCCGGGCATGGCATCGATAACAGCCTCGGCCTCGCCGCGGTTCATCACCGGGCGGATCGGCACTTTTCCGCTGTCCGCCGGGGTCTGGATGGTGCCGGTCTGGTACATCGGCCGCAGAAGATAATACGGTTTTCCCAGCTGTGTTGAAGAGAATTTCACAGATATGATCTCCTCCACCACACAAACGCCCGTTCCGCCATACATGACCTTCTCACCGATGGAAAACATTTTGCACCTCCCAAATGCATACGCCAACGATCCCGCATACAAAACCGCCAGCAACCTCTTTCTTTAAGATTCTAAAGAGATTATACCATATTTCCAAAATGCGGTGCAAGCGGAAAATTCACAAAATTGTTACATTTTGGAGTTTACAGACGCCATCTGTGCAGATTACCACCCAAAAATGCAAATTGATTCCTCCATCTTGTACGTTTTTTTATTGACTATAAACGTTCACTATGCTATATTGTCACTAAAAGCGGGATAACGTTACATAGTGTAGCTTTATTCAACACAAATCGCTTTTCCGTTTGAAATCGTTAGCAATAAATTTTAAGAATAAGAGGTCGAACACAATGAAAAAAGTTATCTCCGTTCTCCTTCTGGCGTGCATGCTGCTCACGCTGACCGCGTGCGGCGAAAAGGCTCCCGCTGCTGCCGAATACAAGCTCGGCATGGGCGTGAGCGTCAGTCTGGATTCCTCCGACACCAACCTCGCTCAGGTTGACGCCACCGTCGCTACGGTCGTCACCGACAGCGAGGGCAAGATCGTTCTCTGCCGCATCGACTGCGCGCAGAACAAGATGGATGTCACCGGCGGCCAGGTCGATACCGCCGCGACCTACATCACCAAGCGCGATCTGAAGTTTGACTACAACATGGTCAAGTACTCCAACGCCACGCTCGAGTGGTTCGAGCAGGTCGAGAACCTTGAAAAGTACGTTGTCGGCAAGACCGCCGAGGACATCAAGAACATCGAGACCCGCGTTAACGAAGAGGGCTACAACGTCGCCGTTGACGAAGAGCTGTTCGCTTCCTGCTCCATCAGCCTCGAGGCCTTCCAGGAGGCCATTGTGAAGGCCTGCAACGACGAGAAGGGCTCCACCTTCACCGCCGTCCCCGGCTCCTTCACGCTGGGTGTGTCCGCTATCTCCAACTCCACCGAGTCCGTGTCCGCTGCCGATTCTGAGGACGGCAACGCCGTGGTCAAGATGTATACTGAGTTCGGTGCCGCCGCTGTCGATGCCGACGGCAAGATCCTCGCCGCTCTGACCGACGCCATCCAGCCCAAGATCACCGTGAGCGCCGAGGGCGAGATCCTCAACAAGGACTACACCGCCACCAAGCGTGAGCTCGGCGACGACTACAACATGGTCAAGTACGGCAACGCCATTGCCGAGTGGGACGCCCAGGCCAAGGCTTTTGCTGACTACACCGTCGGCAAGACCGCGGACGAAGTGATGAGTCTCGACACCACCACCAACGCCGAAGGCTATCAGGTCTCCACCGACAAGACGCTGCTCGCCTCCTGCACGATGGCCATCGACGGCATGCAGGCTGCCATTGCCACGGCGGTGAACAACGCCCGGTAATCTCCGCGAAGCAAATGAACCGGAAAAAGAATACCCGCGCGATCGCCGCGCTTCTCTGCGGCGCTCTGCTCGTCCTTGTTCTTCTCTCCGGCTGTTCAGCTTCCGCCGAACCTGTCAAGGCGCAGGGGAAAAGCTATTTCACCTACTTTGACACGGTGACCTATATTTACAGTTATGCAGGCGATTCGGCAGAACGGTTTTCGGACTGTTCTGCCGAAATTGCTGATATACTCGGGGAGTACCACCAGCTTTTTGATATCTACCACGAGTATTCCGGCATAAACAACCTCTGCACGGTGAACAAAATGGCCGGCGGAGAAGCTGTAACGGTGGATGCGCGGCTGATGGAGTTTCTGCTCTATGCCAAGGAACTCTATGAGCTGACCGGCGGAGAGATGAACGTTATGATGGGAAGCGTCCTCACGCTCTGGCACGACGCGCGTGAAACAGCGTCGGACGATCCGAAGAACGCCTACGTTCCTACGGAGGAAGCGCTCGCCGAAGCAGCGAAGCACACGGACATCTCCCTGCTGGAGCTGGACGCGGAAAACAACACCGTCCGCATCTCGGACCCTCTCGCTTTGATCGATGTCGGCGCGCTCGGCAAGGGCTACGCCACCGAAATGGCAGCGCAGAAGGCCGAAGCACTCGGCTGCGAGAGCTATGTTCTCAACGTCGGCGGCAACATCCGCATCATCGGCACGCGGCCGGACGGCACCGGCTGGAAGACCGGCGTGCGTGATCCGAAGGATCCAGACGGAAGCTACTGTGCAAAGCTCCTGCTCGCCGATACCTCCTGCGTCACCTCCGGCATCTATGAGCGTTATTTCACCGTGGACGGCGTGCGGTATCACCATATCATCGATAAGGATACGCTCTATCCCTCTACGCTCTTTACCTCCGTCACGGTCGTGACGAAAAACAGCGGTCTTGCCGATGCGCTCTCCACCGCGCTTTTCTGCATGCCCCTTGCCGACGGCGAGGCGCTGTGTGAAAAGCTCGGCGACGTAGAAGCGCTCTGGGTACTCCCGGACGGCGAGCTGCGCATGACCCCAGGCATGGAGGCTCTTCTCGTTTCGGATGAGCCGTCCGTCGAATCGCAAAGCTAATAAATACTGCAAGAAGAAATGAATGGAAAGGTTGGATTCTGATGGCATTCCGTAAGCGCCTTCAGGCGGTTCACGTTCCCCATCACAAGAACACCGCCGGAATGAAGGCCGAGACCCTTCCCCCGCCGAAAGAAGTGCTTCTCCCCATGAACATGCACATGGGCACTCCCGCCGTGCCGGTCGTCAGCGTCGGCGACTATGTCCGCGTCGGTCAGAAGCTCGCCCGCGGCGAAGGGAACATCACCTGCGAAGTGCATGCGACCGTTTCCGGCACGGTCGTATCACTCGATCCGATGCCGGAGCTGTTCGGCAATGATCTGCCGGTCATCCGTATTGAGAACGACGGGAAAATGGAGACCGATCCCGCGCTTGCCCCCCGCACGGCAGAAGATCTCGCCGCATTCGTGGAGGATCTGCACGAGAGCGGCATCGTCGGTCTCGGCGGCGCGGCGTTCCCCGTTGACTGGAAGTTTGACGCGGCACAGCGCAACACAGTCAAAACCATGCTCATCAATGGCGCCGAGTGCGAGCCATACGTCACGAGCGACAACCGTATGATGCTCGACCACGGCGAGGATATCCGCCGCGGCATCGAGATCCTCAAAAAATACGTCAAGCCCGACAACTTTGTTTTCGCCATTGAAAACAATAAGCCGAACGCCATCGCCGCGATGAAGGCGCTCTTTGCCGACGATCCCACAGTGAGCATCATTGAGCTTGAAAGCTCCTACCCGCAGGGTGCCAAGCAGATGATCCTCTACAACGCGCTCGGCAAAGTCGTTTACGCCGGTCAGCGTCTTGCAACGCTCGGCGTTATCATCATCAACGTCTCTACGCTTGCCAAGGTCGCCAAGTTCATGGACACCGGCATGCCGCTCGTTGACCGCGTCGTCACGGTCGACGGCTCGGCCATCAAAGAGCCGAAAAACCTGCTCGTCCCGATCGGCACGCCGTACCGCTATCTGGTCGAGGCCGCCGGCGGGCTCAAATGCGAGCCGGGCCGCGTTGTGAACGGCGGTCCGATGATGGGCCACGCCGTCCCCTCGCTCGACTACCCGGTGCTCAAGACGACCGGCAGCGTGCTGGTCTTCTCCGAAGCGGACAGCGTTATCCATGAGCCGACGCCGTGCATCCACTGCGGCCGGTGCGTGTCCCACTGCCCGATGAATCTCAACC
Organism: Clostridiales bacterium UBA4706; assembly: GCA_002404605.1. Classification (GTDB taxonomy): domain Bacteria; phylum Bacillota; class Clostridia; order Oscillospirales; family Oscillospiraceae; genus Apopatocola. Next base: position 27,953 of record DHKA01000001.1, on the reverse strand, counting down.
CCACCGCGTTCTCGGACGATCTTGAGGAAGAAAACGGCGATAAGCGCGCGCTTCTTCTTGACCGCGACCATGTGAACTTCTGCATCGAGTGCGGCAGCTGCAGCTACGTCTGCCCGGCGCACCGCCCGCTCGTGGAGAACAACCGCGCGGCAAAGAAATATCTCAAAAAATACAAAGCCGATCATAAGGAAGGAGGGAAAAAGTGATGGATAAGCGGTTCGAAACTCCCTCTTCCCCGTTTACCCACTGCGGCGCAAGCACGCAGCGCATCATGCTCGACGTGATCATCGCTCTGCTGCCCGCCACGGCCGCTGCGATCGTGATCTTCGGTGCTCCGGCGCTCGTGCCGATCCTCTCGTGTGTGATCGCCGCTGTTCTTTCCGAGTTTCTCTTCAACGTGATCACGCACCGCAAGCAGTCCATCGGCGATCTCAGCGCCGTTGTGACGGGCCTGCTGCTCGGTCTCAATCTCAGCACCAATGTTCCGGTCTGGCAGTGCGTAATTGGCAGCGTGTTTGCCATCGTGTTCGTCAAGTGTCTGTTCGGCGGTCTCGGCCACAACTTCGCAAACCCCGCCATCACCGCGCGCGTGTTCATGCTCGTCTCGTTCACGCAGGTCATGGGCGGCGCGATGCCGAAGGGCGTGGATCTCGTGACGAGCGCCACCCCGCTCGAAGTTCTCTCCACCGGCGGCGAGGGTCTCCCTTCCCTGCTGGATATGTTCCTCGGCGTGCGCGGCGGCGCGGTCGGCGAAACGTGCGTTATCGCGCTTCTCATCGGCTTTGCGTATCTCGTCATCCGCCGCGTGATCCGCTGGTACGTCCCGGCGATCTTCGTCGGCAGCGTGTTTGTGCTCTATTTCGTCACGACCGGCAGCGCCGTCACCGCGCTCTATGAGATCATGGCGGGCGGTCTGTTCCTTGGCGCGATCTTCATGGCGACCGACTACCAGACCTCGCCGATCAACAACAAGGGCAAGGCGTTCTTCGCGCTCGGCTGCGGCATTCTGACGTTCGTCATCCGCGAATACTGCGCGTATCCGGAGGGCGTGTCGCTCTCCATCCTCGTGATGAACATTCTTGCTCCAATGATCGAAAAATGGACGGCGGCTACGCCGCTCGGATTGGGAGGGCCGAAAAATGCAAAATAAAGGCAGCTTTCTCCGCTCGGCTCTGACGCTGATCGTTCTTTTCCTCGTGTTCGCTCTGCTGCTCACCGGTCTCAACGTATGGGCCGGGCCGCGCATCGAGCTGAGCGAGGCTTCCCAGGCGCTCGGGCCGCTCATGGATATTTTCCCCGGCGCGCAGGGCTTTGATCTTCTCTACAGCAATGACGGCTCCGCCGGAAGCGAGCTCACCGACGTTCCGGAGACCGTACAGAGCATCTATACCGAGACCTCCGGTCTCGGCTACGCGATCCTTCTCTCCACCACACAGGGCTACACCCACGATCCGATCGAGATCTCCATGGCCGTGGATACCGAGGGCAGGATCGTCGGCACGCAGGTGCTCTCCTACCCCGACACGAAGGACATGGGCGTGGATACGTACCCGCAGACCTATGTCGGTCAGGATTCCACTCTTGCGGACGTGAGTCTCGTCGCGGGCGTGACGTACTCCTCCAAAGCGTTCCATGACGCCATTCTCGATGGCTTCACTGCTCTCACGGCGAACGGGCTTGTCAGCGCGGGCGTCAAGGGCGACGCGCAGCTTCTCACCGAGCTGATCGCCAGCGTGTTCCCCGGCATGATGAACAGCGAAGGCGCGATGCAGGGCGAAGAGATCGAGACCGGTCTCGACGGCGTGACCGCCGCTTACAAGGCCCCGAACGGCGCGGGCTATGCGCTCATTGCAAACGTGGACGGTGCGGGCGTGCTCGCCATCGCCAACACGACCGGCAGCGCCTGCGTCTACGATGTGGAAGGCAACGTCGTGACCGACTCCTACGCCGACTTTGCCGAGACTGCCGCCGCGTATGCACGCGATAACGGCGATCTCTACACGGATGACGATATCTCGAAGCTCGGCGCTTATTACTCCAAGGACGCGGATTACGCCGTGCTCGGTCTGGACGGCGTATACAACACCGTGACCGCCGCCTACACCGTGACGGAGAACGGCGAAACGCTCTACGCCTTCGTCTCCCGCCCCTACGGATACAGCAACATTCCCATGGCCGTCTACTACATCCTCAATGCCAACGGCGAGATCGTTATGATGAACGCCAAAGAGTTCATTTTGGAAAAGGAATACTTCTCCAACTACACGCTCGATCCGCAGAGCTACAAGGACGGCTTCGTCGGCGTGACCGGCGAGACCATGACGGACGACATAGCGTTCATCTCCGGCGCGACGATGACGACGAACGCCGTCAAGACCGCCACGCACGACGTGTTCGACGCCTTTGCCACTCTGAAAGAGAACGGAGGACTTGGCAATGAATGAGAAGAAAATGACCGTTAACCCGATGTGGGTGCTGTTTCTCGGCGCGTGCCCCGCGCTGGGCACGACCGGAACGCTCCAGGGCGCCGTTGCCATGGGCGTTACGGTTTTCGCCGTGATGCTGCTCACCGCGCTTGTGATGGCGCTGCTGCGCCGCATTCTCCCGGAGCGTGCGATCATCGCCGCGACGATCCTCACGGCGGCGCTGTTCACCTCCGCCGCACAGCTCGTGCTGCATGCGGTGCTGCCGTCCGTTTACAAAATGCTCGGCGTCTATCTCGCCGTGGCCGCCGTCAACCTGCTGGTGTTCAGCCGCAGCGCCGATAACGCCTCCGGTCTCTGCGTCGGGAAGGTCGTCGTGACCGGGCTGGAGTTCCTCGCGGTGATCGCCGTCGTCGCGCTGCTGCGCGAACTGTTCGGTCTCGGCAGCGTCTGGGGACAGGAGATCGCGTTCCTCAAGGCGCACACTGTCTCGTCGCTCCAGAAGCCCATGGGCGGCTTCCTGGTGTACGCCATCGTCGCCGCGATCGTAAACGCCGTCTTCCCCGCCGCCTGTGCCGCGGAGGAAGAGCCCGGCTTTGCCGGTGTCGCTGCCGGTACGACAGAAGGAGGTAACGAGTAATGACGTTCAAAGCCATTGTCGGTATCGTGCTTGGCGCAATGCTCGCCAACAACTATGCGCTCGAAAAGTTCCTCGGCGCGGCTCCCCTGCTCGGCTGGTCTGCGCAGGAGAAGAAGATCACTGCGCTCGGCTCGTCCGTGACCATCGCCATGTTTTTCACGGCAATAATCGCCGGTCTCGTGCAGACCTACGTTCTGGACGCGCTGTCTCTCGGCTACCTGCAGACGCTCGTCTACGCCGCTATCGTCCTCATCGTTGTGTACGTGATGGAGGCTATTGCAAAGGCCAGCGGAAAGAGCTTCGGCATTTACTTCCCCGTGATCGCGCTCAACAGCGCGGTGCTCGGCGTCGCGGTGAACAACGCGGCCGACGGCCTCAATTTCGGCGAGAGCATCCTCACGGCGCTCGGCGCGGGTCTCGGCTTCTGGCTCGCTCTTGCAGCGTTCGCCGCCGTCCGCAGCAAGATCCGCGAGCGCTACGTCCCGAACGCGTGGCGCGGTCTGCCGATCTATCTGCTGACCGCCGCCATTCTCTCCATGGCGCTCCTGGCGTTCTGAGCAACTACTGAAACACCCCTCCGATCCAGTAGATCGGAGGGGTGTTTTCTATGTTGGGGCAACCACGCTGGCGGGAAGAGCCGCGCCCAACTTTTTGAGGGCAATTCACAAGGTCTCGGTTTTATTCGTCCTCACCGTCGTCATCGTCTTCACCATTCTTTTCGTCCTTCTGGAGAAGAACCTTGCGGACAAGGATGACCGCCACGGCGATCACCGCCACGGCCAGCACGCCGATGATAACGAGAAGAACCGTATTCGTCTTTTTCACGGGTTTTGCCGGAGTCTCTTCTTCGCCAATATCCGTGCCGGCAGGGATCGGTTGGATGGTCTCATAGCCGCAGACGGAGCAAACGCCCTTCTGCTCGCCGTCCTCGGTCGCGGTGGGGGCTTTCAGAACCGTCCATGTATAGGTGTGAAACGCTTCATCTGCATGTTCACCACTGGTTGACTGATGCCAGTGAGAAATATCATTATGTTCCCAGACGCTGGAGAAAACCGGTTCGGGTGTCGTATTGGAAGTAAATGTCACAGGGACGGTGTTGGAGTAATAGGGATCGGAGGTCGTGCCGTTGCCGGTGAGCTGGACGCTCACGCGGTAGTAGGTCGTCCCCTCGGTCTGCTCGGGCTTATAGCTGGAGTTCGTCGCGCCGGGGATGGCTCTCATGGCGGCGGTGCTGTTTGTCGCGGCACTGTACCACTGGTAGACGAGCGTGCCGCCGTCGCTGGACGTTGCCTGGATGGAGAGAATGAAATTGGGGTTCTCATCGACCGCCATCGTGCCGCCGACGGGCTGCGTGATGATGCTGAGCGACGCCGCCTTCTTCGTCACGGTGATGCTCGCCGCGCCGGAGAGCGTATCGCCGCCCTCGCCGCGAAAGAGACAGGCGACCTTCCAGCCGTTCATGTCGTAGGGGATGTTGCTCAGTGTGAGCGTCTCGCTGTCGCCGCCGGAAATGCTCAGTGACGGGAACGCCGTGCGCGCGGCGGTGTAGTCGTAGATCTGCGTGCCGTCGGCGCTGACGATACGCCAGACATAGCTCGTCGCGCCGTCAGCGCGGGCAATGAAAATCGCGCGGCCGCCTTCGGTGACGGTCTCGCCGGTCGGGTCCTTCGTCGTCACCGGAGCTGTGGGCTTGGCGTTCACGGTGATGCGGCAGAACGAGGTCGTGACGGCGCCGGCGTCGTTCACGAACTGGCAGTAAATATCTGCGCCGTTATAGTCCATCGTGGCCGCAACGGAGAGAGAAGCGGTCGTCGCGCCGTCGATGGGCTTGGGAGCTTCTTCTCCTTTTTTATAATACCACTGGATACCTGCCGCGCCGGTCGCTCCGGCGGTGAGCGCAATAGTGTCGCCCTCGGTCAGCGTCTGGCTGGTGGTGCTCACATCCTGTGTGAGAGCGGGCTTGGAGATCACCGTGATGGTGCAGACAGAAGACTGGGTATTCCCGGCCGCATTCTGCACGAAGCAGTAAAACGCCGCGCCGTTGATCGAGGCGTCCACCGCGGCGATCTGGTAGGTGTTGGAGGTCTGGCCCTCCACCGGCGTATCGCCCTCCGGATGGACGCTGTACCATTGATAGGACAGCTCTCCGCCCGTCGCTTCTACGGTGAGCGTGAGCGTCTGCCCTTCGATCACAGTAAGCGCCGCGGGTACATCGGTATTGATGACGGGTGCGTCGTCCGCGAGCGCCGTCGTGCCGAGTGCGGCGGTCATAAGCACCGCCATCAAAACGGCAAAGAGTCGCTTTGAAATAATCTTACGCATAGTGTATTCTCCTCCCCCGCGCCTTGCGGCGCAGGATGAATGATCCGATTTTCTTTCCTGCTTATTAGACGCAGGAATGCGGCAAAAAGTTTTCGAAGACCGCAAAAAATGTCCCGAAGCGTCATTGTAGCGTTTCGAGACATCTTTGTCAATAAAAGTTTGCTTCCAGAATTCGGCGGATCAGCCGAGCTGCCGGAGCGATTCCTCGAGATTGGCGATCAGCGCTTCGAGCTTTTCGGCGCGCTCGCGCTCCGTGGCGACGACGTTGGCCGGAGCGCGGGACACGAAGCTCTCGTTGGAGAGCTTGCGGCGCTGGTTTTCCAGGAAGCCGCGGTTTTTCGCAAGCTCCTTTTCGAGCCTCTCGCGCTCCTTGTCGAGATCGACAAGCTCGCTCATCGGCAGGAAGCAGCGCGCATCCTTCGTCACGATGCTGACCATTTTGTCAGCGTCCGCCGGCACCTCGCCGGAGACGATCACTTCCCCGGCATACGCCAGACGGCACAGGTAGTCGCGGCCATTCTCAAAGGCTTCCCTGTCCTCAGTGACGATATAGAGGTGCGGGCGCTTGGACGGCGGGACGTTCATCTCACTGCGGCGGCTGCGGATGGCGCGGATGGCTTCCATGACCTTTTCAAAGCGCGCGCTCTCCGCCGGGAATGCCATATCCTCGCGGTAGACCGGGTACGGTTGCACCATGAGTGCGTCGCCCTCGTGCGGCAGCGCCTGATAGATCTCCTCGGTGATGAACGGCATGAACGGGTGGAGCAGCTTGAGCGTTTCGGTGAGCACATAGAGCAGCACTTTCTGCGCCTGCACGCGGGCCGTTTCGTCCTCGCCGGTCAGACGGGCCTTGGTGAGCTCGATGTACCAGTCGCAGAAGCTGTCCCAGATGAAGTCATAGATCTTCTGTGCGGCGATGCCGAGCTCGTATTTGTCGAGATTCTCTCCGACCTCGCGGGCCAGCTCGTTGAACCGGGAGAGAATCCATTTGTCCTCCAGTTCGAGCGATTCGGGCAGCTCGTTTTTGTCGATCGTGAGATTCATCATCACGAAGCGGGAAGCGTTCCAGAGCTTGTTGGCAAAGTTGCGCATCGCCTCGCAGCGCTCCGGGAAGAAGCGCATGTCGTTTCCGGGCGAGTTGCCGGTGATGATGTTGAAGCGGAGTGCGTCCGCGCCGTAGGTGTTGATGACCTCGATGGGATCGACGCCGTTTCCGGCGGACTTGGACATTTTCTTGCCCTGCGGGTCACGGATCAGGCCATGGATGAGCACCGTGTGGAACGGGATCTTTTTCATGTGCTCGCAGCCGGAGAAGATCATGCGCGCGACCCAGAAGAAGATGATGTCGTAGCCCGTGACGAGCACATCCGTCGGGTAGAAGTAGTCCAGATCCTCTGTCTTATCCGGCCAGCCGAGCGTGGAGAACGGCCAGAGCGCGCTGGAGAACCAGGTGTCGAGCACGTCGCTCTCGCGGCGGATGTTCTTTGAGTGGCACGCCTCGCACTCGCAGGCGTCGGTGCGGGAAACGGTCATATGGCCGCAGTCATCGCAGTACCACACAGGGATCTGGTGGCCCCACCAGAGCTGGCGGGAGATGCACCAGTCGCGCACGCCGTTCATCCAGTTGAGATACGTCTTGGCGAAACGGTCGGGCACAAATTTGATCTCGCCGTCCTCCACGACGCGGATGGCTTCCTTGGCAAGGGGCTGCATCTTCACGAACCACTGGTCGCTCGCAAGCGGCTCCACGTCGTTGTGGCAGCGGTAGCACGTGCCGACGTTGTGGACGCACGGCTCGATGGAGACGAGATAGCCCTGCTCCTCGAGCTCCTGCACGATGGCTTTGCGGGCCTCGTAGCGGTCCATGCCGTCCCACTTGTAGCCGCCGGTGATCTTGCCGTCGCCGTCGAGCATCAGGTACTGCGGCAGATCGTGCCGGAGGCCGACCTCAAAGTCGTTGGGGTCGTGGCAGGGCGTGATCTTCACGCAGCCGGTGCCGAACTCCATATCGGCGTGCTCGTCGCCGACGATGGGGATCTCCCGTCCGACGAGCGGGAGCGTGACGGTCTTGCCGATCATGTCTTTATAGCGCGGATCCTCGGGGTTCACCGCGACGGCGGCGTCGCCGAGCATCGTCTCGGGACGGGTCGTGGCGACCTCCACGCTGCCGGAGCCGTCCGTCAGCGGGTAGCGGATGTGCCAGAAGAAGCCGTTCTTCTCGACGTATTCGACCTCGGCGTCGGAAAGGGCGGTCGTGCAGTGCGGACACCAGTTAATAATACGCTTGCCGCGGTAGATATATCCCTTTTCATACAGGCTGCAGAACGCCTCGCGCACGGCCTTGGCGCACTGCTCGTCCATCGTGAAGCGCTGACGCTCCCAGTCGCACGAGGAGCCGAGCGTTTTGAGCTGCTCCACGATGCGGTCGCCGTAATGCTGCTTCCAGTCCCACACGCGCTCAAGGAACTTTTCGCGGCCGAGATCGAAGCGGGTAAGGCCCTCCTTGCGGAGCTCGGCCTCCACCTTGATCTGCGTGGCGATACCGGCGTGGTCAACGCCCGGCAGCCACAGCGCGCAGTATCCGCTCATGCGCTTCCAGCGGATGAGCACGTCCTGGATCGTCTCGTCGAACGCGTGGCCCAGATGGAGCTGGCCGGTGACGTTCGGGGGCGGGATCACGATGGTGAACGGCTTCTTGTCCGGGTCACGCTCGGCGTGGAACCAGCCGCCGTCCGTCCAATAGCGGTAGATCTTGCTTTCCACCTGCTTGGGATCATAAATCTTCGGCAGTTCTTTCATTCTCATTCCTCCAAACAAAAACGCCCCGGAGATAAACTCCGGGGCGCAAAAACTTACGCGGTACCACCCGATTTCCGCTTTACGAAAAGCGGCGCTCGTATTCTCTGTAACGGGAGAACCCGTCCGTTTCTACTTTGTTCAAAACGGCAGCTCCGGAGCGACCTTCGGCTGCGGCTTCACAAGGGCTTGCACCGTCCGCCCTCTCTCTGCGATCTGCCGGGAGCCTACTCCTCCCCTTCTGCGCTTTTTACCAAATCAATATACCGTTATTTGTTTTATTTGTCAAGCGTCGATTAACAAGGGCACACACGTCGGACAGCCAGTCTTTTCGGTGCTTTTTGCCCTTTTGTCCTTGGCGGGCGCCAGCCCGCCTGCGTCCAAAAGAACAAAAATCCCTCGAAAATCCAAGGCTGTCCGATGCAAAGCAGTTCTGCCGGAGCAGAAATGCTCCCAGACAAGGAAAAGCCCGCAGAGAATACTTTGTGTATTCTCAAGGGCTTTGACGCTGTATGAGGGCATTTCCGCCCGGCAGAACCGCGTGTGCCCTTGTCAATCGACGCAAGCCTTACTCCATGCGGCTCGGCGTGCGCACAACGCCGCTGCGGTAGGCCGCGAGCAGCTTTTTGAGATCGGCGATGCGCCGCTCCACGTCCGCGCCGCCGTCGGTATCGCGCACACGAAGCCGGTCGGGGTACTGCTCGATCATGATCGTGCGGGAGAGGACGTCCGCACTCTCGCGCGCGGCGGTGTCCGGATCAAAGGGCTGGTGCTCGGCAAGATACAGCTCGTGCGAGGAATATACGAGCGTGTAGCCGCAGATGCCCGTCACGGGCTGGTACGCCTTTGAGAGACCGCCGTCGATGTTGATGAACTTGCCGTTTGCCTTGATGGGCGTGTCGCCCTTCGTTTTACGCACGGGTACGTGGCCGTTGATGATGTGGCCGCGTTCAAAATTCACGCCGAACTCGGCGAGGATCGTGCGCGCCGTCTCCTCGCTGTTCCAGAGATCGTAATACGGATTTTTCCGCTCCGTGCCGGCCTCCGGGTCGTCGAGGAACGTGCGCTCAAACGTTGCGATCTTATCCTTGCCGTTGAGCGGGGAATACGGCCCGCACCAGAGATACCAGAGAAGGTCGGTATTCTCCATGCGGCGGTCGTACATCGCCGTGCGGCACAGCCGGTCGTAGGCGTCCATGAGCGACTTTCCGCAGTATGTCGTATCGCCCATCGTCACGCGCGTGAAGCTGCCGTCCGGCTCCATGGGGATGCAGCCGTGGTAGAGAAGGTTGCCGTTGCACACGCGGTACATTGCGCCCTTTTCCAGAAGATACCGGATATGGGTCTGTAACTTCTCGCTGCGCAGGAAAGAAAGCACGAGCTGATCGACGAGCTGCTGCTCCCGGTCGGAGAGGCGGTAGGGATCCGCGGGATCGACCGTGGGGAGAGAAATGTTGTTCACGCGGTATTCCTTCCCGTCGAGCGTGACGGTTTCGCCGGCGCGGACGAGCTCGCCCAGCAGGAGGCGGCCATTCATATTGTATTCCGGATGGCGGAGAATGAGCTGACCTTCCAGCTTGAACTGGATGACCGTGATGGCCTTGAGGAGCTTGGCGGTAACGTCGCTGTTTTCCGCCACGCAGTCGGTCACGTGGGTCGGGAGGAAGTTCGTGCAGGGATCGTCGCCGTACTGCTCCATGGCAAAGAGCGCGAGCGGACGGACGTTCAGGCCGTAGCCGTCCTCGAGCATATCAAAGTTGCCGTACTTGAGCGAATTTCGCAGGGCGTTCGCAATGCACGCGGGATTGCCCATCGCCGCGCCCATCCAGAGGATGTCGTGGTTGCCCCAGACAAAGTCCACACCGTGCATGTCCATAAGATCGTCCATGACCATCTGCGCGGCGGGGCCGCGGTCGAAAACGTCGCCGACGATGTGCAGCTGGTTTACCGTCAGACGGGAGATGAGATTGGCAAGCGCCACGATGAACCGGTCGGCAATGCCGGTCTCGATAACGCTGTTGATGATGCTCTCAAAATATTTGCGCTTGTTGGGATCGTGTTCGTCGGAGTCGATGAGCTCCTCGATAATATAGGCATATTCCTTCGGCAGACGGGCGCGCACCTTGACGCGGGTATATTTGTCCGTAGCCTGGCGGCAGACGGCCACAAGGCGGTGGATCGTCACGCGGTACCAGGGATCGGAGTGTGCCGCGGCAGCAAGCTCCCGTTCGGGATAATAGAGCAGCCGCGCGAGCGAGTTTTTCTCCTCCTCGCCGAGAAGATCGCCGAAGCTGTCGTTGATCTTGTCGTGGATCGCGCCGGACGCGTTTTTGAGAATATGGGAAAAGTATGTATACTCGCCGTGGATGTCGCTCATAAAGTGTTCGGTCGTTTTCGGCAGTTCCAGAATGGCCTGCAGCCGCACGATCTCCGCCGCCGTAGCGGGGATGCTCGGAAAGCTCTTAGCGAGCAGTTCCAGATACTTGATCTCGCTCTCGTTCATGCTTTTTTCTCGCGGCTCCTTTCCTCGATATACTGCGCAGCGCTGAGCGCGGCGATGTTGCCGTCGCCGACGGCCTTGGCGATCTGGTAGGGCTTGCCGGTGCAGTCTCCGGCGGCAAAAATACCCGCAACGGACGTTTTCATCGTCGCCTTATCCACGGCGATATGCACGCCGTCCATGGCAAGGCCTGCAAGCAGCGTATCGGGCGCCGCAGTCGGGCGGAGGATGAACACCGCTTCACACGGATGCTCTTCCCCGTTCACGGAAAGCGCCGTGACGCGCTTCTCGCCGAGCACCGCATACTTTGCCGTGCGGCTCGTAAACAGTTTGACTTCGCAGCCCATCTTGCGGAGAAGCTCCGCTTCCTCTTCCGAATCAGACGTGAAGCCCACGACGCACACCTTTTTCCCGCGGTAGAGCATTCCGTCGCACGTGACGCAGTAGCTCACACCGCGGCCGAGGTTGTCCCGCTCGCCGGGAAAGAGACTTCCGGCGGCGACGCCGGTGCAGAGGATGACCGTTTCCGCCTCGCAGAAGTCCGCGCCGTAGATCACGCCGAAGCCGTCGCCGAGGGGAGCGATCGACGTGGCACGCCCGTGAAGAAGCTGCGCGCCCGCGTCCAGCGCCTGGCGCTCCATCGCTTCGAGCAGCGCGCGGCCGGAGATATCCGGGCAGCCGGGGTAATTGGAGATCCTGTTCGCACGGGAGAGCGGGATATCGTCGATCCCGCCGGAGAGGATCGCGGCGGTCTTGCCCCGCGCGCGCAGCGTGAGCGCCGCAGAGACAGCCGCCGGGCCGCCGCCGAGGATCACGGCATCATATTTCATATGGTATACTCCTGTCGTTTGTTCCGCCAAAGGGCGGAAAGATTCGTAGCGCTTCTATTATCCAATAATTCTGTTGTAATTTCAAGCGTTGACGTGTATAATAATTTCCATTCATTCAGCTTATAAAATGGAGAGAGTCAATATGGACGAGATCAGAGAATCCAGCAATTTTATTCACGATTTTGTCGCCGAGGACATTGCCCCCGGCGGACGGTTTGCCGGAAAAACGGTGCACACCCGTTTCCCGCCCGAGCCGAACGGCTATCTGCACATCGGCCACTGCAAGGCGCTGTGCATCGACTTCGGCACGGCGGAGAAGTTCGGCGGTCTCTGCAATCTGCGCATGGACGACACCAACCCCGCCAAGGAGGACACCGAGTTCGTCGATGCCATTCAGGAGGATATCCGCTGGCTCGGCTTTGACTGGGGCGACCGCTTTTTCTACGGCTCGGACTACTTTGAAAAGACCTACGAGCTGGCCGTCGGCCTCATCAAGAAGGGTCTCGCCTACGTCTGCGAGCTGACGCCCGAGGAGTTTTCCGCCTACCGCGGCGACACGACGCACCCCGCCGTCAGCCCCTACCGCGACCGCCCGATCGAGGAATCGCTCGATCTGTTTGCGCGGATGCGCGCCGGAGAGTTTCCGGAGGGCAAGTATACGCTGCGCGCAAAGATCGATCTGGCAAGCGGCAACTTCAACATGCGTGACCCGGTGCTCTACCGCATCCGCTACATTGAGCACCACCGGCAGGGCACGAAGTGGTGCATCTTCCCGATGTACGACCTTGCACACCCCATTCAGGATGCGCTCGAAGGCATTACGCACTCGCTCTGCTCGCTTGAATACGAGGATCACCGCCCGCTCTACAACTGGGTCATTGAGAACTGCGACGTACCGTCCAAGCCGCGCCAGATCGAGTTTGCCCGTCTCGGCATCAACTATACCGTGATGAGCAAGCGCAAGCTGCGCCGCCTTGTGGAAGAGGGCCGCGTCTCCGGCTGGGACGATCCCCGGATGCCGACGCTCTGCGGTCTGCGCCGCCGCGGGTATACGCCGCACTCCATCCGCGATTTTACCGACCGCATCGGCGTTTCCAAGGTCACGTCCACGGTGGACTACTCGCTGCTCGAAAGCTGCCTGCGCGACGACTTAAATGCCAACGCCAGGCGCGTCATGGCGGTGCTCCGCCCCGTAAAGCTCACGATCACGAACTACCCCGAGGGGAAGACCGAGCTTTTCGATATCGAAAACAACCCAGTCGCCGAGAATGCAGGCACGCGCCCGGTCTCGTTTTCCCGCACGCTCTGGGTCGAGCAGGACGACTTCATGGAAGAGCCGGTCAAGAAATATAACCGCCTCTATCCGGGCAATGAGGTGCGTCTCAAAGGCGCCTACATCGTCCGCTGCACCGGCTGCGTGAAGGACGCGGACGGCAACGTGACGGAGATCCTCTGCGAATACGATCCCGAGACCCGCGGCGGCAACACGCCCGACGGCCGCAAGGTGCGCGGCACGATCCACTGGGTCGATGCTGCCAACTGCGCCGACGCCGAGGTGCGGCTCTACGACATGCTCTTCTCCGACCCCGAGCCGGACGCGCCCGGCAAGGACTTCATCGATTGCCTGAATCCCAACTCTCTGGAAATTCTCACCGGCTGCAAGGTGGAAAAGTCGCTCGAAGACTGCGCCGCTGCCGACCGCTTCCAGTTCCTCCGTCTCGGCTACTTCGCGCCGGACAACAAGGACAGCGCCCCCGGCCATCTCGTGTTCAACCGCGCCGTCGCGCTCAAGGATTCCTTTAAGAAAGACTAATACAGAAAAGCAGCAGCCCCGAAATCCGGAGCTGCTGCTTTTTGTCTCTTCGGATATTGATCCGTTAGTCTTTTACGCCGGTCTTACGACAAGCCGTTCGATCAGTCCGTCGGAGCTGAATTCCGTGATGGTAGCCAGCGCCCGGACGTGATACCCGTCGTAAACGGCATAGTAGTAGGCCTGCGTGTCGCTGACGATACGGGCATCCGTGATGCGGAAGTGGCGGAACAGGAAGCGGTTGTGGTAGAACATGTCGATGGCCTCGGGGCCGTAGGTGCTGACGAGCGGCTTTCCCGCATCGCGGGGGCAGTGGTCCACGAAAATGGCCGTGGGAGAAAAGAGCTTGCTCAGAGCCAACGCGTCCTGGTTGAGCAGCGCATCCACATACTGTCGAATCAAAGTCATGGTTTCCGCCTCCTTAGTAAACTTTCTCGCTGTTGAGCAGGGCGTCGGTGCCGCCGTCTACGAACATGATGTTGCCGTTGACGCCGTGGGCCGCCGGGGACACCAGGAACACCAGCACATTGGCAATGTCCACCGGGTCGAGCAGCTGGTCGCCGGTCTGATAGTTGATGGGAATGGGAAGTCCCGCCAGCGCCGCCGTAGCGCGGTCGCCCATGGCGGCGGTAAGCGGCGTCCGGACATTGCCGGGAGCCACCGCATTGATGCGCACGCCGTTGGCGCCCCAGCTGGCGGAGATTCGCCGCACCCAACGGGCCAGCGCGTACTTGGTGGTGGCGTACAGGCCCTGTGCCATGGTCATGTTGGAGCCGTCATACTGCTCCAGAATGGACAGAATGCGGGCCTCGTTCCGCTCCTGATTGCAGGCATAGTTGAGCATATCGCAGAGATCCATGTGCACGCCGCCCTGCGAGATGGTGTTCGATACGATGACCACGCAGCTGCCGCCCTTCTTTTTGAGCAGCTCATAGAGACCGTAGGCCAGACTGGTGACGCCGAAGTAGTTCAGCGAGAACATCAGCTTCATATCGCCGCAGGTACCCGCGACACCGGCCACGCAGATCAGGCCGTCGATCCCCTCGGGGTGCAGCTCGTGGATCTTATCGATCACATCCTGCCGTCCTTCTTTAGTGGCAATATTGGCGTTGATGTCTCCGCCCTTCAGATCGACGTTGATCGTCTCGTGCCCCTGGGCGCGCAGAATTTCCACCGTCTTGCCGCCGATACCGCCGGAGCCGCCGGTGACTACATAAACTCCCATAAGTTATCCCTGTCCTTTCTTCGGGGTTAAAAAAGTTTTCTTGTGTATATTATCATACGCCAAGTATTTTATCATACATTCAGCGGATAATGCAACCCTCTAATTAGCCTTCTCTCGTCCGGGAGGGGGGCCGCATAGAAATTATTGTCGCATCGATCCGGTAATTTGTGTATTTTCCCGTTGACAGATGCGGCGGGGCATGATAGTATACACGCCAGAAAAGACCTCTTTAAGTCGGTACAGAGCTGCCGGCAAGGTGTCGTAAGATGGGATCACGGTATCTTTATGCCGTGTCGCTGCGCCTTGTCCGGAATTGCCGGTCAAGGTTTTTTTGTTGCCCAAATGACGGAAAGGATGTGGAACGATGACCTTCAAAGCACAGATCATGGACGAAGCCGCCGTGGAGCGGACGCTCGTGCGCATTGCTCACCAGATTGTCGAGAAGAATCACGGCACCGAAAATCTCTGTCTCATCGGCATCAAGACCCGCGGCATTCCCCTCGCCGAGCGTCTGGCGAAAAACATTGAAAAGATCGAAGGCGTCCGCGTCCCGGTCGGAAAACTGGATATCACGCTTTATCGGGACGATCTCACGCTCGTTGCCGATGCGCCCGTCGTTTCGGACACGCACATTCCCTTTGACGTGAAGGGGATGACCGTTGTGCTCTGTGACGACGTTATTTTTACGACCCGCACCGCCCGCGCAGCCATCGACGCGCTCATCGCGCTCGGCCGGCCGGCGCGCATCCAGCTCTTTGCGCTCATCGACCGCGGCCACGCCGAGTTTCCGATCAAGCCGGATTTCGTCGGCAAAAACATCCCCACTTCCCTGCGCGAGATCGTCGCGGTGCGCCTCGCCGAGTGCGACGGCGAAACGGGCGTTTCCATTTATGAGAAAGAATAAACATTTATAAAGGAGAGAACGATTATGACAAAGAAACAAATCGGATCCGAACCCATTTACGATGCGCGCTCCCTCGGCACGCCGCGCATGCTGGTGCTCGGACTGCAGCACATGTTTGCCATGTTCGGCGCGACCGTCCTTGTCCCGGCGCTCACCGGTCTGGACGTCGCCACCACGCTGCTCTTCGCCGGTCTCGGCACGCTGCTCTTCCATCTGCTCACCAAGGGTAAGGTCCCCGCGTTCCTCGGCTCCTCGTTCGCGTTCATCGGCGGCTACCAGGCCATCGCCCCCAACAAGGAACCCGAGCTTCTCGTTTATGCCTGCGTCGGCGTCGCGGCGGCGGGTCTCATGTACGTCGTCCTCTCCGCGCTCTTCAAAGCCTTCGGCGTGAAGAAGGTCATGCGCTTCTTCCCGCCGATCGTCACCGGCCCCATCATCATCGCCATCGGTCTGACGCTCTCCTCCTCCGCGATCACCAACTGCTCTGCTAACTGGCTCGTGGCCGTCGTCGCCATTGCGATCGTTATCGGCTTCAACATGTGGGGCAAGGGCATGACCAAGATCATTCCCATCCTGCTCGGCGTCCTCGGCTCCTACATCTTCGCCCTAATCGTTGACCCCGCCGCCCGCGCCCATGTTGTCGAGACCGTCAGCGAGGCCGCCTGGATCGGTCTTCCCATCCACGGTGAGCGCACTGTGTTCTCTCTGTTCTCTGCTGCCGACTTCAACAGCGGCCTTCTCGTGAGCGCCATCTTCACGATCGTCCCGCTCTCTCTCGCCACGATGGTCGAGCACATCGGCGATGTCTGCGCCATCTCCTCCACCGTCGGCAAGAACTACATGGTCGATCCCGGCTTCAACCGCACGCTCCTCGGCGACGGTCTCGCCACGACGCTCGCCGCCCTCTTCGGCGCTCCCGCCAACACCACCTACGGTGAAAACACCGGCGTTCTCGCTCTGACCCGCGTATATGACCCCGCCGTCATCCGCATCGCTGCGGTGTTTGCGATCGTCGTGTCCTTCTGCCCGAAGTTCTCCGCTCTCGTCTCCGCAATGCCCACCGCCACGATCGGCGGCGTGTCCCTCGTCCTCTACGGCATGATCTCCGCCGTCGGCGTGCGCAACGTCGTGGAAAACAACGTGGACTTCTCCAACACCCGCAACATCATTATCGCCGCGCTCATCCTTGTCCTTGCGATCGGCATCACCTACACCGCCCCCATCCAGATCGGCATCGTGAGCTTCTCCGGTCTCGCGGTCGCCTCCATCGTCGGTATCGCGCTCAACGCCATCCTGCCCGGCAAGGACTACGAGTTCGTGCAGGAAGACAAGGGTTCCACCTCTGTGGACTTCAAAGTGTGATGTTTCCGCCTCTCTTAATATAACCGCATCCCCAAAGGGAGACGCCTTGCGGCGTCTCTCTTTACGTTTGGGCGTTGCCTTTTCCGGCGAAGCATGATACTATGTCCGCGTATGGAGTGTGATGATCATGGAAGCGATGGACAAACTGCAAAGAGAATGTCTATCCTGCCGGGACTGCCCGCTTTCACAGGGGCGGCACAACGTCGTTTTCGGCGTCGGCGATCCCGAGAGCGAGCTGATGTTCATCGGCGAGGGACCGGGCGAGCAGGAGGATCTGAAGGGCGAGCCGTTTGTCGGTCCCGCCGGGAAGCTGCTCGACGATATGCTTGAAATGATCGATCTCGACCGTTCGCGCGTATACATTGCGAACGTCGTCAAATGCCGTCCGCCGCACAACCGCGACCCGCTCAACGAGGAGCAGGCTGCGTGCCGTCACTGGCTGGACGCGCAGCGCGATCTGATCCGCCCGAAGCTCATCGTCTGTCTTGGGCGCATCGCTGCCATGGCGGTCATTAAGCCGGATTTCCGCATCACCCGCGAGCACGGGCAGTGGTTCGACATTGAAAGCGCCCGTGCCATGGCGATCTATCATCCGTCCGCGCTGCTGCGCGACATCACCAAGCGCCCGGAGACGTTCGCTGACCTGAGATCCCTGCGCAGCGAGGCAAAGCGCGTCTGCGAGCGGCTCTATAAATAACAAACTACCAAACGGAAAGGCCATTTTCTTATGAGCGACTTTCAGTCCATCGGGCTGCAGCACAAACCTTTTTTTGAAAATGCTCTCGCCTGGGAGAATTCCAAAAGCTCCTCGGACAGCTTCGGAAACGTATTTCTCTGGGATATTCTCTGCCGGAGAAATGTCGCTGTTCTCGGCGAACGGCTGGGTATTGAATACCTTTGTCCCAAGGGCGTTTTCTACGCCTACCCCTCCGGCCGGGGCGATCTCGTCCCCGCCATTGACGCGCTTCGCGCCCGTGCCGCGGAGCATGGGCGACCGCTCTATCTGGAAGGCGTGACCGCGCCGCAGCGCGCGGCGCTCGAAGCCGCGCTTCCGGGACGGTTTCACTTTTCCGAGGACCGGGACGACGCGGATTATATCTATTCCGTTGAATCGTTCGCCGCGCTCGCCGGGAAGAAGCTCCACGGCAAGCGCAATTTCTGCAACCGCTTTGAAACCTCGCACGACTGGCACTACGAAGCGCTCTCCCCCGCCGGATTTGACGACTGCCGCAGTCTTCTCCAAAGCTGGGACGCCGAAAAGAACGGCGGCAACGCGGAGGAAAACGAGGCCATCGAGCGGATGTTCCAATACTGGGACGATCTCGGCATGGCCGGCGGAATTCTTTATGCCGACGGCAAACCAGCGGCGTTCACCGCCGGAGAAAAACTCGGCAATGACACGATCGACGTGCATTTTGAAAAGGCACTCGACGATCTTCCCGGCGCGTACCCGATGATCGCGCGGGAGTTTGCCCGCCATCTGCAAAAGGATCATCCGGAGATCCTGTATCTCAACCGCGAGGAGGATATGGGTATCCCCGGTCTGCGAAAAGCGAAAGAGGAGTGGTATCCGATGTTTATGATCGATAAATTCACCGCTCTCTGGCAGGAGGACGAAGCATGACGCCGCGTCCGTCCCGCGAAGAGGACGAGAAAGCGCTCAAGGCGCTCTGGCGCGAGGTGTTCGGCGATACGGACGAGTATATTGACACGTTCTTTCAGAATGTCTACCAGCCCGGTATGGCGAGCGTGATCGAAGAAGACGGCACCGTCGTCGCTGCGGCATATGCCGTGCCGTTCGGCGCTGTCCGGTACATCTTCGCCGTGGCGACAAAGCCGGAGTACCGCGGCAGGGGCTACGGACGCGCGGTGGTGCTTGCCGCCTCCGGAGGAGAACCGGCGTATCTCTGCCCGGCGAGCGCGACGCTCCGGTGCTGGTATGCGCTCACGATGCGCGCGAAAACAGTATCCTACCGCTCAAACGCGCCGCTTCCGGCTGCGCGCCGGAAGATCACGGCGGAGGAGTTCAACGCGCGCCGCGAGGCGTGGCTCGACGGTATCCCCCACGCGAAGTACAGCAACGGGATACTCAAGCTCTTCTCCGTTACCGGTGAATTTTTCTGCGGCGAACACGGCGACATCTACGCCGTGGACGGCGGCCGCGTGTGCGAAGCGCTCCCCGCGCGTGCGGGCGACGAGCCGTTTCTCATGGGACTCAACGGCGCAGAGCCGATCTACTGGGGTCTGGCGCTGGAATAAAATGATTTTGGTTTCTCTTTGTAAGGTATTCCATCCATATAAGAGAGGCGCTTTCATCATCTTGCACAAGAAGTGATATATATATATATATATATTGCACGGTTGTTTTTTTGCCATTCTCGACTGTATAATGTAAACACAACACAACACAAATAAAGGAGAGAATCGCAATGGAAACATCTGTCATGCACGGCAAAGCCGTAGCCTCGCTTGTTTTGGGAATTTGTGCAATCGTCTGTTGGTTTTTTGGTGTTGGAGCGCTCGTTGGCATTATACTCGGCATAATCGGTCTCGTATTGGCTGGTCAGGCAAAAAAAGCTGGCAACACGGAAGGAATTCGTACAGGCGGCTTCGTCTGCAGTCTGATCGGGCTGATCGGATCTGGCATAGCTGTTATCATTGCCGTAAGCGCGCTGGCTCTTGTAGGCTCGATGGCATCTATGATAGGCTCCGTTTCCTAATCTGATAAAGCGACTCTAAAAAGACTTCTCCCACATTGGGGAGAAGTCTTTTTCTACAAGTTCCAAAGTTTCGTAGTTTACAATCCCTCAGTCCGCTTCGCTGACAGCTTCTCTTTGCACAAGGGAGTCTCTCATTCTGTGTCTAAGTAG
The DNA here is from genome assembly GCA_002404605.1 of Clostridiales bacterium UBA4706. Classification (GTDB taxonomy): domain Bacteria; phylum Bacillota; class Clostridia; order Oscillospirales; family Oscillospiraceae; genus Apopatocola. The sequence goes on along the minus strand of DHKA01000001.1, from coordinate 8,271 downwards.
TATACCGTCAGGAGATCGACGCACGCGCCGTAGCTTTGCATGCCGCGGTCGTCGCCGTAGGTTTGCAGAAACGATTCGTACACCTTTTCGGATACTTCCGCCGCAGGCGTTTCAAACTGCGCCCAGTAGTCGTTGTTCGCGCGCAGATCGGCGCGCACGCTCTCACTGAGCGTGGAGTACACCTCCCGCCAGGCGTCGTAGTTGGCGCTGTAGAGCGCGTTTCCGAGATAGATGTAGGCGAGCAATGCGCCGGAATAGCGGTAATCCTCGTCGCCGCTTTCCATGCATGCGACAACGGCGCAGAAGTTTGCCTCGTCCTCGCGCGCAACGCCGCGCAGATGCGCCAGCTCATGCGCGATCGTGGACGGCAGCAGACATGCTGGTGAATCGGCGTTGAGATTGGCCTCCGCCGTATAGGGGAAGAAGAAGCCGGTATAGCGGATATAGCTCAAAAGCCGCGAGAGCAGCATGGGCTTTGCCCGTACCGCCGAGGCAGCAAGGCACGGGAAGCTCTGCTCCGCGCCTTCGTAGATATCCGGGGAGCGGCGGAAAATCGTTTCTTTATCAACGGCGAACACGCCGTCTTCACCGCGCTCCACGTGCTCGCCCGCCGCGTTTGCTTCCGCAGCAAAATACCGCGTAACGGTCTCCAGCTCCTGCACGGAGATATCGCGCCGTTCCAGCCCCGCCTGTTCGGTGAAGCTGTCGGAATAATAGAGCACGCCCCACCAGAGACAGAAGAGCGCGAACATTGCCGCCGAAACGGAAAGGATCGTCATCCCCGTGCGGTAGGCTTTCGCCCACCGCCGCCGGATGAGCCGCACGATCAGAAGGACGAGCAGCGCAACGCCGAGCGCCACAAGGAAGAGGATGACCCACTCCGTCACCGAAAACGGCACGGTGGAAAAGAGCTTTCCCGCAAAGGCGTGCCATGGACGCACGAGCGTTTTGCAAAGGGAGTTCATCACTGCCCGGTTTCCTCGCAACAGGAAGTACGCCGCAAGCCACGCGAGCGAGACAAGCAGCACCGTATGCCTCGCCGGACACAGCCGCCAGAACGACCGGAACGTTATTTTCTTTTTCTCCGTTGTTTCCATATCTGGCATTTTACTCCGTCCGGCGGCGAATAGCAACCGGTAAAAAAAGACGGAGCAGAGGTATCCTCCGTTCCGTCTGGGATATTCTGTTCTATCAGGCGGTCTCTTCGCTGAGATCGAAATACTCCGGCATGGCGCCATTCATGTGCGGCACATACCACTCATCATACAGGCGCGGCATCATTTCCGAATACGGCATATCCTCGCAGGCATCGCTGCGCACATCCTCCCAACTCATGCCCCACGGACGGAGAAACACCAGATAGCGCATCCAGTTTCCGCTGTTGTCCGGCTCATAATACGTGCCGTCGATCATGATCATGGAATCAAACCGGCTGACGACCGAGTCGCCGGGATCCACGACCCAGTCTCTCGCCGAGATCTCATCCTCGTAGAAATTTCCGCTTTCCGAGACCATGCGGCCCTTGTCCGTCGTACCCGGCTCAAAAGTCACATCGATATAGCCGATGTTTTCGCCTTCCGCGCAGTCCTCATCCCAGAGATCGATAAGTCCTGCGTCGCCGCTCACAGAGATCGTTGCGCAAGCGTCAAAATAACGGTCTTCCAGATCCGCATAGTCACCGCCGCCTTCCCAGATGACCCACCAACCATACCAATCGCCGTTCCACCAGGCATAGGGAGAATCGACCGGCGCTGCGGTAGAGACCGGTGTATCGATCGCCGGAGCCTCCGTCACAGCAGGCACTTCGACCGCCGGAGCAGCGGTACCCTCCTTATAGAACACCAGATTTACACCGGAATCCATAACGTCTTCGAGCGTAAGGCGGTTATCCGCAAGCCGGCCCTCCAGGTCGTCATCGCCCTGGAGATCGATCTCGATCTCGCCGTCGCTTTCCAGCTCGTACCGGCAGGTCTCGGTCTCGCCGTCAACTACTACACGGCACTTGTTTTTGGAGAGCAGCTCAATGGAAAAGCCGTCCGGCCACATATCTTCGATCTCGACATGGCTTCCCGCATAGGTGCCGTAGGAGGCAACATACACGCCATAGGTCGGATCGTCCGCATCACTGTCACTCCCCAAAAAGCCGATCAGCAGGAACACGAGCGCCGCGACGCCGATGGCGATGAGCAGAAACGGCAGGAACGACGACTTTCTCTTCTGCGGCTGGCTGCCGCCGGGGATGTCGCGCGGCGGGCGGGGCGGCTGCGTACCGCCGTGGCTGGCCGCCGCGGGGTCGTAGGAATAGGTATTGTGTGTGGTCTCCGGCGAGTATGAGCCGGACGCCGGGCTGCTCTGCGAAGCGGGGTCATACGTATGGCTGTTCGGCGAATACGAACCGGACGAGCCGTCGGATCCCTGCGACGTTGGGGTGTACGTATAATCGTTCGCCGGGGCAGAATATGTATAGTCGTTCGTCGGGGCAGAGCCGCTTGACGGCGCGCTGGCCGGTTCTGCCGGCACGCGCTCGACCTTTGCGCCGCATTCGGTGCAGAATTTCGCGTTGTCCGCGAGCTTTGCACCACAGTTCGTACAGAAAGCCATGGAAGGATTCCTCCTTATTTCCCTCATTTTCTTCATTATCCCATAGTTTTCGGGAAATAGCAACAACAAAAAAACACGCCGCTTTATCTTAAAGCAGCGTGTTTTTATCGTTGAATGAAATTACAGGCTAGCCTTGGCCTTCTCGCACAGGGCGGTGAAAGCGGCGGCGTCATGGATCGCGAGCTCGGAGAGCATTTTGCGGTTCATGTCGATACCGGCCTTCTTCAAGCCGTGCATGAAAGTGGAGTAGTTCATGCCGTTCATCTTGCAGCCGGCGCTGATACGGGTGATCCACAGCTGGCGGAAGTCGCGCTTCTTGAGCTTGCGGCCGACGTAAGCGTAACGGCCGGACTTCATCAGCTGCTGGTTAGCCATCTTATAGTGACGGGACTTGTTTCCCCAATAACCCTTGGCAAGACCCAGCTTTTTATTTCTTCTCTTGCGCGTCATCATCGCGCCTTTGACTCTGGCCATCTTTCAGTCCTCCTTATTTGTACGGAATCATCTGCTTGATCGTGGGCGCGGTGGTGGCGTCCGCGTAGGCGCCCTGACGGAGGCCTCTCTTGCGCTTGGCGGTCTTCTTGTTGAGAATGTGGCTCTTAAAAGCGTGGGCGCGCTTGACCTTGCCGGTCTTGGTAAGATTGAATCTCTTCTTCGCGCCGCTGTGCGATTTCAGTTTCGGCATCTCGGAATATCTCCTTTACTTTTTGTTTGCTTGTTTGTCGGGGGCCTTGGGGGAAAGGAACATGAACATATTCCGCCCCTCCATCTTGGGGTTTTTGTCCATGGTGGCGATCTCGGCACACTGGGCGGCAAAGTTCGTGAGAAGCTGCTCGCCAATGTTGGTGTGCGCCATTTCACGGCCGCGGAAACGCACCGTGACCTTCAGCCGGTCGCCGTCCAGGAGGAATTTCTGTCCGTTTTTCAGCTTGGTATTGAAATCGTTCTCGCCGATGCCCGGGGACATGCGGATCTCCTTGATCTCAATGATGCGCTGATTCTTACGGGCTTCCTTTTCCTTTTTGGTCTGCTCAAAGCGGAACTTGCCATAGTCCATGATCTTGCACACGGGCGGCTTTGCCTGCGGAGAGATCAGAACAAGGTCCATCTCCCGCTCTTCAGCGATGCGGAGCGCCTGCTCGCCGGACATAACGCCGAGCTGCTCGCCTTCTTCACTGATCAGGCGAACTTCCGGTTCGCGGATCTCTTCGTTGAGCAAATGATTCTGGGTAGCGATCGTTAAACACCTCCAAATAAGTCGCCGGCGCTCTCGCGCCTTTCCATGTATGCAAAAAAGCGGATACGCAAACCGCATCCGCACACACTCCGGCCCCCATATAAGACAGAGCCGAAAAATGTTGACCGCGGCGCGCCCTGGGCGGCCGGGTGAGACCGGAAACGATCTGCTTTCTTTTAAGCAGTGATATTATAGCTGCCGGAAACAGAAATGTCAAGAGAAAGCGAGAAGAAAATCCTCACTTTTCCCCCTGTTTTTCACCCTGCTTTTCAAAATCAAGGCGATCTTAAAAGTTAAGAAACTGTAAATTTTGTCGTAAACGCTCGTTGGTTTACATAACACCATACACAAAATGATATAATAAAAATAGAGGGCCCTGAAAAAACGATCGGAGGACGCAATATGGAGGAGCAAATAACAGAAACGGGAACAGATGGTCTCACAGCGCCGAGCGCAGACGAGCTTCGGGCCGTGGAAGAGATCAGCGAAGAAGCGTTAGCAGATGCAGAAAACGCCGCGGAAACGGGTGACATTACAGACTCTCTCGGGCTTTACCTGCGGGAGAGCGGAAGTCATGCGCTGCTGACAGCGGAAGAAGAAGTCGAGCTTGCGGCGGCCGCCGCCGCGGGCAGCGAGGCGGCGCGGAACAGGATGATCGAGGCAAATCTGCGGCTGTCCGTCTCGATCGCCAAGCGCTATGTAAATCGCGGCCTCCCACTCTCCGATCTTATCCAGGAGGGGAATCTCGGTTTGATGCGGGCCGTGCAGAAGTTTGATCCCTATCTCGGCTTCAAATTTTCTACTTATGCAACGTGGTGGATACGCCAATCCATTACGCGAGCGATTGCTGACCAGAGCCGCACGATCCGGCTTCCGGTACATATGCACGAAACGCTGAACCGATATCGCACGGCACTCCAGCGGCTCACGCTTGAACTTGGACGTGAGCCGACCGTTGAGGAGCTTGCCGCTAACATCGGCTGCGATACCGAACGCATTCGTTCGCTTTCGCAGCTGATCTCTGACACGGTTTCTCTCGACGCACCTATCGGTGAGGACGGTGAAACCACCGTCGGCGATTTTCTCGCCGTCAGCGAAGATGCCGCCCCCGAATCCAAGACACTCATGAACGCATTGAGCGAAGATATGAGAAAAGCGCTCTCAACACTTACGGAACGGGAACGCACGGTCATCTGCATGCGCTTCGGTCTTTTCGACGGACGCGAGCGGACGCTGGAGGAAGTCGGCGAATCTTTTCTCGTTACGCGTGAGCGTATCCGTCAAATCGAAGCGAAAGCGCTTCGCAAGCTCCGTCACCCGGCACGCGCCCGCTATCTGCAGGAATATACGGCAAGATAAAGAACGAACAGGAAAGATGAGGGATTCCAATGAAAAAAATCATATCGTGGATCGGCGCAGCATTATGGCTTCTGTTCCTTTGCCTGTCGGCTTATAATTATTACATTTACACTGATTTACCTCTCCCAAATGCCACCTATCTCGTTGACAATGGAGATCAGGTGACGATAACCCGTTTTGAAAAGGGCAAAGCCATGATTTATGTCCTTGTGCGAGAAGACGGAGTTATCCGTTATGGAGGCAAATACAAAATGAAAGCGAGTGCGGAAGGGTATAATCATTTGTTTGGCGATTACTATTTCACATCAAAAACCGCATTTTCGCTTCGCCGGCTGGAAAACGGTGATCGGATGGGGACACTATTTTTGAAGCGAATAAACCATGTCGGTTATGATTTTCAATCGCAAAAAGAGTTTGCACCGGTCAAAAAAGCTTTTGACGGACGATGGAGTTTTGCTGTATTTCCGAAATATATTCTGATCTCCGACCAGCGGAATGAGAGAATATCGCGCATTCCTCAGGAATATGAGAAATACGTCTCTCTTTTAGACGCTCTTACATAATCATGCTCGCTTATCGGCATAATATCAAAAACGGGAAAGAATCGTTTCTTTCCCGTTTCTTTTTTATTCCGTTTTTTCCGCTTCGAGCTGCTTGGCGATCTTCACGATGCGGCTCGTGCCGAGGCGCTCCGCGCCGAGCTCGATGAAGTGTTCGGCATCCTCGACGGACGAGATGCCTCCCGCAGCCTTGACCTTGACGGAGGGAGCGCAGTGCGCGCGCATAAGCGCCACGTCGTCGAACGTCGCGCCGCCCTTCGAAAAGCCGGTGGAGGTCTTGATATACTCCGCGCCGCTTGCCGAGACGATCTCGCATAGCTTGATCTTCTCCTCGTCCGTGAGCAGGCAGCACTCGATGATGACCTTGAGGAGCTTCCCGCCGCACGCGGCCTTGATGCGGACGATCTCGTCGAGCAGCAGATCCCAGCACTTGTCCTTCACCATGCCGAGATTGATGACCATGTCGATCTCGTCCGCGCCGTTTTTCACGGCGTCCTCGGTCTCAAAGACCTTGCAGGCGGTGGTGTTATAGCCGTTCGGGAAGCCGATGACGGTGCAGATCTTCATCTGACCGTTTACATAGCGCTTGGCCCCCGCCACATGCGCGGGCGGGATGCAGACGGAGGCGCAGCCGAAGCGGATCGCGTCGTCGCACAGGGCGCGGATCTCCGCGGCGGTGCAGTCGGTGCGGAGGAGCGTATGGTCGCAGCGGGCAAGAATGTCTTTTATCTCCATGATGTTCTGCCTTTCCTTCTTAGAATTGATGTCTGCATCATATCACACGCGCGCCAAAGAAACAAGGCATTTTGTCCCCGGTGCGTGAATAGGCTATGGCGAGGTGTTACAAATGGATGAAATGCAAACCAACAATCGCGTCATTCTCTGCGGCACGCCGCTTTCCTCCCCGGTTTTTTCCCACGCCAGCCGTCTCGAGCCGTTCTACACGTTCCCGCTGGAGGTCGCGCGGCTCTCCGGCACGGTAGACACGATCAACGTTCTCCTCCGCGAAGAGCTTCTGCCGGAGCTCAAGCCGTCGCGCGCGGGGCTCATCCGCATTGCGGGCGAGGTGCGCTCGTTCAACAACCACAGCGGCGAGGGCAGCAAGCTCGTCATCAGCGTGTTCGCCCGTGAGCTGTCTCCGCCGGAAACGCCCGTATGGGTCAACGAGGTAGAGCTGACCGGCACGCTCTGCAAAAGCCCGAACCGGCGCACTACGCCGATGGGACGGGAGATCTGCGATCTTATGCTCGCGGTCAACCGTCTCTACGGGCGCAGCGACTACCTTCCCTGCATCGTCTGGGGGCAGAACGCGCGCCGGGCCGCGCTCTGGGACGTCGGCACGCGCGTACATCTGCTCGGGCGCATCCAGAGCCGCGAGTACATAAAAAATCTCGACGGGCAGGCGGTGCGCCGGACGGCGTATGAGATCTCCGTTTCGGATATCGCGGCGCTTCCGGCGGAATAATATCCCACGAAAAAGAACAGCATTGGCCAATTCTCTGGCCAATGCTATTCTTTTTCGTATTCGATGATATCGCTCACTTCGCATTCCAGTGCCTGACAGATCCGGTCCAGCACATAGCCGTCGTAGCGCTTCACACGGTTCTTGTAATAATTATCAATGACTTGATACTGGATACCGGTCCGCTTTGCCAGCTCGTACCGGCTGATATTCATCCGCTGAAGCGTTTTATCCATACAGACCCGTATCACAAGCATCACCTCTCTTATAGTTTAATAAATATATACTTCCTTGACAATTTGCATATATGAGTATATATTTATATAAACATATATCGGAGGCTGCGATTATGAGGGGAGTGATGCTTTTTCTCCTTTTCTGCTATGCGATTTTTATCTGTCAGGCGCTGTGGGGCGACGAATGGCAATAACAAAAGAGCCGCGGACATATCCGCGGCTCTTGGTTTCGTATTTCGTATGAAATTACTTGTTGAAGATCTTGAAGATCGTGTCGAACGGATCCTCGCCGTCCTCTTCGGGGGCAGGGACCGCCGCGGGCTCCTTCTGGCTCTCGGCGCGCTCGCGCGCGTCGGTGAAGAGGTTCGCGTCGCGCGGCTCTTCGATCTTGACGGTCTCGGGCTTCTTCTCGTCAAAGCCGGTGGCGATGACGGTGACGACGATCTCATCGTCGAGAGAATCGTCAAAGCTCGCGCCGAAGATGATGTTGGCTTCCGGGTGCGCCGCGCCCTGCACGAGCATGGCGGCCGCCTCGACATCGTCGAGCCCCATTTCCTTAGAGCCGGTGATGTTGATGAGCACGCCGCGCGCACCGTCGATGGAGGTCTCCATCAGCGGGCTGGAAACGGCCATCTTCGCAGCGTCTTCCGCCTTGTTCTTGCCGGCGGCACGGCCCACGCCCATATGAGCAAGACCTGCGCCCTTCATAACGGCGGTCACGTCGGCAAAGTCGAGGTTGATGAAGCCGGTGTTCTTGATGAGCTCGGAAATGCTGCTCACGGCCTTGATAAGGACATCGTCCGCGATCTCAAAGGC
>DHKA01000024.1:10654-10816 GCA_002404605.1 Clostridiales bacterium UBA4706 | reverse complement strand
GGCCGTTCAGCGGATGCAGGACTGCATTGAAAGCAACCAAACGGAGGATATCCGCCTTTCCGATCTCTCGCGCGCATCGCTCTTTTCCCCGTGGTATTCCTACCGGCTGTTCCGGAGCTATCTGGGACTGACGCCTGCAGAGTATATCCGCAAATACCGGCT
>DHKA01000024.1:4964-10517 GCA_002404605.1 Clostridiales bacterium UBA4706 | reverse complement strand
TACCGGGAGTTTGGACTGAATCCAAGCGACTACATGAAATGTCCTGTCCCCGTCGCGTTCTTTATTCCTTACGGCGCAAAATACCGCGAACTGCGAAAGGAGAACATCGACGTGTCCAACATCCAACCGATCTACATCCAGACCGTCCGCAGGCCGGAGCGAATGTGCATCATCAAGCGCGGCCGGAACGCGGAGGACTATTTCCCGTACTGCGAAGAGGTGAGCTGCAGCGTATGGGGCATCCTCCAGAGCATGCGCTCGCTCTGCGGGGAGCCCGTTTCCCTGTGGCTACCGTCAAAGTACAAAAAGCCCGGCACCTCCACCTATGTGCAGGGCGTGGAGGTTGAGCCCGATTACATGGGCGTCATCCCCGAGGGCTTTGATACCATCCATCTGCCGGAGGCGGAATATCTGATGTTTCAGGGCGCACCTTTCCGGGAAGAGGATTACTGCGAAGCCATCCGTACCTTGCAGACGGCGATGGACCGTTACGATCCGTCCGTCATCGGCTACCGCTGGGACGATGAGAACCCGCGCATCCAGTTGGAACCCCGCGGCGAGCGCGGTTATATCGAGCTGCGGGCCGTTCGGAGGGTCACGGAATGAGCGAGGCAGTTTTTGTTGAAGGACTTACGAAATCTTATGCCGGGAAAACCGTGGTCGATCATCTGAGCCTGTCGGTGCAGAGCGGCACGGTGTTCGGGCTGCTCGGCGCGAACGGCGCGGGGAAAAGCACCACGATCGAGTGCATCCTCGGCACAAAACAGGCCGACGCGGGAACGGTCCGTCTGCTGGGGCAGGACCCGAAGAAGCGCCGCCGCGCGCTTTTCGAGCGCATCGGCGTGCAGTTTCAGGAGGGCGACTATCCTCGGGAGATCAGGGTCTCCGAGCTTTGCGGGGAAACCGCAAGCCTTTACCGTGAAAGCGCCGATTGGCGCGCGCTGTGCGGGCAGTTCGGCATCGGCGGCAAAGCAAACACGGCGGTGAAAAGTCTTTCGGGCGGCGAACGTCAACGGCTTTTTATCGTGCTCTCGCTGATCGGGCAGCCGGAGCTGGTGTTTCTGGACGAGCTGACCACCGGCCTTGACGCGAAGGCCCGACGCGACGTGTGGAAAACGCTGGAAGGCCTAAAAGAGCAGGGACTGACGATCTTTCCGACTTCTCACTTTATGGATGAAGTCGAGGCGCTGTGCGACGAGATATGTATTCTGAAAAAGGGTGCTCCCGTTTTCCGCGGCACTGTGGAGCAGGCAAAGGCCCAATGCGGCTGTGAACGCTTTGAGGACGCGTATTTGCAGCTTTCGGATGAGGAGGCGGACGCATAATGAAACGCTTTTTCACTTTTCTGAAAACGGAGCTGAAGCTCAGCGTGCGGGATATGAATATGGTGATCTTCGCTATTCTCATGCCGCTTGTGATCTTCATCATCCTCGGCATCATTTACGGCGCAAAGCCCGCCTATGACGGCGCGGGCTATACGTTCCTGGAGCAGTCCTTCGGGACCGTCAGCGCCGTTGCCATCTGCGCAGGCGGATTGATGGGGCTGCCGCTGGCCGTATCCGGTCTGCGGGAGATGAAGATCCTCAAGCGGCTGCGCGTCACGCCGGTCCGTCCCGTACTCATTCTCGGAGTAGAGCTGTCCATGTACATCGTCTACTGTGCCGTGTCGCTTGCGGCGTTGTCGGTTACGGCGCTGTTGTGGGGCGTGCGGCTTCACGGCTCCCTGCTGCGTTTTCTCGGGAGCTGGCTTCTCACCATGTTCTCAACGCTCTCCCTCGGGCTGATGGTCGGCGGCGTGGCGAAGGACAGCAAGCATGCCAGCGTCATTGCCTCGATCCTCTATTTCCCCATGCTGGTCTTTTCCGGCACGACGCTCCCCATCAAGGTCATGCCGACGGCGATGCAGAAGATCGTCCGCTTCCTCCCGCTGACGCAGGGCATTGCCATGATGAAGAGCGCCTTTCTCGGCACCGGCGTGGAGAGTGTGCTGCTGCCGGTGTGCGTGATGCTCGGCCTCACGGCGCTTTGTACGCTTTTTTCCGTCCGCTTTTTCCGCTGGGAATAACGCTCGTCTCTTGACAGCCGCCGGTCGGTAGGTATACTCTGGGACGATATTTCATTTTAGGAAAGGACGGACGGAAATGAAAAAGAAAACCGTTCTCTTTTGTCTGCTGGCGCTGCTCGCCGCCGGACTCGCTGTATTCTTCCTCGTGCACGGCAGCCGGGGCTCCGGCGCCTTTCGCGGCTCGTTCGTGAAGAATTCGGATTCCTATTTGCTGGATGTGGAGCGCATGACCGGCACAGACACCCACACGCTCGAGCTGTACTCGGGCGATGTGCTGCAGATCCATTTTTCCGTGGAAAAAGGCTCGCTTAAGCTGACGATCACCGCGCCGGACGGTACGGAGCTGTATGCGGGCAACGGCACGGGGGCAGCGGATTTCACGGTGAACATCCCGGCAGACGGCATCTACGCCATCTCCGCAGAGGGGCGGCAGGCAGCGGGAACGCTGTATATCCAGAAAATCGCAGAGTAAATCTTTTCAGCCGTCTCTTTGTTTTGGACGGTATTCGCGCCTCCATTCCGGGGAAAGACCGTTTTTGCGGAAAAAGCGTATTTTCAAACGGCGGATCATGCTTTATAATGGCGAATGGAAAGTGAGGTCATCTCCATGCTGCTCGGTTCCCTCGTCAACGGTATTGCGATTCTCGCCGGTTCCGCTGTCGGACTGTTTCTCCGCTTTATTCTCCGCCGTTCCTCCCGCCGAAACGAAGGCGAAGGCGGGATCGGAGAACGGCTGCAGAAGATCGTCATGCAGGGGCTCGCGCTGTGCACGATGTATATCGGCATCAGCGGCTCGCTCAAGGGGCAGAACACGCTCCTTGCGATCCTCTCGCTCGTGATCGGTGCCGTGATCGGAGAAGTCCTCGATCTGGACGGGGCGATGAACCGCGCCGGGAACTGGGTACAGAAAAAGGTGTCGCACCCCGGCTCGGAGGACGCGGACTCGACCGTGGCGGAGGGCTTCGTTGCCTCGTGCCTCCTTTTCGGCGTCGGCGCGATGTCGATCGTCGGCTCGCTCAACAGCGGGCTGCTGGGCGACCACACCATGCTTTTTGCCAAGTCGCTTCTCGACGGCGTTTCCTCCGTTGTGTTCAGCGTGTCCTTCGGCATCGGCGTGCCGCTCTCGGCCATCGCCGTTTTTGTCTATGAAGCGCTCGTCACGCTGGCTGCGAGCGTCCTTGCTCCTCTGCTCAGCGACGCCGTGATCGCCGAAATGACCTGCGTCGGCTCGCTGATGATCATCGGTCTCGCGCTCAACATGCTGGGGCTTACGAAGATCAAGGTGATGAACTTCATCCCCGCCGTTTTCCTTCCGATCCTGCTTTGCCGGTTTATGTGAAAGCAATATGACATCCGTCTCTCCCCCAGTCAGCGGCTTTGCCGCTGCCAGTCCCCTCGTCAGAGGGGGCTATTTTATACTGTCTATTGACTTATTTTTTATATTCGTATATCATTCAGCTTCCGAACGGTAGGTTGTAAATTGGCGTGTACATTTTCCGAAGGAGGATTTTTGCATTTATGGAGCAAAACGGCAAGATCATCATCCGCGGTCTGCGGCAGAACAATCTCAAAAACGTCTCGCTGGATATTCCGAAGGGGAAAATTGTGGTATTTACCGGCGTTTCCGGGTCGGGAAAATCCAGCATCGTGTTCGACACGATCGCCGCAGAGAGCCAGCGGCAGACGAACGAAACCTATACTGCCTTCATCCGCGGCAGGCTTCCCAAGTACGAAAAGCCGAAGGCCGAACGGATCGAGAACCTCTCCCCGTCCGTGATCGTCGATCAGTCGCGTCTTGGCGGCAACGCCCGCTCGACCGTCGGCACGATCAGCGATATGTATGCCGCGCTGCGGCTTTTGTATTCGCGCATCGGCGAGCCGTATGTTGGAGCGGCTTCCCGCTTCTCGTTCAACGATCCGAACGGCATGTGTCCCGAGTGCTCCGGCATCGGCAAGGTGATGACGGTCGATGTGGAAGGGCGCATCGACCCGGAAAAGACATGGAACGAGGGCATGGCGGATCTCCCCGCCTTTCACGTGGGCAACTGGTACTGGAAGCAGTACGCCGCTTCTGGCTGTTCCCGCTCGACAAGAAGTGGAAGGATTTTTCCGCGCAGGAGCGAAACCGCGTGCTCTACGGCGCGGACACGAGGGACGGAAAGCGGCTGAATAAACATGTGGACGGCATTTCGCACTATCTCCACCGGATGCTCATAAACCGCGGCACCTCCACGATGAAGGAGGCATCCGTCCGGCGGCTCATGGGGCTCGTTTCGGAAGCGCCCTGTCCGGTGTGCCACGGGCGGCGGCTGAACGGGAAGGCGCTCTCGTGCAGGGTCGCGGGATACAGCATCGATGAGATGTGCGCCATGGAGTTCACGGAGCTCATAGAAGTTCTCCGCTCGGTCACCGATCCGCGCGCCGCGTCGATCGTGACGACGCTCACGGCGTCCTTACAGCGCATGATCGGCATCGGGCTGCCGTACCTTTCCATGGACCGCGAATCGTCCACGCTCTCCGGCGGCGAGGCGCAGCGGCTCAAGCTCGTGCGGTACATGGGCAGCAGTCTCACCGGCATGACGTACATTTTCGACGAGCCGAGCACCGGCATGCATCCGCGGGAGGTGTACCGCATGACGCAGCTTTTGCAGCGTCTGCGCGACCGCGGCAACAGCGTTCTCGTCGTAGAGCACGACCGCGACGTGATCTCCATTGCCGACGAGGTCATCGACGTCGGACCGGGCGCGGGGCGAAACGGCGGGCAGATCCTCTTTCAGGGGAGCTATGAGGCGCTTTTGTCCTCCGGTACGAAAACCGGCGAGGCGATGAAGCACATCGAGCCGCTCAAGGCGCACCCGCGCGTGCCGAGGGAGTAGTTTCTGCCGGTGCGCGGTGCGAACATCCACAATCTGAAAAACGTGGATGCGGACATTCCGCTCAACGTTCTCACGGTCGTGACCGGTGTTGCCGGCTCCGGCAAAAGCTCACTCATCCGCGACGTGTTCGCAAAGGAATATGCCGGGCGCGTCGTGCTCGCCGATCAGTCCCCCGTGACCGCCGCGGGGCGCTCCACGAGCGCAACGTTTCTCGGCTTCTTTGACGGGATCCGCCGCGTGATGGTGGAAGCCAACGGAGTGGACGCCGCACTCTTCTCCTTCAACAGCCGCGGCGCGTGCCCGGTCTGCGGCAGACGCGGACAGATCGTCACAGAGCTGGTGTTCATGGATCCCGTTACGACCGTGTGCGAGGCGTGCGAAGGCCAGCGCTACAGCGGCGAGGCGCTTTCTTACCGCTATAGATGAAGCAGGCCGACTACATTATCGACGTCGGTCCCGACGGCGGCACCGCGGGCGGCGAGATCGTTTTCACCGGCACGCCGCAGGAGATGGCAGAGCATGCGCTCACCATCACCGCGGAATACCTCCGCAAATCCCTATAAAGTCAAACGAGACCCGCTTCGCTGGGCTCTCGTTTGAAAAGGCTGCGGC
>DHKA01000024.1:1746-4929 GCA_002404605.1 Clostridiales bacterium UBA4706 | reverse complement strand
CCGCAGCGCACTCGCTGTGCGCCAACAGCGCACAACTCGCACGTTTGCGAGCCGAGAAGTATTTTCTCCGACGCACATGTCGCCGGAGAAAATGATCAAAACTTTATTTGCGTCTGCGGACGCAAACTCTGCGAGGCTTTTTTGACAGTCTGACCCGCCCCGGCGCGCCGAAAGGCACGCCGGGGCGGGGTATCTGTTTTTCTTTATCCGAGCGTGATCCAGTAACGCTCCAGATTTTCATCCTCGTTCGGCTCGCGCTCGGTACTCTCGTATACGCCGCCCGCGTGCAGGATCGTCCGCCGGCTCGCCTCGTTCGTATCGAGGCAGGTGATGAGCACTTTTCGGAGTCCCATCGAGCGGCAGTAATCCAGTCCCTGCGCAAGCATCCACGAGGCATAGCCGCGCCGCCGCTCATCCGGGCGCACCGAATAGCCGATGTGCCCGCCGTAGTGCAGCAGATAGTCGTTGAGCGTGAGCCGCACCTGCAGCATACCGACGATACGACCGTCGCTCACGCGCTCACAGACAAACTGCGTGCTCTGCACCTTTCCCTCCGGGACGGTGGCGGGGTCGGCGTACTGCGCGTTGATGGCCAGCCATTCCATCGGATCGGCCGTGCGGCGCATGGGGCCGGTGCCGTCCATGGAGCTTCCGGTGTCGAGAAACGCCTGCCGGTAGGAAATATATTCCGCGGCGTCCTCCGCCGTCGGGAGACGGAACTTCAGTTCTTCGTTCACGGTTCTTCCCTCTTTTCCTCTTTTGCAAATATCGTCCGCGCGGCGAACGCCTTTACCAGCGCTTCATACCGCGGCATATCTACAAGACAGCTCAGCCCGTGGCCCGCGCCGGGAAATGTGTGAAATTCAATCTTCTCCGGATTTGCCGCGGCAATGGCGCGGGACATATCGCACGGCACGAACCGGTCGTCCTCGCCGTGTATGAGCAGGATCGGCACTCTGGCGCTCTTCACGGCGGAGAGCGCGTCCGCCTGCGCGAGATCGGCACGGCCGAATATCTTCGCGCTCAGGCGCACAAAGGGGTAAAGCAGCTCCATGGGAACGACCGAACCGCGCCCGACGGAGCAGATGATATCCTTCGCGCTCGTATACGGGCAGTCAGCCACAATGCCGCGGACGTTTTTCGGCAGGTCGAGCGCCGATGCCATAAGCACCGTTGCCGCGCCCATGGAAATACCGCCGAGCAAAAGGGGGATGTTACCGAACCGTTCGGAGGCCCAGCGCGTCCAGAGAAGGACGTCATATTTCTCCATCGCGCCGAAGGTGATCGTGTGTCCGGCGCTGCCGCACTGGCCGCGCTCTTCGATGAGCAGCAGTGCACAGCCCATGCTGCGGTAGATCTCCGCCCCGGCGCTGAAATCGCGCGAGGGCGTGCCGCGGTAGCCGTGGCACGCGATCACGAGCGGCGCGCCCGGCTTTGCCGGATAGTACCTCCCCGTGAGCCGCAGCCCGTCGGCAGAGGTGATGTACACGCGCTCATATGGCAGCGCGTTGAGCTTATCGATGGCGCGGGATATCTCTTCCCGGTAGACCTGCATCTGCGGGTTCGTCGATATGTGATGATCGTCGTTCTGCGCGCCGCGGGGGGAATAAAACGCATAGCGGTACAGACCGTACAGTCCGCCGAGCGCGGCAAGCGCCGAAGCGGATACGGCGCAGAGCGCGGTTTTCGTTTGCTTCATGGGTCAGCCCTTCTTTCCTGTGCATTATACCACAAATCGTCCGCAGGGCAATTGACATTTTCGTCCGCGCTGTTATTGACGTCTTTGTATCATTGCATTATAATCGTTTCATAACATGAGTTGCATAACGATTATAACGCAAAGGATGACCGACCATGCCGCCGAAAGCCAAATTTACCCGTCAGGAGATCGTAGACGCCGCCGTGGATATCGCCCGCCGCGCCCCGCTCGAAGCCGTTACCGCGCAGGAGCTTGCGAGCGTTCTCGGCACCTCCACGCGCCCGGTGTTCACCTATTTCCGCACGCTGGAGGAAGTCCGCGCCGCCGTAGTGGAGGAAGCCGGGAAAATCTACGGGCGATACGTGGAGCGCGGCCTTTCGATGAACCCTCCGTTCAAAGGCTACGGCATGGAGACCATCCGCTTTGCGCGCGAGGAACCGAACCTCTTCCGGCTGCTCTTTCTGCGCCGGAGAGACGCCGCCGAGTTTTCGCCGACGGAAAACCACAACGCCGATATCCGCCGCGCCATCCAGGATACCTTCTCGCTCACCGACGCCGAGGCCGACGAGCTGCACCGCCATCTCGGGATCTATGTTCACGGACTATGCACACTGATCATCACGGGCGTGGACGACGTGCCGGACGCGGAGGCGGCTCGTCTGCTCGGGGAGGTGTGCCGGGCGCTGATCATCGCGCAGCGCGTGCCGCGCGATGATCGAACGGCTATCGTTCCAGGCGAGAACGTTGACCCCGGGGCGCTCGGCGGGTATATCGCTGCGCCGAATTAAGAAATAAAGAAATGAGAATAGGAGAACTGTCATGCTGAAAATCGAACATCTTACCAAAGCCTTCGGCGATAAGCTCGCCGTGGACGATCTCTCCCTGCACATTGCCCCGGGCGAAATTTACGGCTTCATCGGGCACAACGGCGCGGGAAAAACCACGACGCTGCGCTCCGTTGCAGGCATCCAGCAGTTCGACAAGGGCGAAATTTTCATTGCCGGACATTCCGTGCGCACCGAGCCGCTTGCGTGCAAGCGCGCTCTCGCCTACATCCCCGACAACCCCGATCTTTACGACTTTATGAGCGGCATCAAGTACCTCAATTTCATCGCCGACATTTTCGGCGTGGGCGCGGACGAGCGCGCCGAACGTATCCGCCGCTGGGCCGCGGAGTTTGAGCTGACGGACGATCTCGCGCAGCCGATCGCCGCCTATTCCCACGGCATGAAGCAGAAGCTCGCGATCATCTCTGCCTGGTTGCACGAGCCGAAGCTCATTCTCATGGATGAGCCGTTCGTCGGTCTCGACCCGAAGGCCGCGCACATTCTCAAAGGCATGATGCGCGAGCACTGCGATAATGGCGGCGCGATCTTCTTCTCCACGCATGTGCTCGAAGTCGCGGAAAAGCTCTGCGACAAGGTCGCCATCATCCGTCGCGGCAAGCTCGTCCGCTCCGGAACGATGGACGAGGTGCGCGGCGA
>DHKA01000024.1:0-1693 GCA_002404605.1 Clostridiales bacterium UBA4706 | reverse complement strand
GAAGTGTTCCTCGAGCTGGAGGAGGACGCGAAATGACAAAAATTCTCCTCCGCAAGCAGCTCGCTGAGACCTTCCGCACGTATTTGTACGATGCGAAGAAGAACAAGGCGCGCTCCAAAGGTACGGTCATCGCCTATTTTGTTCTGTTCGCGCTCCTTATGGTCGGGCTGCTCGGCGGCATGTTTACTTTTGTGGCATTCATGCTGCGCAGCACGATCGTGAGCGGCTACGGATGGTTTTACTATCTCATCTTCGCGCTCTCGGCCGTATGCATCGGCGCGTTCGGCAGCGTGTTCAACACGTTCTCCGGGCTGTATCTGAGCCGCGATAACGATCTTCTGCTCTCCATGCCCATCCCGGTGCATTCGATCATGGCGTCCCGGCTGCTCACCGTGTTTCTCATGGGGCTTATGTATTCCGGCGTCGTCTCGATCCCGGCAGCGATCGTATATCTCGCCACGGCGGGATTCTCGGTGAGTGCTCTTCTCGGCGCGGTGCTGTTTGTGGCGCTCATTGCGGTGTTCGTACTCGTGCTCTCGTGTCTGCTCGGCTACGGCGTGGCGCGTCTCTCGCTCAAGCTCAAAAACAAGAGCTTTATGACGGTCATTTTCGCGCTGCTCTTCATTGCGATCTACTATTTTGCCTACTTCAAGGCGGGCAGTTTTATCGGCGAGATCGTGGCGAATATTGCGCTCTACGGCGAGGAAACGCGCGCCGCGGCACCTCTCGTTTTCGGCATTGGCCGGGCGTTTGAGGGCGATCTTCTCTCCCTTCTTCTCGTTACGCTCGCCATAGCGGTGCTCTTCGCGCTCACATGGTACATCCTCTCGCGCAGCTTTCTCAAGATCGCAACCGCGACCGGCAAGACGGACCGGAAGGTCTACCGTGAAACGCGCGCAAAGCGGAAGAGTGTCTTTTCCGCCATGCTCGGAAAAGAGCTTGGCCGCTTCACCGGCAGCGCGAACTATATGCTCAATTGCGGTCTGAGCACGCTCCTGCTGCCGGTTGCCGGCGTTTTGCTGCTCATCCGCGGCGGCGCTGTCGCCGGAACGCTCGAGAGCGTATTTGAGACCGACGGCGCGGTGCCGGTGCTGCTGCTCACGGCGGCGGTGTGTCTCGTCTGCTCGATGAACGATATGGCCGTGCCAAGCGTGTCGCTCGAAGGCAAGACGCTCTGGATCTCGCGTTCACTGCCCGTCGATGCATGGACGGTCCTTCGCGCCAAATGCGGCGTGCAGCTTCTCCTCACCGCGCCGGGCGCGGTCTTTGCCGCCGTGTGCTCGGCGATCGCTCTTCGCGCGCCGTTCGTCACCGGTTTTCTCATGGCGCTCTGCTGTGCAGCGTTCGTGTTCTTCTCAACGTATTTCGCGCTGTACATCGGTCTGCACAACGTGAATCTTGTCTGGACGAACGAGATCAACGTCATCAAGCAGGGTTCGCAGATTCTCATTGCGCTGCTCGCCGGGTGGGCCGCGCCGGTGATCCTTGCTCTGCCGTATATGCTCGTGCTGCATGGCAAAATTTCAGGCGAGACGTATCTGGCGCTGGTCACGCTCGTGCTCGCACTCGCCGCGGCGTTTTTCCGCCGCTGGCTGCGCACGAAGGGCGCGGAGCGGTTTGAAAATCTCTGATACATACGAAACGCCCGCTGACGCATGCGTCAGCGGGCGTTTCAGCCTGTCAAAGAAGCTCG
>DHKA01000025.1 GCA_002404605.1 Clostridiales bacterium UBA4706 | reverse complement strand
CACCGCGTTTTTCGACAGGCTGATTGTGATATGAAAAAAGAACCCCATATGGGGTTCTTTTTTCATGCGTAAATACATGCTCAGTTGTAGGTGGCTCCGCCGTAGGAGCTGGAGACGAATGCGATGTATGTGTGACCGACGCCGAGTTCCAGCTCGGTGCCGTCAGCGGCGTAGTAATGGAACGGCTCGTTGAGAGCTCCGCGCTTCCAGGTGATGGGCTCGCAGTAGCCGCCGTTGAAGAAAAGACCCGTACCCTCGCACTCGTAGGTGCTCATCGCGGTGTGGTAATGATCGTCAATACCGATCTGTGTATAGGTGGCGAGAACGAGCAGATTCTGGAACACCGCAGGGGTGCTTGTATTGGCGTCGTCGATGGAAACGTTCCAGTTGAACCCAACATAGCCGTTCTGGTCGGCTTTATACTCAAAGCTCGTGATCTTCGTGCCGGGGAACACGATGCGGACGTTGTTGGCAACGCTGCCGTCGGTCGGCGCTGCGTTCTCGGTAAAGCGCAGGCCGTAATCGTAGGAATCGGTATTGTGCTCGGTACGGGTGTTATTCTCGGCAATGAATGTCTTCAGCCGCTCGCCGGTCGTCGTCATGCTGTGTACGCCGCTCAAGTAGGGGTATTCCGTAAGACGGAAGCCGGTGCCGTTTGCTTCGTTTACATTGATGTTATCGTTGTCCACGTAGTTCGCGAGCATCGGCGCGGAGTACTCAAGACCGTCGGCGCTCTCGCCGCAATGGGCAAAGATCGCATCGTAAGAAAGCGCCGTGCTGACGAAGTAGGAGCGGCAGCTGCGGATGGGGGTGATGTTGTCCACATCGTCCAGATCCATGAAAACGAACATGTTGCGGGTGATCTGCTCGACCTGCGCTTCATAAACGATAGCGGCCTTGCTGATGCTGCCCTGCAAAACGGCCGTACCGGTATCGTCCCAGCGGTTGTTTTCCACCATAATGGCCACAGGGCGCGTCTTGCTGTAGTCCTTCGTTGTGCTCTCGCCGGTCAGCGGGTTCACAAGCGGCGTTTCGGGTGTCGGCTCCGGCGTGGCGGTCGGCTCCGGCGTCGATTCTGCCGTGGCGGTGGGTTCGGGCAAAGGCTCCGCGGTCGCTTCGGCGGTCGGCTCCGGCGTGGAAGATGCTTCCGGTTCGGCCGGTGTGTTCGGACGGCTGGCGCACGCGCCGAACACGAGCGTGCATACGAGAAGCAGAGAAAGTACGGTCAAAAATTTACGCTTCATAGTTTCACCTCATAGTAGCAAAAAATTCAAAACGAACATAGAAAATATACTATATCCGTCTCTTCGTGTCAATGCGCCGGGTCAGGAATAGCTCACGCCGCCGTAATAGTCGGACACAAATGCAATATACGTTTTCCCGACGCCGAGCTGCAATTCGCTGCCGTCAGCGGTGTAGTAGCGGAACGGCTCGTTCACGCTGCCGCGACTCCAGGTGATCGGCTCAGCATAGCCGCCATTGAAGAAATACCCGGCGTCCTGATAGTCGTAAGTGTAGATGGAGGAGTGGTTTTTCTCGTCGATGCCGACAGCGGTGGGGGAGTAGAGGACGAGAACGTTTTCAAATGCGACACTCTCGCCGGTATTTGCGTCCGTATAGTCGCGGTTCCACTGCGTGCTCATATAGCCGCCCTTTTCGGCGTCATACGCAAAGTCCGTGGTCTTCCCCGTCGGGAAAACAACATGGACGCTGTCCGCCGTCTCGCCGTTCACAGGCGCGGCGTCGCTGGTGAAGCGGAGACCGTAGTCATAGCCGTCGGTGCGGTGCGTGGTGCGTGTGCCGTACTGGGCAAAAAGATTTTGCAGCCGCTCGCCGGTCGTCGTCATGCTGTGTACGGCGCCAAAATATGGCGCGTCGTACTGGCGGAAGCCGCAGCTTCCCTCGTGGACCTCAATGTCGTCGGCGTCCGTATAGTTGACGAGCATCGTATCGGCAAATTCGAGCCCTTCGCCGCTCTTGCCGCAGTGGGCGTAAATGGCGTCATAGCTGAGTGCCGCGCTCACAAAATAGCTGCGTGCGCTGCGGATGGGGAAAACATTGTTGAGACCGTCCGTATCCATAAAGAGAAACATGTTGCGCGTGATGGACTCCACCTGCATTTCGTAGACGATGGAAGCCTGTGAGAGACCGCCCTGCGCGATGAGCGTGCCATCGTCCCAGCAGTTGTTTTCCACCATAATAGCCACGGGGCGCGTCTGACTGTAGTCGGTGTCCGTTTTTTCGCCGGTCAGCGGATTTGTAAACATCGGCTCCGGCGTCGCCGTCGGGGAGGGTTCGGGCGTCGCCGTCGGTTCGGGCGTGACGGTAACGGCGGGCGTGGGGGACGCGTTTGTGCCGGACGGAGCTGGAGATGGCGTTGCGCCGCAGCCGGCAGTCACGATCAGACAGGCGAAAACGAGCAGAAGCGCGAGTTGCTTTTGGAATTTCATGGGAATACACCTCGGTATAGTTAATGTACGATCATAGGACGAATATGGCGTCCGATTGGTTCGCATGAAAAAGCCCCGGAAGCAGCGCTTCCGGGGCTTTGGAAAAGTCGGGGATCAGTGCAGCAGATTCAGCACCAGCGTGAGAACGACGAACGCGAGCGCGACCCACTTGGTCATCTTCGCCAGAGTGCCGTCAAGCGTTTTGGCTTTTCCCTTGGAGAAGAAGGTCTCCGCACCGCCGGCGACAGCGCCGGACAGACCGGAGCTCTTTCCGGACTGGAGCAGCACGACGACGATCAGAAAGATGCCGGCGAGGAGCTGGATGATGGTGAAAGCAAGAACAAGACCGTTCACGAGATTCAATCCTTTCTATTGTAAAAGAAAACTTTTTTGCGCTTAGCTATGTTACCACAGCCGAAGCCAAAAAGCAAGCAGTTTTTCGTATCCTTCCGGCTAAAACGCACGGAACGACCCCACAGCTTGACTTTGCCCCTCTGCCAGAATATACTTTATGACAATTAAACGAAACACATGGAGGAACAGAACCTATGTGTACCTGCCTTATTGCCGGCCGCCGAGCTTCGCGCAGCGGCTATGCGCTGCTCGCAGCAAACGACGACTGGGATGATACGCCCGGCCTCCTTACGCACGTTCCGCGGCAGAAGCATGCGCCGGACGATGTATATACGCTCGTTGGCGGGCATACGATCCCGGAGATCGCGGAGACCTGCGGTTATCTCTATACCGCCTGCAAGTACGAGATCGGCACGCTTGACCGTGCGTGGGCGGGCGGTACAAACGATAAGGGCGTATCCGTCGCCGGTACGGGCGTCATGGCGTTCAAGGCGATCCCGTGGGAAGGCATGCTGCTCGAGCCGGACGATATCCCGCTTCTGATCCTCCGCCGGGCGGAGACGGCCCGCGGCGCTGTGGAGCTCGTCGGCGAGCTCGTCGCGCACTACGGTCTGCGCCCATCGGGGCTGGATACCTGCCAGAGCGGGGCGACGTTTTCCATCACTGACCCGTCCGAGGGCTGGGTGCTGGAGATCACGCCGGGCGGCCACTGGGTCGCCGTGCGCGTGCCGGACGACGAGGTGTCGGTGCGCGTGAACGCTTTCGGCACGCATGATGCCGATCTGACGGATACATCAAACGTTCTCGCCTCCGCGGGCCTTGCGAACTATGCCCGCGCGCAGGGCTGGTGGGACGGCGACGAGCATCATTTCGACTTTGCGAGCGCCTACGGCGCGGAAACAAGCCCCAACGAGTGGGGGCCGGAGCTCGATGCGATGAACATGCGCCGCCGCTGGCGCGCCATGGAGCTCATCTCCGGCAAACCGCAGGACGAGAATGAAACACTCTACAGCGTCCGCCCGGCGGAGAGCGTCACGCGGCAGACACTCATGGACGTGCTCAGCGACGTGTACGACGGCACGAAGTACGATCTCACGAAGCTCCCCGGCGGCGACCCGTTTGCAGACGTGACGCCGGACTATGCGCTCTGCCGCCGCGGTACGGTTTCGAGCATCGTGGCGGACTATACGCCGGAGACCGGGAGCGTCCTCTGGACGGCGATCGCCACGCCGCGCATGAGCTTTTATATGCCGCTCTATGTCGATATCGACGGCCTGCCCGCTTTCTGCGAGGCATACCTGCCCGGAGAGGGGGAGCATGCCTCGCTCTTCTGGGAGTTCAAGGAGCTCTGCATTCTGACGCAGCGGCGCTTTGCCAAGCATATGGAGATCACGGGAAAAGCAAAGCGCGAGTGGGAAGCGCACGCCGCGGCGATCCTTGCCGCCCACAGCCGGGATATGGCGCAGCTTCCGGAGGGCGAGCGCCGCGCCGCGCGTACAAAGTTTGACCGCGCCGTGCTCGCCTCCGCCATAGAGACCTGCCGTGAGACGCGGCATGCCCTGCTTCTGCAATACTGACGCTCTAAAGGCTCCCTTGTGTAAAGGGAGCTGTCAGCGGCAAAGCCGCTGACTGAGGGATTGTCATTCCGCACAAACAAAAGCGCCCGACGGATCATTGACCCGTCGGGCGCTTGCGCTTTCTTATTTCATCGCCGCGGCAAATTTTTCTTCCATGAACTTCCGCGCGTTCGTGATCTCCGCTCTCCAGTCCTGTCCGGGCGCGTACCACATTTCGATCATGTACGGCCCGCGGTAGCCTTCGCGTTCGAGCTGGCCGAGACAGGCCGGAAAGTCCACGCATCCGCTGCCGAAGGGGACGCATTTGAACTTGCCGGGGAAATCCTCCGTCACGGCGAGCGTATCCTTGAGATGGACGCCGACCATGCCGTTTCGCCCGAGCGAGATCTCCGCGGCGGTGTCGTTGCCCCAGGCGGAGAGATTGCCGATGTCGGGGTAGACCGTGAACCACGGCGAGGGGAGAACGGCTTTGTATTTCAAATACCGGGTAATGCTGCTCATAAGCGGCGTATCCATGATCTCCATGGCGAGCATGACCTGGTACTTTTCGGCGGTCTCGCACGCGCTGCGCAGCCCCTCTTCAAAAAGCCGCAGGCTCTCCGGCGTGGACGGCTCATAGTAAACGTCGTATCCGGCGAGCTGAATGACGCGGATGCCGAACTCTCGCGCGAACAGCACGGCCTTTTCCGTGATCTCGTGCGCGCGTGCGCGGATCGCTGGATCGGCGCTGCCGTAGGGGAAGCGCCGGTGGCCGCTCAAGCACATCGACTGGATGGGAACGCCCGTTTCGCGCATGGCGCGGTGCAGCGCATCGCACTCCTTGCTTGTCCAGTCGAGCCGGGAAAGGCGCTCGTCCGTTTCGTCGATGGAGATCTCCAGATAATCAAAGCCGAGTTCCTTTACCGCGCGCAGCCGCTCCTCCCAGCTAAGCTCCGGCGGGAGCGCCTTCTCATACAGACCGAGCAGATGATTTCCAAGCATGATTTTACTCCTTTCCCGTTTCCGCCGCACGCGGGGCGGCGGTGCTTTTGCGGACATGGAGCTGCGTGCTGACGAGGATCCTGCTCGTAGCACGGATGCGCCCGCGGATCTGCTGATGCAGGATATCGACGGCCCAGCGCCCGATATCGGCGCAGGGGACGTTCACAGTCGTGAGCGGGGGATCGCTCATGGCGGAAAACGGCAGACCGTCAAAGCCGATCACGGAAATATCCTCCGGCACGCGGATGCCGCGCTCCTGCATGGCGCGCATCGCGCCGAGAGCGATGCTGTCGTTGTTGGCGAGAAAGGCGGTCGGAAGGGTAAGCCCGGCGTCGAGCGCCGCACCGAACGATTCCCGCGCTCCGTCCATGGTGGGGAACACGCGGCAGATATGCTCTTCCGAAAACGGGAGCGAGAGCTGCCGCAGCGCCGCTTCAAAAGCCGCGCGCCGCGCGTCGTCGTTGCTGGACGGAATGGAATTATAAAGAAACCCGATCTTCCGGTGCCCGAGACTGTGCAGATACTCGACTGCCCCGAAAACGGCGTCGGCGTTGTTCATCGTGACGCTGGAATACGGCAGATGCTCAATGGCGTTGTCCACGATGACGAACGGCTTCTGAATGCCGGAAAAATGTGCCAGATCTTCTTCGTCGATCTCCGTGCCGAGTAAAATCACGCCGCCGGTGGTGGGGCTTTCCAGCAGCTCCGGAAGATGCACGGCGGAAAAGTCGCTGAACGCCGTCACGAGAAGATTGTATCCGTGGCGGCGGCATTCCTCTCCGGCGGCGTCCATGATCTGTGTGACGAAGCCGGGGTTGCCGTTGACAAGATAGGAGTGCTTACTGTATTTGAGAAAGCATAGATTGCTGTGAGCGTGGGAGCGCTTGGACGTGTCCTCTGCGCGGAGCTGGTAGCCGTTCTCCTGCAAAAGACGGGTGACGAGCGCCCGCTTTTCCTCGCCGATGCCGGGTTTCCCGTTGAGAACAAGAGAGACCGCCGTCAGCGATACGCCGGCGGCGTCGGCGATGTCGCGCATTTTCATCCGCTGGGCCTCCTCTTGGACGTTTAGTAAAGTTAAACTCGTGTACAGCTACATTCTACTCGATTTCAGCAAAAAAGAAAAGATGGTTTCTGCCGAAAAACCGTATAAAAATCTACCGGGAAACTTGGGCAATATCCCACAGACTGGGGATGCTTCGGATAAAATATCCATAAGAACAATATGTGGTATGGTGCGCACAGGTCAGAATGCTGAAAATGACGCGGGGTTTTTGTTTATTGTACCGCATTGACATACGCGCCGAAAAAACGTATCATAAAGATGCTGCAAGCAGGGAAGAAAGGGAAGTTTACTAAACAATGCCTTCTCTGCGGAAAAAGCGAATAATAGGAGGAAAGAACATGAAAAAAGCATTGGCACTCATCCTTGCCATGGTCATGGTGTTTGCCCTGTGCGCCTGCGGTGCCGCAGCCGAGCCCCCGGCAACTCCGGAGACCCCGGCGGAGCCCACGGCCGAAACTCCGACAGAAGCGACCCCGGCCGAGGGCGAGCTTCCCTGGGCGGGACACACGCTGTACGTTGCCAACTGGCAGGGCTACAACTCCGACGAGGATTACTGCGAGAAGGCCTTTGAGGACATGACGGGCGCACAGGTCGAGCACGTCTACTTCAACTCCTACGACGAGCTGATGACCACCCTCATGACCGGCGGCAACAAGACGATCGACGCGGTCGTTCTCTCCAATAACTACACCCAGTGGTTCCACGACGAAGGCCTGCTCGCCAACGTCGATCCGGCGAAGATCCCCAACTACGCCGAAGTGGCCGATGTTTACAAGGACCTCAGCCCCTACGCCGTGGATGACGCGGGCAACCTCTTCGCTTTCCCCTGGTGCAACGGCACCTCTTCTCTTGCCTACAACCCCGACAAGGTCGATTTTGAGATCGAGCACTGGTCCGATCTTCTTGATCCCTCGCTGAAGGGCCACGTCATGGTCCTCGACGGCGACGGCGACGACTGGGTCATCGGCTGTCTGCTGGCGGGCGAGGATTCCGACGATATCGAGAACGTTGACATCGAGAAGGTCCGCGCCTCTCTCAAGGAACTCAAGGGACAGCTCCTTGGCTTCTGGGCCTCCAACGACGAGCAGACCATCCCCTGGCTCGCGGGCGACTTCTGGGCGGGCGAGATCTGGTCCGGCCCGTACAGCCAGCTCCTCAACGATCCCAGCACCAACATCAAGCTCGTCCACCCCACCGAGGGCACGGTAGGCTACATTGACTACTGGTCCATCGTGGAAGGCACCGATGAATACGATCTCGCGTGCGAGTGGATCAACTGGATCGAGAGCGAAGAGCAGCAGACCGCCATGGCCACCGGCATCAGCGACAAGTACCCCGGCGAGTACTACACCTATACGCCGGTCAACGCCAAGGCCATCGAGAATCTGACGCCGGAGCAGAAGGTCGCCCTCGAGCTCGACCCGATGCCCACCTGCATCAAGCTCCTGCCTTACATCGCTGATCCCGATCTGAAGGACGCCTGGACCGACCTGTATCAGGAATTCGTCGGCTAAAGCGCCCGGCACATAACGCATCCAACGACAGAATGCCGCCGGAACCCCTTTCGGCGGCATTCTTTTTAAAAGAGGGGCGGTTATTGATAATGAAAAAGAAGAGATCCGAATTTCGTCCGGGCGCGCTGTGGACAACGCCGAGCGTTATTCTCCTGCTGTGTCTGACGATCCTGCCGCTTTTGATGCTGCTCGTGTTCAGCTTTATGAACCGCAACATCTTTGCCGGACAGCCCTGGCCGGGCTGGACGCTGCGCAACATCACCCGTATGTTCGGCTCCGCGACGTTCTGGCGGCTGATGGGCAAATCGCTCCTTACGGCGGGCGAGGTCACGCTCATCTGCATCGTTGCGGCGTACCCCGCAGCGTGGGCGATCGCAAAGATCGTGAAGCCGCAGCACCGCAGCACGCTTATGATGGTCGTCATTCTGCCGTTTTTCACGTCGCAGCTGCTGCTGATCTACGCGATGATGAACCTTATCCAGACCGGCGGTCTGCTGCTCACGGCGCTCGACGCCATCGGCATACACGGCGTGAAAACGTGGCTCTATACGAACAAGGCCACGGTGCTCATACTGACGTATGAGTATCTTCCGTATATGATACTGTGTCTCTATTCCTCGCTCGAGGGCATCAACGACAACATCATCCAGGCATCGCTGATCCTCGGCGCAAGCAAGACGAAGACCTTTACGAACATTGTATTTCCCATGAGCGTGCCGGGCCTTCTCTCCGGCATACTGCTCGTGTTTGTTCCGGTGGCCGGCAGCTTTGTCGAGCCGGGACTTGTCGGCGGAGCGGGCGGCTCCATGGTCGGCAGCATGATCGATACGCAGTACTCCGGCTCTCTGAACATGGGCTACGGCGCGGCGCTCTCCTGTGCGCTGCTCATCATTTTGAGCATCATCATGGCCATCACACGCATTGCCGCCAACCGCGCGCAGAAAGCGATCGGGGGTGATATCGCATGACGAGCAAGGCCTTTCGCCGCACGATGATGGCGTGTCTGTGCATCGTGCTCGCGTTCATGTATATCCCGATCATTGCCATCATCGGCATGTCGTTCAACAAAACACCATACGGCATGTTCCCGTATGTATTTACGACCCAGTGGTACAAAACGCTCTTCACGACGAGCAACCTTCTTCCGGCCTGTATCCTCAGCTTGAAGTTTTCCTTCCTCGTCACGCTGGCCGCCGTCGTGATCGGCACGCTCTGCTCCTACGGTCTGCAGCACTACGCCCCCAAGTGGGCGGCGAGGTTCAACTTCGTGCTCCAGCTGCCGATCATCATTCCGTGGCTCGTAACGTCGATCTCCCTGCTGCTGATGTTCTCGTTCCTCGGCTCGGGGCGCGGCATGGTCACCATGTTCCTCGGCAACTTGATCGTCGTGCTGCCGTATGTTGTGCTGCTTGTCAACGGTCGGTTTCAGGATATGGACCGCTCGCCGGAGGCGGCGGCCCGGCTTCTCGGGGCGAGCCCGGTACGCGTATTTTTTGATATCACACTCCCGGCCATCACGCCCGGCATCCTGGCCGGCGGCATCATGGCAATGATCATGTGCTTCAACAACTTCGTGCTGCAATACTATCTCATCCCTGTCGGCACGAATACGCTGCCGACGCTCGTGTTCACCCGCATCCGCAGCGAGTACCAGGCCGACCTGAACGCACTCTCGGCGATCATTGTTCTGATCGCGATCATCATCGTGATCGTGTTCTCGCGGCTGGGCTTTTCCGCGGGCAGTCTGTTCGGTATGTCCGGCGGCGCGAAGAAGAAAGGAGAATAACCGATGGCGGATCTTTCGGTAAAAGGATTAAAAAAGAGCTTCGGCGACCATGAGGTGCTCAAGGGCGTCAGTTTCGATGTTAAAAGCGGCAACTTCCTCTCGCTGCTCGGTCCCTCCGGCTGCGGCAAGACGACGATCCTCCGCATCATCTGCGGTCTGGAGACTGCGGACGATGGCGAGGTGCTCGTAGATGGCGCGGACGTGACGAAGGTGCGCCCGGAAAAGCGCAACATCGGTCTCGTGTTCCAGAACTACGCGCTGTTCCCCTCCATGAACGTGGCGAAAAACGTGGGCTACGGCCTCAAGATGCACAAGGTCCCCCAGCCGGAGATCGACGAGCGCGTCAACGAGGCGCTCGAGCTTGTAAAGCTCGGCGGCTATAACTCCCGCCGCGTGACGCAGCTCTCCGGCGGCGAGCAGCAGCGCGTGGCGCTCGCCCGCGCGCTCGTCACCAAGCCGAACATTCTCCTGCTGGACGAGCCGCTCTCCGCGCTTGACCGCAAGGTGCGCGCGGAGATGCAGTATGAGATCCGCAATCTCCAGCGGCAGATCGGCACGACGACGGTGTTCGTCACGCACGACCAGGAGGAAGCGCTCACGATGTCCGACCAGATCATCCTCCTCCACGGCGGCCAGATCGAGCAGCAGGGCGACCCCTTCACGATCTACAGCCAGCCGGCGTCGGTATTTGCGTCCGACTTCCTCGGCAAGGCGAACCTTCTCTCCGGCGTTCTCGCATGCGAGGACAGCACGTGGTACGTTTGCAGAGAAAACGTCCGCATCCCGGTCAACCACGTCGGCGGCAAGGAGGGCGACCCCGTCAAGGCGGCGGTGCGCGGCGAGTATTTCGAGTTCTGCACCCCGGAGACGGAAGGCGCGAACCCGTTCCATCTCGAAAAGAAGATCTTCACCGGCCTTTCCTGGAAGCTCATCGGTACGCTGGGAACCCAGCCGCTCGATATTTCCGCGCTCGGCACCCACGCCGGAACGCTCTCGGAGGGCGATGATCTCTTTGTGCGCATCCGTCCGGAGAACGTGGTCTACTACAATAACAACTGATTTCCCCTTATAGGAAAGGAGTTTCTGCATGGCAAACCAGTACGAAGCTGCCCGCGACATATACGCCGCCTGGGGCGTGGACACCGAAGAGGCCCTGCGG
Organism: Clostridiales bacterium UBA4706; assembly: GCA_002404605.1. Lineage (GTDB taxonomy): Bacteria > Bacillota > Clostridia > Oscillospirales > Oscillospiraceae > Apopatocola. The sequence continues at coordinate 9,537 of DHKA01000025.1, read as the reverse complement.
AAGATGGACACCATCCCCGTTTCCATCAACTGCTGGCAGCTGGACGATCTCACCGGCTTTGAGGATTTTGACGCTGCGCTGACCGGCGGCATTGCCGCCACGGGCAATGCGCCCGGCAAGCCGAGAAGCGTGGAGGAATACTTTGTCTCTCTCGACAAAATGCTCTCGCTCGTTCCGGGCGCGAAGCATCTGGCGCTGCACGCGGTGTACCCGCTCACGAACGGCGTGAAGGTGCCGCGCAACGAGATCCGCCCCGAGCATTTCGCCGGATGGGTGGACTATGCCCGCGAAAAGGACATCGGCCTTGACTTTAACCCTACGTACTTCTCCCATCCAATGCTGCGCGACAACTGGACGCTCACCAGCCCCGAGAAGGAAGTGCGCGACTTCTGGGTGCAGCACGGCATTGCCTGCCGGAAGATCGGCGAGTATTTCGGCCGCGAGCTCGGCGAGGTGTGCATCACGAACCACTGGATCCCGGACGGCTCGAAGGACACCCGCGTGGATACGCTTGGACCGCGCGAACGGCTCGTCGAATCGCTCGACCGCATTTTTGCCGAGCCGATCGACCGGAAGTATAACCGCGACTCGATCGAGGGCAAGGTGTTCGGTCTCGGCCTCGAGAGCTATACCGCCGGTTCGCACGAGTTTTACACCAACTACGCCCTCACGACCGGCAAGGCCATGGTGTGCATGGATACCGGCCATTACCACCCGACCGAGAGCGTTGCGGCGAAGCTCTCGTCCTACTTTGTGTTCGGCCAGGAGATCATGACACACCTCTCCCGCGCCGTGCGCTGGGACAGCGACCATGTCGCCACCGTATCGGAGGATACCGTCGCCATCATGCAGGAGATCAAGCGCTGCAATGCGTTTGATAAGGTGCATCTCGGCCTTGACTTCTTCGACGCGAGCATCGACCGCGTGAGCGCGTCCGTCATCGGCGCACGCAGCGTGAAAAAGGCGCTGATGATCGCCCTGCTCGAGCCGACGGACAAGCTCATGGAAGCCGAGCGCGAAGGAAACTTCACGCGCCGTCTCGCGCTGCTCGAAGAGTTCAAAATGCTCCCCGCGGGCATCGTCTTTGACGAGTACTGCCGCCGGCACGACATGCCCGGCGCGGACTGGGCGGCGAAGCTGTGAGCGTCCGCCGCTTCCTCATCGACACGGACACCGGCTCGGACGACGCCTGGGCCATCGTCGAGACGCTTTGCGCCTCCGATATTGCCCATGTCGAGGCGATCACGACCGTATGCGGAAATTTTCCGCTCGATCTCTGCACCAAAAACGCGCTTCTGGCGGAGGACGCGGCGGGGGGCTATCTCCCGCCGGTCTACCGCGGCGTGGAGCACCCGCTGCTCTCGAAAAAGAGCTTTGCGGCGTACCGCGTTCACGGTGAGGACGGCCTCGGCGGGCTTGACCTGCCCGCCCCGGCGCGGAAACCGGAGAAAAAGCACGCGGTGCCGGCGATCATCGATCTTGTGCGCGAAAACCCCGGCGAGATCGAGATCGTCACCATCGGCCCGCTGACGAATCTCGCCGCGGCGCTCACGCTCGCGCCCGATCTCGCGCAGAAGATCAAAAAGCTCTGGATCCTCGGCGGCAGCGCCGGGATCCGCGGCAATCTCACCGAGTACGCCGAATATAACGTCGGCTCCGACCCCGAAGCAGCGGAGATCGTTCTGCAATCCGGCGCTCCGGCGGTGTGGATCACGCTCGATACGACCCGCGGCAGCACCGAGATCACCCCGGACGAGGTGGAGCGGCTGCTCGCGTCGCCGTCTCCGGCGGGGCGCTTCTGTGCGCTCGCCACGCGGCGGCTGCGCGAATTTTACAGCGAGATCCGCGGCGGCAGCGAGACCTACGGCGTCATAGACAGCCTTGCTGTCACGGCGGCGCTGTATCCGGAGATCATGGCAAATGTTGTCCCGGCAAAGTGCCGCGTGGAGCTGCACGACAGCAAGCGGCGCGGCTACTTTCATTTTGATACGGCTGCTCCGGAGAAAGAGTGCAACGCCGTGCTCTGCACCGCGGTGGACGCCGCGCTCTTCAAGCGGCGTATGTTCCGTCTTTTAGGCGCTGAATAAAAACCATGCCCCGTTCCGAATTTCGGAAACGGGGCATTCTGGGAAAGGAGAAGATCCATGAACGATTTTACCTATTATAATCCCGTGCGCGTCCACTTCGGCGCGGACGCCATGAGCTATCTGCCGGAGGAGCTGGGCAAGTTCGGCCCAAACGTCCTTCTCACCTATGGCGGCGGCAGCATCAAGCGCACCGGCCTCTACGACCGCGTGATCGATGCGCTGCACGCGGCGGGGAAGAACGTCTATGAGCTCTCCGGCATCATGCCGAACCCGCGCACCGAAAAGGTGTACGAGGGTATCGAGCTTTGCCGGACGCACAAGATCGATCTCATCCTTGCCGTTGGCGGCGGCAGCACGATCGACTGCTCCAAGGCCATTGCCGTGGGAGCACCGGCGGAGGGCGACTTCTGGGAAAAGTTTTATGTAAACTGGGAGACCGCCGAAACCGGTATCCCTCTCGGCGTCATCCTCACCATTCCGGCCACGGGCAGTGAGCTGGACAAGTCCGCCGTTATCACGAATTTCGCCACCGGCGAGAAAAACTGCTATGACAGTGAGTGGGAATTTCCCCGCTTTGCCATCCTTGATCCGACGCTCACGTACAGTCTGCCGAAAAACCAGATGGTGAACGGCATCGTAGACACGATGTCGCACCTGATGGAGCTTTATATCTCCCCGCCGGACGATGATTTTCTCACCGATAACCTCGCCGAAGCCGCCATGCGCACGGAGATCGCCGCGGCGCGCCGCGCGGTCATTGAGCCGACGGGTTACGAGGCCCGGGCAAGTCTCATGTGGACGAGCAGCTTTGCGCTCTGCGGCATGCTCAATAACGGAAAAAATACCGACTGGGCGAGCCACTGCATCGAGCATCCGCTCTCCGCGCTCTTCGATGTGGCGCACGGCGCAGGGCTCGCGGTCATACATCCGGCGTATCTCGACTATATCTGCGAGAGCGCCGCGCCGCGTCTTGCGCGCTTTGCCCGGAATGTCTGGGGCATTGATCCCGCCGGGAAGAGCGAGAGTGAGCAGGCGAAGGAGGGCATTGCCGCGCTGAAGAAATTCTTCCATGAAGAGCTTGGCGCCCCGGCGACGCTGCGCGCTCTCGGCGTGCCGGAGAGCTGCTTTGCGCGTGTCGCGGAGCTCACCGATCTCAGCTGCTACAGCTATCGTCAGCTCACCGCGGACGACGTGATCGAGATCCTGCGCCGCTGCTATTGACCGCTATGGAAAGAAAAACGCTCGAAAAGCTCTATGCCGGACTCATCGGCATGGACGCCGGTATGCGTCTCGGCGCACCGGTGGAAAATCCGTTCTGGACGTATGAACGGCTGCAAAGCTATTATGGCGACATCCGCGGCTATCTGCGCGAGCAGCGGTATTACACCGCGGACGACGATGTGAACGGCCCTCTCATCTTTGTGCGCGCGCTCGCGGACAACGCCATGCCCGAACCGCTCACGAGCGAGACGGTCGGGGAGACGTGGCTCAACTACACCCGCCGCGGTATGGGCATGTTCTGGTGGGGCGGCGAGGACGTTTCCACCGAGCACCGCGCGTATATGAATCTCCGCCGCGGCGTGAAGGCGCCGCGCTCCGGCAGCATCGGGGAAAACGGGAAGACGGCCGCCGAGCAGATCGGCGGCCAGATCTTCGTGGACACCTGGGGCCTTATCTGCCCCGGCGACCCGGCGCGCGCCGCGGAGCTTGCCGCCGCAGCCGCGAGCGTATCGCACGGTGGCAGCGGCGTGGACGGCGCGCGGTTTATGGCCGCGTGCGTCGCCGCGGCGTATATGGCGTCCTCGCTGGACGAGGTGCTGGATACCGGTCTGCGCTTCCTGCCGGAGAGGTGCGACTACCGCCGTGTGGTCGAGACGGTGCGTTCCTACCACCGCGCGCACCCGGCGGAAGCGGATTTCCGCGCTTGCCGCGAGATGATCGCGCGCGAATTCAGCGACGAGGAATACCCCGGCGGATACCACATCGTGCCGAACGCCGGGATATGTATCCTCGCCATGCTCTACGGCAGGGGCGAGCTTGGCCGCAGCATTGAGATCTCCGTCATGTGCGGCTACGATACCGATTGCAATGCGAGCAATATCGGCACGATCCTCGGCGTGCTCGGCGGTCTTGGCGGCGTGCCGGAGCGCTACCGCCGCCCGATCAACGATCTTGTCACGCTCTCGAGCGTGTCCGGCTATCTCAATCTTGTCGATCTTTCCGATAAAGCAAAGGAACTCGGCGCGCTCTCCTGCCGGATGTACGGCGGCACGCTGCCAGAGGGTATCGTCTGCCCGAGGCCGGGCGAGCTGCGTATGGACTTTCCGTTCCCCGGCTCGACGCACGGGCTCGAGCTGTCGGATAAGGCGGAGCACACGCTGCGCATCGTTCCGGGAAAGGCGCACTCCGGCGCGTACTGCGCCGAGCTGATGACCGACGGCAAGCGCGCCGGGCCGGTCGATCTCTCGTTTAAGGCGATGCTCACACGCCCGGATCTCCACGAGGAGCGATATGATCCGGTGTTCACCGCGAAGGTCAACCCCGGCCAGCGTGTCGGCGTCTGGATGAAAAGCGAGCAGATTGCCCCTGCCGCGGTAACGGTGACGCCGTTCATCCGCCGTGCCATGACCGGCGAGAGAGTGACCATGCCCGCGGCGGTGCTCCCGGAAGGGGAGTGGACGGAGATCGTGTTCACCGTGCCGGAGCTTGGCGGCGACGCCGTGCACGACGTCGGCTGGACGGTCGAGACGAAGCCCGACGTTGACCCCTGGGTCATGGGCCGGGTGTATGTGGACGAGATCACCGTCACCGGCGCGATGGACTACGCGGTCGATTTCTCGCTCCAGCGCGAGGAGTTTTCGCAGCTCACGCCGTTCTCATTCAACGACTGCGCCGGGAAGCGCGAGGGGGACGCCATGCATCTCACCGCGGAGGCGTTGCCGTACATGAGCGGCGCGCAGGCGTTCACCGGAAATTACTATCTGCGCGATACGGCAGTGAGCGCGTCTGTGACGGTGGAAAATGGCGGGAGCGCCCTCGTGCTGCTGCGCGGCCAGGGGACGCGCCGGTACTATGCGCTCGGCTTTTCCGCGCCGGGAGAGTGCGCCGTGCTCCGGTACGAGGACGGCACGGTGACGAAGCTCGCCGCCGCGCCGATCGCCTGGCAGCCGGGGCAGGAATACGCTCTCCGGGCGGAGGCAAAGGGCGAGACCTTCACGCTCTCCGTGGACGGAGCGCCGGTGCTCAAAGCGCGCGACAGCCGGTACGCTTACGGCATGCCTGGCCTCGGTCTCACCGGTGCGGGCGAGACGCTCTGGCGGGCGCTGCACATTTCCGGAGAATGCTGATACTCATATAAAAAAATTCCGTATGCCGTCGGACATACGGAATTTTTTTATTTATCGGGAGTGTCGGTACGCTGCCGGAAGACCCAGCGCTTCTGGATCTGATAGCTCGCAAGGAAGAGCACACCGTCTACCGGGATCTTGATGACGGTTTCAAGCAGATTCGTTGCGTGCGTGAGATCCTGCAATACCGAAACGAGCACCGCCGACAGACTTGCCTGCACAACGGCCAGCACGGCGTACCGCCAGATCGACTGCCCCGCCGCGCTCTTATCCTGAAATACAAGCAGCCGGTTGAGCAGAAAGTTCGTCACGGCGGAAACGATGCGCGCGCCGTAGGTCGCGCAGAGCTCGCGCGTGCCGTCCGGCAGAGAGACAAGAAGCACGGAGTTGAGCAGCGTGAACAGTCCATAATCCAACAGAAAACAGATGGCGCTGCTGCCGGAAAAGCAGAGAAACGATTTCAAAGCGGCTTTACTCCTTCTTGTCCCCGTGGAAGATGTGGCGGAAAATGAGCTTGTAGATCCGCCAGGAATCCTTTACGGTGTTGAAGTGACTGGTCTGGTTCTCGTCAATGTACACGGTGTCGATCACGACCTCGCCGACGCCGAGACCCGCGCCCTTGAGCGAGAGGAGCATCTGCGTTTCGTATTCGTACCGCTCGCCGCCGATGGAGCACATCAGCGGCAGATGACGGCGGGCGATGGCGCGCAGGCCGGTTTGCGTGTCGGTCACGCCGACGCCGCAGGCGAGCTTCATAAAGCTGCGCGTGATCTTGTTGCCGAGCTTGCTGCGCAGCGGGACCTGTTCCAGCGAGAAATCCCGCACGCCGAGCCAGAGCTTGTCCGGCTCGCGGCACATTGCTTCGGCAACGGCCATGGCGTCCTTGGGTCGGTGCTGATTGTCGCCGTCTACGATAACGACGCCGTCGATATCCGGCCGGTTTTCCGTGCACCAAGCAAACGCCGTTTTCATCGCGCGGCCCTTGCCGCGGTTCACCTCGTGCCGCAGCACCGTGACGCCGGGGCGGGTGGCGGCCTCCGCGAAGGGCTGGAGATGCCCTTCGTGACTGCCGTCGTTGACGACGACGATATCGTCAAAGCCCTCGGCCAGCAGGCCGTCCACGACTTGAATGAGCTTTTCGTCCGGCTCGTAGGAGGGGACGACAGCGGTAACTTTCATTTCGCTTTTTACCCTGCCTTTATCAGAGAGTTTCGTAGTTGCTGATGACAAAACCGGCGTCGGTCTGCAGGAAATAGATGCGCATGGTGGCGTCGGCATAGTCGATGGCCTGTCCGTTGTGCGTGCAGTTGGCGTCATAGGTCACATCCACGCTGTAGCAGTTGTCCGCCCAGATCACCACGCCTGAGGCGGTGGTGTTGGAAACGTCGATGTTGCCGTAGGCGGTGTTCCAGACAACGCCGTTATAGGTGTCCTGCAGATCGGTGTAGGCCTGCGTGCCGGGCGTGAGATAGGCAAGCGCGGCGTACAGATTGCCCCACGTGCCGTTGTAGCCGTTCATATAGTAGGTGAGATACGCCTTCACAAAGCTCACCGCGCGCGTGGTGTACTTTTCGGCGTCCACCCCGTCAAGACAGAGCATGAAATCGCCCTCGGCGGTCTTCGTAACACTGCATCCTGCGGGCGGCTCGACGGTCAGCTCCGGCTCGATCAGGAGACCGTCCACCTTGTACGTCGTCCACGAAACGGGGTTGATGAGCTTGTCCTTGAGCGGCTCATAGGAGAAGTTGCTCTGCGTTTCACCGGCGTACTCGCTGCCGAGCTCAATGCCGTTGCAGAACACCTTGCTGCCGACGGCGACCTCGACCGAAGCGGACTTCGTCCCTTCAAGCTCAAGCTCCACATCGGATACGGTCCAGTTCACGTCGCTGCCGGAGAGGGTGATCTTAGCGAGCGCTTCGTCGCCGTCCTTGAGAACGTAGGCGGGCGCTTCGTCAGTATAGTCGAGCGAGCGGAACGCCTGCACGCTGCCGCTGCCGAAGCGCTCTTCCATATAAGCGCGCACACGGTCGCGGCCGTCAATGTTCTCCGGGCGCTTCTCATACCAGAGATTTGTCCAGTCGTCGGCGGTATAGGAGGCGAGCCACGCTTCAAACGCGCGCTGCGGCGCCTGCCGCACGGCCTCGGCGTGCTGTTTTTCCTGCAGCACGATGGCGTTCTGCTCGGCCTCGGCCGCGTTTTCGGCATCCTTGTTCTTCTGGAAGCGCGCGAGCGCGACCCAGAGCACGATGAGCGCGGCGAGGAAGATCACCGCAACGACCAGAACATACGTCAGCAGCCCCTTGCGGAAGCCGCCCTTTTTCCGCCTTTTTTTCGGAAGGGCGTCGTCCTCCGGTGCGGGACGTTCCCGGCGCACAGGCTTCTTTTCCGGTGCGGGCCGCTCACGGCGCTCGGGCGCTTCCCTGCGGGCGGGGCGCGCGGAGGCTTCTTCGTCCGCGGAACGCTCGCGGCGTGCGGGCTTTTCCTCGCTTACGGGTCTCTCACGGCGTACCGGCTTCTCTGCGCTCGCAGAACGCTCGCGGCGCACCGGAGCGGCTTCCTGCGCGGGCGGCGCCGCCCTCCGGATAGGGGCGGGCGCTTCAAAGCTCTCCTCCGGGATGGGAGCGGCGGTCTCTTCCGGCAGAGCGTCCGAAACCGGCGCGGCAGTCTCTTCCGGCAGCGTATCCGCCGCGGGAACGGTCACACGCTCGGCAGTCTCCGGGATATCAAAAAGCAGCTCCTCCTCGCGGACGGAGGGAGTGCGCTCTGCGCGCGGCAGGCGCGCTTCGCTCTTCCGGCTCGTGCCGGATACAGGTTTTTCATGCTTTCCCATAGCTGCCCTCAATTCAAAACGAGAATGGCGGTGGACATCTGGCGCATGCCGATGATGTTCGAGCCGCGGGTGATCTGCTCACCGTTGTAGTACATGAGCGAGGACGAGCCGCCGTCAAGGTTGGCGGCGTTGACCGCGCCGCGGTCATATAGGATCTTGGCGATATCGTCGTACGTTGCGCCCATGCTGTCGGGCTTACGGCCCTCGATGACCATCAGGAGGATCGTGCCGTCCGAGCACTGGCCGATGCACGTGCGCGGGTTCATGCCGCCGCCGAGATTGGTCTGCAGCTCGCCGTCCTTCACGAGCACCGGGCCGGGGGAGAAGCTGACCGCGCTCTCCAGCCCGAGATCGAGTGCCTGCTGGCCGGACATGTCGCCGACGTGGAGAATGTGGTCGGCGTCGAAGCCGACAACATTGAGATACCACGTACCGGGGTTGCCGTAGGCGATCGCGCCGTCGCGCATGACGAGACCGTCGGGGATGCCGCCGTTGCCGCCTCCGCCCGGATCGTAGAAGCCGCCGGCGTTCGTGCCGCCGATGGCGTTGTACTTATCGATGAACTCGTAAAGATACAGTCCGTGGTAGTTCGCACCGTAAGCATCCAGCGTGCCGACGACGACCTTCGACGGATCGCGGATGATCATCAGCTTACCCTTAAAGGTCGAACCCTTGATATCCACGACCTCGAGCCATTCGCCGCTCTGCGCGGTGCTGTCCGACGGCTCCACCACAACGACATGGCCCGCATTTGCATTTTCATCTTCTGCCGTGCGGCCGTCCTCGTAGGGCAGCTCGACAAAATTGTCGTCCGGCGCCGGCTCGTCGTCCGTGGAGGTGCTGACGGGGTGAAGTATCGCGTCCACCTGCGCATCGGAAAGATAGATGTGCGGCAGGAATTTCAGCGCGCTCGTCTCGTTAACGGACAGCACGAAAAGCCGCTTTGCTTCGGCAGAAGGACCGTGGATCAGCACGCCCATCACGCCCAGCAGAAAAACGGCAAAAAGCAGTATGGTGACCAGCAGGATCAGCAGAATGCGTCCAACGACGCGGAAGATCCCGCCGGCTGCGCTGCGTTCACGCATGGTTTCATCCTCGCTCTCAACAGTAATAAAGATATCAAAAAAGATACCAAACTAGTATACACCAGAAAGCCGTCGTTTGACAAGTTCCTTAATCCAAATATAATAAACGACTTCTACCATTATAGACTATAGACGAAAAAACCGCCTCCCCGGTTCTCTGAAACTGTAAAAAGCCTCGCAGAGTTTGC
>DHKA01000003.1:5425-12224 GCA_002404605.1 Clostridiales bacterium UBA4706 | reverse complement strand
TTAAAATAAAAGACTTATAATTTACAAAAAAATAATGTATTATAGAAGGAGTATCAAAAAAAGATAGACTTAATTATCTATCTTCTTGACTGAACTGTAACATCTAGAAAAATTAATTCTTAAATAACACTTGTAATCATAATATATATTATGTTATAATATGTGTAACAACGAAGAGTGGGCAAAACCCACTCTTTTTGTTGATTTAAAAGAAAATGTCAGGATCTGGAAATTGAGAGGTTTTTATGAGTAAAGTCACCGAGACCGTGACCGCGCTGGCCGCACCCATCGCCGAAAAGCTGGGTCTGGAGCTTTGGGATGTGGAGTACATCCGCGAGGCCGGGCAGTGGTTCCTGCGTGTGTACATCGACAAGGACGGCGGCGTTTCCATCGACGACTGCGAGGCGCTCTCCCGCGCGCTTGATCCCGTGCTGGACGAGGCAGACCCCATTCCGGACAGCTACGTTTTCGAGGTCAGCTCCGCCGGCGCCGAGCGCGAGCTCAAGCGCCCCGGCGACTTTGAGCGCTTCATGGGCAGCGGTGCGGAAGTCCGGCTCTATAAGCCGGTGAACGGCAGCAAGTCCTTTGTCGGAACGCTTTCGGGATATAATGACGGCGACGTTACCCTGACCATCGCCGGAAAAGAGACAACCTTTGAAAAGTCCCAGATCGCGCAGGTACGGCTGCGCGTGCTGTAAAAAAAACACAACGTGATATAACGTAAGGAGCGAAAATAGATGAGTGCAATGAACGCCGAATTTTTTGACGCCATCGAGCAGATCGAAAAGGAAAAGGGCATTCCCAGCGGGTATATGCAGGAGAAGATCCAGCAGGCCCTTCTGACCGCCTTCAAGCGCGACAATCCCGACTGCGAGGATAATGTTGAGGTCATCATGGACGAGACCAAGAAGACCATCACCATGTTCGTTCTCAAGACCATCGTGGAGGAGAGCGAGTATGTGAACGACGCCACGCAGATCCTGCTCGACGAGGCGCAGCACTACGACAAGAAGGCGCACATCGGCGACGTTGTCCGCATCCCGGTCGAAACGAAGAAGTTCGGCCGCATCGCGGCGCAGGCGGCCAAACAGGTCATCATCCAGGGCATCCGCGAGGCGGAACGCGGCATCATCTATGACGAGTTCACCTCCAAGGAGCACGAGATCCTCACCGGTGTCGTTACGCGCATCGAGCCGCGCACCGGCGCCGTGTCTATCAAGATCAGCTCCAACAGCGAATTCACCGAGGCCATGCTCTCCCCCACCGAGCGCATCAAGGGCGAGGAGCTCACCGAGGGCGACCGTATCAAGGTCTACGTCGTCGAGGTGCGCAAATCCACCCGCGGCCCGCAGGTGCTCATCTCCCGCACGCACCCCGGTCTCGTCAAACGGCTCTTTGAGCTGGAAGTGCCCGAGATCTTCGACGGCACGGTGGAGATCCGCTCCATCGCCCGCGAAGCCGGCAGCCGCACGAAGATGGCCGTCTACTCCGCCGATCCCGAGATCGATCCGATCGGCGCGTGCGTCGGTCCCCGCGGCGGACGTGTGGCGAGCATCGTCAACGAGCTCGGCGGCGAGAAGATCGATATCATCAAGTACAGCGAGGATCCCGAGCAGTACATTGCCTCGGCCCTCTCCCCGGCGGAGGTCGTTTCCGTTGAGGTGCTCGAGGAAGGCCGCAGCTGCCGCGTGATCGTGCCGGACAGCCAGCTCTCTCTCGCCATCGGCAAGGAGGGCCAGAACGCCCGTCTCGCCGCGCGTCTCACCGGCTACAAGATCGACATCAAGCCGGAAAGTGCCGCAAACGCCGAATAATCAAATTAAACGAATCCCATAGTTCACATATTTTTCAGGAGGAGCGCTTTTGCCGAAAACCGTACCGCTCCGGCAGTGCATCGGCTGCCGTGAACAAAAACCGAAAACCGAACTGATCCGCGTCGTCCGCTCGCCGGAGGGCGAGCTGTCCATCGATCTGCGCGGCAAGACGCCGGGCCGCGGCGCCTATCTCTGCCGCAGCAGCGAGTGTTTAAAGCGCGCGGTCAAATCGCGCGCGCTCGAGCGCGCTCTGTCCGTTCCCGTGCCGGAGGACGTGTGGGCGCGGCTCACGGCGGAACTGGAGGCGGACGATGGATAAGGCAGCGCAGTATCTCGGTCTCGCCCGCAAGGGCGGGATGCTCGCCGTCGGCGAGGAAGGAAGCGGCACGGCGATTGCCGCCGGAAAGGGGCGGCTTTTGATGCTCGCCGCCGACGCTTCCCCCAACGCGCAGAAACGCGCCGCGGGGTTTTTGTACGGCCACCGCGCGCCGCTGCAGACGCTGCCCTGGACGAAGGAGGAGCTTTCCGCCATGATGGGAAAGCGCGGATGCAGCATGCTCTGCTTCACCGATCTGCCCCTCGCCGCGCGGTTCGCCGCCGCGCTTGCCGAGGAGCTTCCCGGCTGGAAGGAAACAGCCGAACTGCTCGCCCAGCGCGAGGATAAGCTCAAGCGGCGGAAGGCCGCGCCCCGTAAGCACACTGAGAGCGGAAAAAGGAGGATATAAGTATGGCGCTTGATTTTAAATACCGCATTCACGAGGTTGCCAAGGATTTCGGCATGACCTCCAAGGATATTTCCCAGATCCTCACCGACTATGCCACGACGCCGAAGAACCATATGCAGGTTCTCGAGGACGCCGAGCTGGATCTCATTTTCGAGTATCTGACGCAGCATCACCAGGTCGGCAGCATTGCCGAGATCTTCGCCCCCGAACCGGAGGAAAAGAAGGCCCCCGCCAAGGCGCCGGAAGAGAAAAAGTCCGCCGCTCCCGCGCAGGAGAAGCCCTCTGCCGGCGCGCAGGCTGCCGCAGCCGCCGCTGCCGCTCCCGCAGCCGCCGCTGCCGCTGCCGCTCCCGTGCAGCAGCCGCAGAAGCCGAAGGCGGAGAAGCCCGCCCAGCCGAAGCAGGTCGTGGAAAAGCGCGTTGTCGATACCCGCGGCTCCGCCGGAGCGAACCTCTCGAAATACGACGAGCGCTTCGACAAGATCGCCGGTAACGCCGGCAACTCCGGCAAGGATAAGGACATCCGCCGCGGCGGTAAGGAGAAGATCCAGAACAAGAACAAGCAGCGCCAGCAGCAGGTCGCAAGCGCCAAGCGCCGCCAGGAAGAGCGCGACAAGATGCAGCGCCTGCAGTTTGAGGTTGCGAAAAAGCAGCAGCTCAAGGTCAGCATCCCCGACGAGATCAACGTCGGCGAGCTCGCCTCCCGCATGAAGAAAACGGCGGTCGAGGTCATCAAGCAGCTCATCAAGCTCGGCGTGATGGCGTCCGTGTCCGACGTGATCGATTACGATACCGCCGCGCTCGTCGCCATGGAGCTTGGCTGCAAGGTGGAGCACGAAGTCGTCGTGACGGTCGAGGATCGTCTCATCGACGATCACGTCGATACCGAGGACGAACTCGTCCCCCGCGCGCCGGTCGTCGTCGTTATGGGCCACGTGGATCACGGCAAGACCTCTCTGCTCGACCGCATCCGCAGCGCGAACGTCGTTGCGGGCGAGGCGGGCGGCATTACGCAGCACATCGGCGCGTACCGCGTGATGGTCAACGGCAGCCCCGTCACCTTCCTCGACACCCCGGGCCACGAAGCCTTTACCACCATGCGCGCCCGCGGCGCGATGGTGACCGATATCGCCATTCTCGTCGTTGCGGCCGATGACGGCATCATGCCGCAGACGGTCGAGTCCATCAATCACGCCAAGGCCGCCGGTACCCCGATCGTCGTGGCGATCAACAAGATGGATCTCCCCGGCGCGAACCCCGATCGCGTCAAGCAGGATCTCACCAAATACGATCTCGTCCCCGAAGAGTGGGGCGGCGACACGATCGTCTGCCCGATCTCCGCGAAGACCGGCGCGGGCGTCAACGAGCTGCTCGAAAATCTCGTGCTGCAGGCCGAAATCATGGAGCTCAAGGCCAACCCGAACCGTCCGGCGCGCGGCACGGTCGTGGAAGCGCGTCTCGACAAGGGCCGCGGCCCGATCATGACCGTTCTCGTGCAGAACGGCACGCTCCACGCCGGCGACATCATCATCGCCGGTACTGCCGTCGGCCGTGTGCGCGTGATGACGAACGACCGCGGCGAGCGCATCACCGAGGCCGGTCCCTCCGTCCCGGTGGAGATCGCCGGTATGTCCGAAGTGCCGTCCGCAGGCGACGTGTTCAACGCCGTCGCCGACGAGCGCATGGCGCGCGCCCTCGCCGAAGAGCGCCTTACCGCGCAGCGCAGCGCCGCTGCCGCAGGCGCGGGCAAGAAGGTCTCGCTCGAAGATCTGTTCGCCCGCATCCAGGAGGGCGATCTCAAGGACTTCAACATCATCGTCAAAGCGGACGTGCAGGGCAGCGCCGAGGCCGTCAAGACCTCGCTCGAAAAGCTCTCCAACGAGGAAGTGCGCGTGCGCGTTATCCATTCCGGCGTCGGCGCGATCAACGAGTCGGACGTCATGCTCGCCTCCACGAGCAACGCCGTCATCGTCGGCTTCAATGTCCGTCCGGACAACGCCGCGCGCGACAGCGCCGAGCGTTCCAAGGTCGAGCTGCGCATGTACCGCGTCATTTACGACTGCATCAACGATGTCGAAGCCGCCATGAAGGGCATGCTCGCGCCGAAGTTCCACGAAGTCATCATCGGCCATGCCGAGGTCCGCCAGACGTTCCGCGTGTCCAAGGTCGGCACTGTGTGCGGCTGCTATGTGCAGGACGGCAAGATCCAGCGCAACTGCAGCGTGCGCGTCAACCGCGACAACATCGTCATCTTCGAGGGCGAGCTCGCATCGCTGCGTCGCTTCAAGGATGACGTCAAGGAAGTCGCCGCCGGTTACGAATGCGGCATGCAGGTCGAAAAGTTCAACGACATCAAGGAAGGCGACATCATCGAGTGCTTCGTCACCGAGCAGCTGTAAGAGAGGAAGGGTAGACTATGCCGTCCAATCACATCCAGCGCATCAACGACGATATCCAGCGCACGCTCGCCTCGCTTCTGCGCGAGGTGAAGGATCCGCGCGTGCAGCAGGGCGATCTTCTGAGCATCGTCCGCACCGAGACGACGGGCGATCTGCGCTACTGCACCGTATATCTGAGCGTGCTCGGCGACGTGAACGAAAAGGAGCTCAAAAAGGGTCTCAAATCGTGCGGCGGATGGCTGCGGCACGAGCTGGGTACCTCGCTTTCGCTGCGATATACGCCGGAGCTGATCTTTGAGCTCGATCACTCCATCGAGCACGGCGCTCATATCAACGACATCATCCGGCATCTGGACGACGTCTCGCCCAAAGCCGGGGAAAACGGGTAACCATGGAACTTCTGGAATGCGCCGCGTACCTTCGCGCGCACGACAATTATCTTCTGGTGACGCATCAGAGGCCGGACGGGGACACTCTCGGAAGCGCCTCTGCGCTGTGCCACGCACTGCGCCGTTTGGGAAAAACGGCGCATCTTTATAAAAACCCCGAGATCACGGAGACGTTCGTCCCCTTCGTTTCGCCGTACTATGCGCCGGAGGGGTTCGTCCCCGAGACGTGCGTGAGCGTGGACGTGGCGGAGAACAAGCTCCTTGCCCGCGGCTTTGAAGGCAAAATATCTCTCAAGCTCGATCACCACGTCCCCCGCGGCGAGCAGCCGGAGCACGCCGTCATCTGGACGCACAGCGCCGCCTGCGGCGAGCTTGTCCTTGCGCTCATCGATGAACTGCTCGATGGGCCGGACAAAGCGGAGGCCGACCTTCTCTATATCGCCGTCTCCACCGACACGGGCTGCTTCTGCTACGCGAACACCAACAGCGCCACATTCCGCGCCGCCGCACGTCTTTTTGACGCCGGGGCGGATCTGCCGCTGCTCAACAAGATCTTTTTCCGCACCAAGTCCCCGGCGCGGCTCGCGCTGGAGGGCATGGTGTGCTCTTCGCTCCGCTCCTACCGCGATCACGCGATCAACATCGCCGTCATCACGCTCGACATGCTGCGCCGCGCCGGTGTCACCGAGGACGATTGCAGCGATCTTGCCTCGCTCGCCGGACAGGTCCGGGGCAACCGCGTGGCCATAACGGTGCGCGAGCTCTCCGTTGACCCGCCGCGCAGCAAGGTATCCCTGCGCACGGACGGCGGCGTGGACGCTTCGCAGGTCTGCTCCCGGTTCGGCGGCGGCGGACACAAAATGGCGTCCGGGTGCGAGTTGGATCTTTCGCCGGACAAAACGGCGGACGCGGTGCGCCGCGCCGTGGAGGAAGTATGGGCGTAAACGGTATTCTGCTTCTCGATAAGGACGAGGGCTGGACGAGTCAGGACTGCGTTTCCAAGCTCCGGGGCATTCTGGGCGAGCGGCGCATCGGCCATGCCGGTACGCTCGACCCGCTGGCTACGGGGCTTCTTGTCGTGCTTGTCGGCCGCGCCACGCGCGCGGCGGCATTTGCCGAGGCGGAAACAAAGGAATATGTCGCGGCGTTCCGGCCCGGAATCGTTACCGATACCCAGGATATTACAGGCAACCTCCTGCGCTCGTCGGACGTCTTACCGTCAGAAGAAGATGTCCGCGCGGCGCTTTCCCATTTCACCGGCGAGATCGAACAGATCCCGCCGATGTACAGCGCCATTAAAATTAACGGCCAAAAGCTCTACGATATCGCCCGCCGCGGCGGTGAGGTGGAGCGCGCGGCAAGGCGCATAACCATTCATTCCATCGACTATCTCGGGCAGGAAAACGGCGATCATGTGCTCCGTATCCGCTGCTCGAAAGGCACCTACATCCGCACGCTCTGCCACGATCTCGGCG
>DHKA01000003.1:1120-5379 GCA_002404605.1 Clostridiales bacterium UBA4706 | reverse complement strand
CAGCTCCGGGAGCTTTTCCGTGGAAAATGCCCGGCGCATCGGCGAGCTCACGCGCGCCGACCGCGATACGCTTCTCCCGGTGGACACGCTCTTTTCCGCGGCGGCGTCTCTGACGCTCACCGCCGCGCAGGAAAAGCGCTGCCGCTGCGGAAACCCGTTCCGGACCGACGCACCGGACGGAGAGACGCGCTTTTACTCCGAAAATGGCGAATTCCTCGCCATCGGGCGCGTCACGGACGGCGAGGCCGTTACGGTAAAAAGTTTTTTTGAGGTTTGATCATTCATGGCAGAGAGAAAATGCGTTCTCGCTCTTGGATTTTTTGACGGTGTGCACCGCGGCCACGCGGCGCTTTTGAACCGTACGATCGAACGCGCCGAAGCGCTCGGCGTCGATCCGGCGGTCATGACGTTCGATACGCATCCCGATACCTTTGTGTTCGGCACGCCCGTGCCGCTCATCAACAGCGCGCCCGACCGCGCATATCTCATCCGGCGGCTGTTCGGCATCGACCGCGTGGAGTTTTTCCGCTTCACGGAGGAGACGATGCACATGCCGTGGGAGGAGTTCCTGCGCAGCATCCAGGCAGAGCTTGGCGTCTTCGGCTTTGTCGTCGGCTACGATTTCCGGTTCGGCTGGCGCGGTGAGGGGAACACCGAACGCCTGCGCGATTACTGCGCGGAAAACGGCCTCACGTGCGACGTGGTCGATAAGGTCGAGATCGACGGCATCACCGTCAGTTCCACCTACATCCGCTCGCTTTTGCTTCAGGGGGAAATGCTCCGCGCCGAGCATTTCATGGGACATCCGCATTTCCTCTCGGACGTCGTCCGCCACGGTCACCGGCTCGGCCGTCATCTCGGCGCGCCGACGGTCAACATGCAGTTCGCGCCCGGCGTGCTCGTTCCGCCGCACGGCGTTTATGCCGCGCGCGCGCTTCTGCCGGAGGGCGAGTTTCCCGCCGTTACAAACATCGGCGTCCGCCCCACCGTGAGCAGCGAGCCGGTCGTTACCGTGGAGAGCCATCTGCTCGGGTTTGACGGGAATCTCTACGGCCGCACGCTTGCGCTTGAGTTCTTTGATTTTCTGCGTCCGGAGCGGCGTTTTGCCGATCTCGACGAGCTTGGCGCGCAGATCGCCCGCGACGGTGAGCGTGCCCGGCAGATCTTGGAGGCCCGCCGATGAATTTTGCCGATATCCGAAAGAAAATTTCCGGCGGAGATCGCGCCGCGAATGCCGACCCCAGCCGCGCCTTCGGCTCGGAGGCGGAAATGATGGAAGCACTGCGAAAGCAGGAATTCACCCCGCCGAAGCCTCGCCCCACGGCGGCGGAGGTCATGGGCAGTATCCGCCAGCGCTTTACCCGCCCCGCCGAAGAGGTACAGGACCGTATTCCCCGCGACGAGACCGCCGCGCGTACATACGCTCCCGAGGCCATGGCGCAGCCGGAATGGGAAAACCCGTTCACCGCGCCCGAAAAGCCGAGGAAGCCTGCACGGGATGTGCCGGTATACGAAACGGTCGGCGGCGATATACCGTTTGAGCGCCGCGCCGCCGCGCCTTACGCGCCGCAGGGGTATGACCCTTACGGCGGCTATGCCGCGCCCTATCCCCCGGCCGGGTATGAGCCTTACGCCGCCGCGCCCTATCCGCCGCAGGGCTATGCCGCGCCCGCCTACGGCGCGCCGTACTACGATCCTTACGCTGCTCCGGCGTATGATCCGCGGTATAACGTCCCCTATCCCCCGAACGGGTATTATGCGCCGCAGCCCCCCTATCCGCCCTACCCGCCGCAGGGCCGCGCCCCCGCGCCGGAGGCGGCATATGCTCCGCCGCAGCCGGAGATGCCGCGCGTCCCGCAGCCGGAGATGCCGCGCGTCCCGCAGCCGGAATATGAGACCGCTTTTTACGGAAGCGGCATCCCCGCGCCGGAGGGCTATCCCGCGCCGCCGTACGCCGCAGCACCGCAGCGCCCCGCTGCGCCGGCGAGACCGAAGCGCAAGCCGCTGGAGGGCGCCGATCTTCGGTATGTTCTCTGGTCCGGCTCGATCGTCTCCGGCGTGCTGCTCACGCTTGTGGCGTTTGTTTATGCCTGTACGCTTTGAATAGCGAATTGGCATTAGTAAATGTAAAAAGGAAACAAGCAAAACCCGGAATCTTTCCGAGCCAATTGGGGCATGGAAAGATTCCGGGTTTTCTGCTCCATTTTCTGAACACTATTTCGTGTTATTTCATCGCAGAAGTTTTGTGCAAATAGATTCTGTAAAACAAATAATATGCCACCGCACCAAAGAAATAACAAAGTACATCAAGCGGATCGGATATGCTGTTTTTTCTTAAATACACGACACCATATTCCCAAAATATGCTGCTGCATAAAAAGACCAGGAATAGCAGCGCTGGATTATATATCCCCTTTCTCCCTCGCAGCTCCGAAAAAAAATTATATAATGACAATTCTGCTACCATAGCGAGACAGTCATTAAAGTGATTTTTCATAAACAGGCACTCTGTCCATACGCCCTGCCGTCGAAGCCCAGTGTTAATCGCATAAAAGAAAAAAGAAAGAAAGCACAATATGGCATTGAATCTCCAGCATTCTGACTTTTGAAACATTGACTTTTATCCAAACACGCCAAACAGAATCGTGAATGTAACAAGCCCGACGATTGCTTCTATAACCTCCCATCGATCGTTTTCCTTTTTTTCTTTTTCCGTATACTTCGTTGGATCCTTTTTCCCACAATACGGACAAACCTCCGCATCCGCAGAAATCTTTTTTCCACAGGCTTTGCATTTCATCATAGGACTCATTTTTGTATTCCCTCCCGGCTATTTTTACTTATAGAATAGGTCAATTTTACCCTAATGTCAATAGGTCAATTACACCATAATAATACGTGGTGATAAAAATGACACGATTGATGGAGCTGCGCAAAGAACGCAAGCTCACGCAAATTCAAATGCAAATGCTGACCGGCATTGACCAGAGCGATTACTCTAAGCTGGAGCGAGGGAAACGGTACTACACGTTTGAACAATGCCGCCGGATTGCGCTTGCGCTGAACACCAGCATGGATTACCTTGCTGAGTTGACGGATGAAAAAAAGCCCTATGCAAGAGTTCCGGACGAAAACGGAAGATAAAGGAAAAGTTACAAGCAGCAAAACAGAATGGCAGGAAAACCAGCCGGAAAGTGAGAATGCGGAGCTTTGGAATCTCTCTGCATCATTTGGGGCGTAGAAAAATTCTAGGCTTTGAACGCTGCTCTTGTACACCAATTTGTCACAGCATGTTCTTATTTCTTTCATCGAGAATATGATCCGACGCGCAGCAGCGCAGTAGAACTGCATTGCGAATGGGGCAGCGCGATCAACATAGACGATATCCAGAAGATCGTTCTCGGTGATCTCGTCCTTTGGGAAAACGGTTTATAACAGGTTTTCGCATTCTTACAGGCAAAAAGCCGGTACCTCTCTCGGGGTACCGGCTCTTTGTCTGCGTCTGCCTCTGTGATTTTATGTTACGGTAAAGGACGCATCCTTCAGCACAAAATATTGGAAGCCGTTCTCTTCCTGCACTAAGTCAAACACACCGCTCACGGTGATATCTGTCCCCGGCTCGGGAAAATCGTCCGGATAGACAAGCGCGTCGGCCGGAAGGAATTCCAGCCCCTGCGCACAGCATCCGGCAGCGTCGGCAATAAAGCAGGCATAATAACTTTTTCCGCTCTTCTCATCCACGTAAGCGGAAAACTGCCCTTTGACGCGGATCGTCCGGCCAAGATAGTCGTCCGGCTGCATCATCATATTATAGATCATCGTATAGAGCATGGTGCCGCTCATACCTGTCAGATCCAATTCTCCGGACTCCGTCTCCGAAAGCGGCTGCGGTGTCGGCTCCGCCGTCGGGAGAGGCGTCGGCTCTCTTGTCGGCAGCGGCGTTTCCGCCGGGAGCACCGGCTGCTCCGGCGTAGGCGCAGCCGCCGTACCGCAGGCAGCAAGAGAGCAGAGCGTTATGACGATCAGTAATGCACAGAACCGTTTTTTCATTTTCTCACACCTCCAACAACCGCGCCGGCCAGCCATGACAGGCCGAAAGCCATGATCTGAACCGCGACAATGGTCGAGCCTACCGGCGTACCGGCAAGGATCGATGTCAAAATACCGATCAGCGCACAGAAAACCGAAAGTGCTGCCGCGCAGATCGTCACGCTGAGAAAACTCTTGAACATCCGCATGGCAGACAGCGCCGGGAAAAT
>DHKA01000003.1:0-1090 GCA_002404605.1 Clostridiales bacterium UBA4706 | reverse complement strand
ATCACCAGCGCGGAGATCAGCAGAGAACCGACAAGGTTCATCGCCAGTACAATAATGACAGCCGTAACAACAGCGATCAGCAGATTGTAAAGTCCTGCTTTCGTGCCGGTCGCCCTTGCGAAGCTCTCATCAAAGGTCACGGCGAAAATTTTATTGTAAAACAGAATAAACACCGCCGCCACCGATATCGACATTCCTGCGCAAAGCCACACCTCCGTCAGCGACAGAGTGAGGATGGAGGTAGAGCCAAACAGCGTGCTGCACACATCGCCCGAGAGATTGGACGAAGTGGAGAAAAGATTCATCAGCAGATATCCGACAGCCAGCGCCCCCACCGAGATCATGGCGATCGCGGCATCGCCTTTGATTTTTGTATTCTGTCCTGTACGCAGAAGCAATACCGCACTGATAATTGTAATGACCATCACCAACGGCATTTCGTTGGTGATTTGCAGCACGGCGGCAATAGCCATTGCACCGAACGCCACATGGGAAAGCCCGTCGCCGATGAAGGAAAAACGCTTCAGCACCAGCGTTACGCCGAGCAGTGAGGAGCATAGGGCGATCAACACACCGACAACGAACGCATAGCGGACAAAGGGATACGCCCAATAGAGGGCCAGTTTTTCTAAAATAGCAGTCATTGCCTGTCACCGCCTTTTTCCGCGGCAAACAGCCGTCCCTGCGGGCTTTGGAGATACGCCGCCTTTGTTCCGAAGAAAGCGGCATCGCCGATATGCAGAATATGGCTGGCGTATTTGACTGCTGCGGCAATGTCGTGGGAGATCATGATAACGGTGATGCCGTCCTCCCGGTTGAGCTTTTCGATAAGCGCATACATCTCCGCCGTGACCTTTGGATCAAGCCCGGAGACCGGTTCGTCCAGAAG
Source organism: Clostridiales bacterium UBA4706 (assembly GCA_002404605.1). Classification (GTDB taxonomy): domain Bacteria; phylum Bacillota; class Clostridia; order Oscillospirales; family Oscillospiraceae; genus Apopatocola. Next base: position 201 of record DHKA01000003.1, on the reverse strand, counting down.
CAGCATTTTCCGTGTGGCGCACAGCGCGCGGGCAAGCAGCACCCGCTGCTGCTGTCCGCCGGAAAGCTCCCGATAGCACCGCTTTGCAAGCTGCGCGATCTGCATCTTTTCCATCGCATCCGTAGCAAGCCGCTTTTCTTCTTTGTTGTAAAAGGGGCGGCGGCCGCAGCGTCCCTGGCACCCGGAGAGAACGATCTCTCT
>DHKA01000090.1 GCA_002404605.1 Clostridiales bacterium UBA4706 | reverse complement strand
CCGTCGGTATCCTCCCAGATCTCCGGGCCGGTGGTCGCGCGGTGAACGGCGGGGTTGGCCGGGTTCACAAACTGGCCGGGGATGAAGCTGTCCGGGATCTCCTTGGAGAGCTCGTCGGCCTTGGCGATCGCGCCCTTCATGCCCTTGGCGCCCTCGGTGAGCACGAGCTCCGCGCCGTAGGCCTTCATCAGCTGGCGGCGCTCCACACTCATGGTCTCCGGCATGACGATGATGATGCGGTAGCCGCGGGCGGCGGCCACGGAAGCAAGGCCGATACCCGTGTTGCCCGAGGTCGGCTCAATGATCACGGAGCCGGGCTTCAGCAGCCCCTTCTGCTCCGCGTCGTCGATCATCGCCTTGGCGATGCGGTCCTTTACACTGCCGGCGGGGTTGAAATACTCCAGCTTGCCCAGCACCTTGGCCTCGAGACCTTCGGACTTTTCAATATGTACCAGCTCCAGCAGCGGGGTTTTGCCGATCAGCTGGTCGGCGGATGTATAGATCTTACTCATGGATGATTCCTCCTAAATATTCTAAGTTGTTATTGGGTGTTCCGGTGTGCATCTGTGCCCGGCAACATCGGAGGGCCATGTTGAAGCTCATTTCAATACCAACCTTTCTCATAGGTTTGTGTGGATTATAAATCGCCACCGCACATTTGTCAATAGCAAAAGGAAAAGTTTTTGGGTTGATTTACCTATTTCCCTGCTATATAATAGGATTTGTATGCAAGGGAGGAACAAAAAATGCTGATCTCAACCAAAGGGCGGTATGCGCTTCGGGTCATGGTCGATCTGGCCGAGCATGCGGCGGATGGGTTTATCCCTCTGAAAGTGATCGCGGAGCGGCAGGATATCTCCGAAAAATATCTGGAAAGCATCATCAAGCTGCTCGTGAAAGCAAAGCTGCTGACCGGCGTGCGGGGAAAGGGTGGCGGATACCGTCTGACAAAGTCGCCGGATCAATATACGGTCGGGGACATTCTGCGGATGACGGAGGACTCCATGGCGCCCGTTTCCTGTCTGGAGCCCGGCGCTGCGGCATGCCCCCGGGCGGCGGAGTGCCGCACGCTTTCTCTGTGGAAGGGGCTGGATAAGGTCATCAACGACTATCTGGACAAGTACACGCTCGCCGATCTGATGCACACCGATCCCGGCGGGTACGACTATGTTATTTGAGCGAAAAAGAAACGATGCCCGCCCGTGAGAACAACTCACGGGCGGGCATCGTTGCGCCTGCGGGCGCAAACTCTGCGAGGATCTTTAGAATGGGACTCCCCTCCGGTCACACCGGCGTGTTCACGATCCCCGCGAAGAGGATCTCGCCGCTCGCGCCGGTGACGGCGAAGAGGAACGGCCGGTCGAGCGTGAATTCGACGCGCTCGTCCGGCGGCATGGCGGCCCCGGCTGCGGCCATCACGGTGTAGGCCGCCGCAACAACGCCCTCCTCGTCGATGGTCACACGCGCGGCGTGCTTCGCCTGCGAAAGGAAAATGCCGTCCGAATCATCGGCGAGCGGGGAGAAGTCCGCGGTATCTGCATCGAACACATCCGTCACGCCGAGCGTGTGCAGCGCACCGGCAAGATCGGTGTCGGCGGAAACGTCAAACTTCGGCACCGAGAGATCGATGATCATATACTTGCTCTCAACGGTCTCGGGAGAGAGAAGGAAATCGACCGCGCCGCCGTCGGAGAGCAGCTCCTCCGGCGTCACGCCCTCGTCCGGCAGCAGGAACCACATCGAGCCGCTGCCCTCGAGATATTTGCCGACAGCGGCGAAGTTATCGGCGGCATAGTACGTGCTCTCCATGGTCTCGTGCATGAATTCATGCGTCACATCTCCGTCCGGCGCGTGGAAAACGCCGTCCGCCGTGGCGCTCTTCGAGAACTCGCTGCCCCACTTCGCGCGGAAATAAATGGTCGAGGCGAGCGCGATCACCGTCTCCGGCGTGAGCGAGAGACCGTCGGCGCTGTCTTTGAGAAGGCCGCCCGTCTGCTCGTTGATCCAGCGGCGGAGCGCTTCGTTGAAAGCCTCGGAGCCCATCTCGCCGCGGTAGGCGGAGGCATAATAGCTGTCCGCAAGACGCGAGAGAGTGTTGGCGTTATAGTCCATGCTGTCGGAGAGCCAGAGCGAGTCGGCAAGGATGCTCGTCACCGCGCCGTCGTTCTGGTAGTTCGCCGCCCAGACGTTCCCGGCGGTCTTGCGCAGGGACTTGATGCTGTCCGCGCCGAGCAGGGCGAGGATCTGCGCGCGGGTGTCCCCGTCCGTGACCTCCGCGAGCATGGAGAGCGCCATATACACGTTCACCGGCGAGCACACGGTGTTTTTGCCGTCGGCGGCGGTGAGCAGCGCGGGCAGCGCCGCGCGGATATAATCGTCGAGCGCGCCCTCGACCGACGAGGCCGCGGCGTTCCGTGCCCGGCGCTCGGCGGACCAGGCGGCATAGACCGTTTCATACTTCGCGCCGGAGTATTTCATTTCGTCCGGATACGGCGCGCTTTCCGGATAGCTCGCCTCGGCGAGAGCAAAGGTGTTTGTGCCGCCGCACGCGGCGAGCGAAAAGAGAACGCAGAGCGCGAGAACAAGGGCGGTAAACCGTTTCATAAAGATCCCTCCTATGGAGCGTTTCTATTCTTTGGACGCGCGGCGAAGGGAAAAAGTTCCCGCCGCTTGTGCGTACTGCGGGGGACATGGTATACTTATTATAGTTATAGGAAATAACCCATGTCCTCACAAAGGAGAAACCATGAACGACGCCGAAAAGAAGCCGGAGCTGCAGGGCGACCTGCGCGATTTTCTCGTGATGCGCAATCTTTACGAGGCCGCCGCGCGCCAACTCACGCTGAAATTTGAGATCCTCAACGACGAATTCAACGTCCTCTATGCCCGCAACCCGATCCACCACATCGAAAGCCGCGTGAAAACGCCGGATAGCATCGCCGCGAAGCTGATCAAGAAGGGCCTGCCTGTCTCCATCGAGACGGCGCGCGAGCGCGTGAACGACATCGCGGGCGTGCGCGTGGTGTGCAGCTACATTGACGACGTTTACCGCGTCGCCGAAATGCTGGAACGCCAGAAGGATATTGAGATCGTCAAGCGGCAGGACTATATCCAGACGCCGAATTATAACGGCTATCGCTCGCTGCATCTCGATATCCGCGTGCCGGTGTACCTTTCCGACCGGACCGAGCACGTCGTGGCCGAGATCCAGATCCGCACGATCGCCATGGACTTCTGGGCGAGCCTTGAGCACGACATCCGGTATAAGGCCGACAAATCCCGTCTGCCGGAGGGCATCAACGAGGAAATGCTCGCCGTCTCCGGCAAGATCGCCGATATCGACCGCCAGATGCAGGACATGTACCGCCGTATCCGCGCCGCCGAAACGGAAAAGGACGAATAACGCAAAAAAATGAGCCGCGGAGGAAAACTTTCTCCGCGGCTCAACTCATTTATATAACTTATTCCACGATCTCTGCGTCCAGCAGATCGAGGATCGCCTGGTCAGCGCTCCAGAAATACGCGCTCTCGCCGAGGACTTCGGTGATCCCGGCGCGGTCAAAGTAGCGCCGGACGCTCTCGCTCATGCCGCAGCAGGCCACGGTCTTGCCCTGCGCGAGCAGGCTCTGGCACAGCTCGAGCATCGCCTGTGCACCGGACACGTCCACGCTCGGCATGCCGCGCATCGAGAGGATCACGTGGTCGTAGGCGGGCATCTCGGCCATGCGGTGATTGAATTCGTCCACCGCACCGAAGAACAGCGCGCCCGTCACATACGCCACGCCCGCCGATTCGAGGATCGGAGGCTTGCCGTCGATGGCGCGGAGCTTGTTCGTGTCGATAGCCGAAAAGCTCACGCGGATCTGGCTGGACTTGGCCATATACAAAATGGCGGAGTAGACGACGCCGAGCAGGATGGCGACCGTGAGATCGAATACGACCGTTGCGATCATCGTGAGCAGAAACTGGCTGATGCCGGATTTGAATTTGTGGCGGAATACATAGCGGATACCCGCCCAGTCGTTCATGCGCCACGCCGTGACCATGAGCACGCCCGCAAGCGCCGAAAGCGGCAGCCGCGCCATCACGCCGCCGAGCAGGAACATGGAAGCGAGCAGGAACACCGAGTGGAAAACGCTTGTCAGACGGGTCTGCTGACCGGACTTGACCGCCACGCTCGTGCGGGCGATGGCCGCCGTAGCGGGCACGCCGCCGAAGAGCGGCAGCAGAATGTTGCCGACGCCCTGCGCGATCAGCTCCTGGTCGGCGTTGAAGGCCTCGCCCTTCATGCGCGAGGCGGAAGCGCCGCAGAGCAAACTTTCGATCATGCCGAGCGCCGCGATCGTCACGATGGGCGAAAGCAGGTCTTTGACCATGGCAAAATTGAGCGATGAAAGATCCAGCCGGTCGGCGAGCAGCAGCGTGCGGGGAATGTCGCCGACGGTGGCGAGAGAATCCATATGAAACACGCCCGCGGCGACGGCCGCGAGGATGATGCCGACGAGCGAGCCGGGGACGCGCGCGCCCCACTTCTTCGGCCATACGACCATGACCGCCACGACGAGCAGCCCGATGAGCGCCGCCTGCCAGTTTATATGGAAGCCGAGACGCCCGTAGGAGAGCAGCTTTTCGATGTTCGTCAGACCCTCGGACGTCGTGCCGAAGAAATTGTCGATCTGGCCGAGCGCGATAATGATGGCGATGCCGGACGTAAAGCCCATAATGACGGGCATCGGGATAAAGCTGATGAGCCGCCCCAGCCGGAGCACACCGGCGATGAGCAGCAATATACCGGCGGCAAAGCACGCGAAAAACACGCCCTGCAGCCCATGCGTCGCCACGATGCCGACGAGCACGGCGCTCATCGCGCCGGTCGGTCCGGAGATCTGGAACGACGCGCCGCCGAGCAGCGCGATCACGATACCGGCGACGATCGCCGTAACGAGACCCGCCGCGGCGGAAGCGCCGGACGAAACGCCGAATGCGAGCGCGAGCGGCAGCGCCACGGCGCACACCGTGAGACCGGCGAGAATGTCCTTCACCAGCTTCGCGGCGTTATAGCCGGAAAACTCTCTCTTTAATCCGGCAAGAAACGAAGAAAACACGAAAACCCCTCCCCAAAATGACGTGCCTGTCCACTATACGCCGTAAATCGCTCCATAGCAATAGAAAAAACGAACATTCTGTACTTTTTTGAAAAATGATAGCGAAAATGTTGGACAAAACAGGTGGACATATAAAGATAATATAAATGCGGCCGCGCGCTGCGGCTCTTGCAATCGGAAACAAACTGCGATACTATATTTCCATCGGAAAAATAAGGAAGAGTACATATGAGCTATATTGATCTGCACATCCATACCACCGCCTCGGACGGCACGGACTCGCCGCGCGCCGCCGTGGAAAAGGCGGCGTCTCTCGGCCTTGCCGCCGTGAGCAT
>DHKA01000072.1 GCA_002404605.1 Clostridiales bacterium UBA4706 | reverse complement strand
AGTGGTCGCAGAACATCGTCTCACTCGTGGGGCGGAACGCGAGCGGCTCTTCCAGCTCCTCACTGCCGCCCTTCGTGACCCATGCCACCTCGGGCGCGAAGCCGTTGACGAGCTCGCCTTCCTTTTTGAGAAGGCTCTCCGGGATCAGAACGGGCATTGCCACGTTCTGGTGGCCGGTCTTTTTGAACTCGCCGTCCATGATCTGCTGGATGTTCTCCCAGATCGCGTAGCCGTAGGGACGCAGAATGGTGAAGCCCTTTACCGAGGCGTACTCCACCAACTCGGCCTTGCGGCAGATGTCGGTGTACCACTGAGCAAAATCGGTCTCCATGTTGGTGATCTGCTCGACCATTTTTTCTTTCGCCATGATATTTCTCCTTTTATAACGGCGGGAGCCCTTCTCCCACCGCGGATTTAACTTTATTATATTAGGTGAGAGCGGCACGGTTGTCAAGGTTTGTCGTGGGATAAGACTTGACAAGAATTTATTAAATAGTATAATCTAACGATGACAAATTGTAACCGCATGAATGGGAGGTGTCCCACTTTGAACCGAAAGAGCTTTATGGCGGAGCTGCGGAGCCTTCTGGCGTTTCTGGATGCTGCGGAGCGCGACCGCGTTCTCAGCCGGTACGAACGCATGTTCGACGAAGCTGGGCCCGAGGGCGAGGCGGCGGTGATCCGCTGCTTCGGTTCGCCGGTGCGCCAGGTTTTGCAGATCGAGCGGGAATACCGCGAAGCGGTAGCAAGCGGCGAAACGCCGTTTGCCGACGGATATGCCGCCGCCGAACCGGAAAAGGGCGAAGCGCCGGAAGAGCCGGAGACCGTCGAAGAGGAATACACCGGCGCGCACATCTTCTCCGGCGAGACGGAACCGGAAACGGAAGAGCCGCTGCCGGAGAAAGCTGCGGAAGAGCAGCCGGAGGAAACCTACCCTGCGGAGGATGCGGAGCCCGCTTCGGAAGAAGCGCCGGTCGAGTCTGCGCCGGAGACCGTGCTGCCGGAGATCGATTTTGATGATCTCGATTTCTCCGATCTAGGTCTGACGTTTCCCCAAAAAACCGCGGCGCCGATAATACCTAATACGCCGAAGGAATCGGAAGTACTTGAGACCCCGGCGGAACTCGCGGAAACCGAAGAGCCCGCGCCTGCCGAACCGCCCGATGCGCCGGAAGAAACGCCCTTGGCTGAACCAGCGGAGGACGAGCACTTTGCCGCGCCGAGCGAGGAAGCGGCGGAGATCCTGCCGGAGGAAGAGTCGGGCGAGCCGGCGGAAGAAACGCCGGAGGAAACGGAGACCGTGGAAACGGCGGAACCGGAAGAGGCAGAAATGCCGGAAGCTCCAGAAGAGAAAGAGAGTCCGGCGGATACGGAGATCACGGAAGATCTTCCGGCGGAAGAAGAGCCGTCTTTTGACGAACCGGCGGAGGAAGCTCCGGCGGAAGAGCCCATCGAAGAGGACAAAGCCGAAGCTGAGGAAGAGTACGAATATGAAGAGATCGAGGAGCGCCGTCCCGTCTCGGGTGGACGCGCTTTCGCCGCGGTCGTGGTAACCGTCCCGATGCTGGCGGTCTGGGCACTGCTGTTCGGGCTTTCCCTTGGTCTCGGCGTTGCCGTTCTCGGTATCGGCGCGGCGCTCGCCGTGGCGGGCGTGTATGTGGCCGGGTATGTGTTCAACGGCGCGATCGTCCGCATGCCGGACCTGCTGCTGACGGCTGGCACGGCGTTTGCCGTGCTTGCGCTGGCGCTGCTGCTGCTCTGGACGGGGATTTCGATCGCCGTGGCCGGCTGTACTCTCACGGTGCGCCTCACGCGCAGTATCTACCGCTCGATCCTGTATCCGAAAAAGGAGGAGGCAAACGGCGATGAGTAAAGTGTGGAGATGGGTAGCCATCGTTTTTTCCGTGCTGATGATCCTCGGCATTGCACTGCTCACCGTGGCGTATGCGACCGGCGGCAGCTTCGAGCGACTGATCCAGACGACCGACATTGCCGATATGACGAAATTCGTCAGCCGTGAGCAGCTTCTGTTCTATGTGACCGCCGTGTTCCGCTTTTTCGGCGCGGCGTAAAGATGCGTTAAGAAAATGTAAAGATTTCATGCGCAAAAAAAACATCCGGACAGTGTAAAAACCGTCCGGATGTTTTTTAGCGCCAAAAACAGAAAATTCACAGTGATCTTTGCCGTGCTCGGCTATCTGATGCGCAAATTCGATCTGAATACGGCGGCGGTCGTTCTGGCGCTGATCCTCGGTCCGATCAGTGAAAAGGGTCTGCGCGGCGCGCTGCGCGTCAGCGGCGGCGACATCGGCGTTTTGTTCTCCTCCCCGGTGAGCTGGGTACTCATCATCCTGAGCGTCATCGGCATCTTCTCTCCGTTCCTCATGGCAAAATTCGAGAAGAAGGTCACCGGCACGGACGAGGTCGTTCTCGAAACCGAAGACAAAGACTAAAAACATATAAAAAACTGCGGATGCCCTCGGGCACCCGCAGTTTTTGCATATCCATATCAGAGAATGTATTTGAAGAGGAGCAGTATCACAACACCCGGCACGCCGAGTATGCCGGAGACGATCGCGTTGAGCCAGCTCATTTCGAGCGATATCCCCAGATACGAGCCGAAGAAATTCACAAGGAACAGCATCACAAACCCTCCGACGGCGTTCAGCAGCAGCTTGAACGCCAGCTTGATGGGCGTTTTGAGCAGCTTGATGAAAAAGCCGAGAAAAATGACGGCGACGACAATGACAACGATCGTGGAAGCGGTAGACATGAGCGATTCTCCTTTTCTTTTTGGCGAAAAATGGATGGAATGACAAAACCGGCGCGGCATATACTATGTCCGGCGGCGGTCAACAGCCGCCGCAAGCCGAAGAGACGGGAAAGAGAAAACTCTCTCGACGGGCGGAGTCTGTCTTTACAGACTCCGCTTGATTTTTTTATTGAGGTATACTATACTATATAGCGCTTTTTTACAGAACCCAAAACCACTATATATGGAGAAACCAGATGGCAGCAGCAAAACCGCAGGAATACGGCAACGAAAGCATCTCCCAGCTCAAGGGAGCCGACCGGGTGCGCAAGCGTCCGGGCGTTATCTTCGGCTCCGACGGACTGGAGGGGTGCGAGCACGCCGTATTTGAAATTCTCTCCAACTCCATCGATGAGGCGCGCGAGGGCTTCGGCAATATTATAACGGTAACTCTCTACGATGACAAGTCCATTGAGGTAGAGGATTTCGGCCGCGGCTGTCCTGTGGACTGGAACCCGGCGGAAAAGCGCTTCAACTGGGAGCTTGTTTACTGCGAGCTTTACGCCGGCGGCAAGTACAAAAACGACGACGGCGGCGACTACGAATACTCGCTCGGTCTGAACGGTCTCGGCGCGTGCGCCACGCAGTATGCCTCCGAGTATATGGACGTCACTGTCTGGCGCGACGGGAACAAGTATACGCTCCACTTCGCCAAAGGCAAGATCAAGGGTAAAATGCTCGTTGAGCCGTCGGATCGGAAAAAGACCGGCACGACGACCCGCTGGAAGCCGGATATCGAAGTCTTTACCGATATCAATATCCCGGAAAGTTATTTCCTCGATATCCTGCGCCGCCAGGCCGTCGTAAACGCCGGGGTGACGTTCCGCTTCCGCGCGCAGCACGGCGCGAAATTTGAAACGACGGAGTTCTGCTACAAAAACGGCATCGCGGACTATGTCGCAGAGCTGGCGGGGGAGGGCCCTCTCACGCAGCCCTATTACATCGAAACCGAGCGCCGCGGCCGTGACCGCGACGATAAGCCCGAATACAAGGTGCGCATGTCGGCGGCGTTCTGCTTCTCCAACCGGACGAACGCTATCGAGTATTACCACAACTCCTCGTGGCTCGAGCACGGCGGCGCGCCGGACGCCGCGGCCAAGACCGCGTTCGTCTACGCGATCGACGCCTACATCAAAAAGACCAACAAATATCAGAAAAACGAGAGCAAGATCACATTCCCGGACATTGCCGACTGCCTGATCCTTGTGACGAACTGCTTCTCCACGCGCACGTCCTACGAAAACCAGACGAAAAAATCCATCACCAACCGCTTCATCCGCGAGGCGATGACGGATTTCTTCAAGGAAAAGCTGGAGATATATTTTATTGAAAACAAGGCGGAGGCCGACCGCATCGCCGATCAGGTGCTCATCAACAAGCGCAGCCGCGAACAGGCGGAAAAGGCGCGCGTGAGCATCAAGAAGAATCTTACGAAGAATCTCGACCTTGCCAACCGCGTGCAGAAGTTTGTGGACTGCCGCTCGCGCGACGCCGACAAACGCGAGATCTACATCGTCGAGGGCGATTCCGCGCTCGGCAGTGTCAAGCTCTCGCGCGACGCGGAATACCAGGGCATCATGCCGGTGCGCGGCAAAATTTTGAACTGTCTCAAGGCCGACTATGCCCGCATCTTCAAAAGCGAGATCATCACCGATCTCATCAAGGTCCTCGGCTGCGGCGTGGAGGTCGAAAAGCACGGCAAGGAGCTCAACAACTTCTCGCTGGAAAACCTCCGCTGGAACAAGGTCGTCATCTGCACCGACGCCGACGTGGACGGCTACCAGATCCGGACGCTCATCCTCACGATGCTCTGGCGGCTCGTGCCGACGCTCATCCGCGAGGGCTACGTCTATATCGCCGAATCGCCGCTGTACGAGATCCAGGCGAAGGGAAAGACATGGTTCGCGTACTCCGACCGTGAAAAGGCGGAGATCGTGGAGTCGATCGGAAATGCAAAGATCGTCATTAACCGCAGCAAAGGTCTCGGCGAAAACGACCCGGAGATGATGTGGCTCACCACGATGAACCCCGAGACCCGGCGGCTCATCCGCGTCATGCCCGAGGACGCCGACGAAACGGCGCGCGTCTTCGATCTCCTTCTCGGCGACAATCTCGCCGGACGCAAGGAGCACATTGCCGAAGTCGGCAGCCGGTATCTCGATCTGGCAGATTTGTCGTGAATTATGCAAACTGAATTATGTAATGCAAATTACGTAAACCGATTTGTGTAAATAATATTACGTGAATTAAATTATGTAAACTCTATTTGACCGTATAAGGAAGCATATATGGCAAGAAAGAAGGAAAGCCCGGCGCCGCGCCACGCGACGGCCGAGGAACAGAACGTAATGGGCCTGCGCTCCGCTGTCGTGGAGCAGCCTGTCACCGAAACGCTCGAAAACAACTACATGCCCTATGCGATGAGCGTTATCGTCTCGCGCGCCATCCCGGAGATCGACGGCTTCAAGCCGAGCCATCGGAAGCTGTTGTACTGTATGTACAAAATGGGCCTTCTCACCGGCGCCCGCACGAAGTCGGCGAACATCGTCGGCGCAACGATGCACTATAACCCGCACGGCGACTCCGCCATCTACGATACGATGGTGCGTCTCTCAAAGGGCTACGGCGCGCTGCTCACGCCGTTTGTGGATTCCAAGGGCAACTTCGGCAAGGTGTACTCGCGTGATATGGCGTGGGCGGCCTCGCGTTATACGGAGGCAAAGCTCGCGCCCATCTGCGCGGAGCTCTTCCGCGATATCGACAAGGACACCGTGGACTTTGTCCCGAACTACGATAACTCCACCACGGAGCCGACGCTCCTTCCAACAACGTTCCCGAACGTGCTTGTATCGGCGAACATGGGTATCGCCGTTGGCATGGCGTCGAACATCTGCGGGTTCAATCTCGGCGAGGTGTGCGAAACGACCATTGCGCTCCTGAAGGACCCGGAACATAATATCCTCACGACGCTCCCCGCGCCGGACTTCCCGACCGGCGGCGAGATCGTGTGCGATCCCGCCGAAATGGAAGCGCTTTATAAAACCGGCCGCGGCGGTGTGAAGGTACGTGCCCGCTGGCGCTTCGATCCCAGGGAGCGCATCATCGAGATCTATGAGATCCCGTACAGTACGACCGTCGAGGCGATCATCGATAAGGTCGCCGAGCTCGTCAAGGCCGGCAAGCTCCGGGAAGTCAGCGACATGCGCGACGAGACCGACCTCAACGGCCTAAAGCTCGCCATCGACGTCAAACGCGACGTGGAGCCCGAAAAGCTCATGCAGAAGCTCTTCCGCATGACGCCGCTGCAGGACAGCTTCGCCTGCAACTTCAACATCCTTCTCGGCGGCACACCGCGCGTATGCGGCGTTGGCGAGATTTTGGACGAATGGATCGCCTGGCGGCTGGAATGTGTCCGGCGGCGGGTATACTTTGACGTATCGAAGAAGAAGGAAAAGCTCCATCTTCTCAACGGTCTCAAAAAGATCCTGCTCGATATCGACCGCGCCATTTCCATCATCCGCAACACCGAGCGCGAGAGCGACGTTGTGCCGAATCTTATGATCGGCTTTGGCATCGACCAGGTGCAGGCTGAGTATGTCGCCGAGATCAAGCTGCGCAACATCAACCGCGAATACATTCTCAAGCGCACCGAGGAGACCGACGAGCTCGAACGCGAGATCGCCGAGCTGGAGGACACGCTTGCCAGCCGACGCAAGCTGCGCGCGATCATCATTTCCGAGCTGCAGCAGGTGATGAAGAAATACCCTTCGCCGCGCCGCAGCGCCATCACCTATGCCACGGATGTACCCGAAGCGCCGGAGGAGGACGCCGTGGAGGACTACCCGGTCAACCTGTTCCTCTCGCGCGAAGGGTATTTCAAAAAGATCACGCCGCTCTCGCTGCGCATGGGCGGCGAACAGAAGTACAAGGAAAACGACGGGCCGAGCCAGAGCTTTGAGACGACGAACCGCGCCGAAATGCTCGTATTTACCGACAGGGCGCAGGTCTACAAGTGCCGCGCGGCGGATTTTGCCGACACGAAGGCCTCGCAGCTTGGCGTATACCTGCCCGGCCATCTCGGTATGGACGACGGCGAGAGCGTGTTCTCGCTCGTCCTGCCCGGCGATTACCGCGGCGAGGTGCTGTTCTTCTTTGAAAACGGCAAGTGCGCCCGCGTGCCGCTGGAGAGCTACGCCACCAAGACGAACCGAAAGCGGCTCACCGGCGCTTACTGCGACAAGAGTCCGCTTCGTGCGCTGCTCGTCCTCACGGAAGAGCAGAACATCGCGGTGTTCTCCACCGAGGGACGCGCGCTCGTGTTCAACACGGCGCTGCTCGCGCCGAAGACCTCCCGCGCCACGCAGGGCGTCGCGGTCATGGCGCTCAAGCCGAAGTACCGGCTCGAGCGCGCGGCGTTCCTTGCCGATACGACCATCCAGAATCTTGCGCGCTACCGCGTGCGCAGCATCCCCGCCGCCGGCGCGCTCCTCCGCGAGGAGGACCGGGGCGAGCGGCAGATGACGCTGCTCGACGGTGCCGAATAAAACCAAAATACAAAGAAAGAAACCGATGTGCTATGGAAGCGAAACTTCATGGAAAACTCTGGTTTGATGTCCTGAAGATCCTTGTGGGGTCTTCTCTCGTCGCAATTTCGTTCCGCTATCTCACGTTCCCGAACAGCATCGTTTCCGGCGGCGTGACCGGCATCGCGCAGATCGTGAACCTGCTCACCGGTCTGCCGGTCGGCGCGATCACGGTCGCCATCAATACGCCGCTTTTTATCTGGGCGTGGCAGAAACTCGGAAAGCGCTTTGTTGCGCTCACGCTGCTCTGCATGCTCACAAGCTCGCTGCTCATCGACCTTCTGGCGCATTTCCCCTATACCGTCACGGAAGAGCCGATGCTTGCGGCGGTGTACGGCGGTCTTGTCACCGGTACGGGCTACGGCCTCTGCTATACGACCGGCGCGACCGCCGGCGGCACGGATATTCCCTCGCGCATGCTCCGGCGCAAGTACCCGCACATCAATATGACAACGTTCATCCTCTCGTTTAACCTTGTCATCATTGTTACGTTCGCGTTTGTGTTCCACCGTTTCGACAGCTGTATGTACACGCTCATCTGCATGTACATCACCAACAAGATCGAATCGCTCATCCTGTACGGCCCGGTCAACTCCCGGCTGTGCTACATCATTTCCGACAAGAGCGCCGATCTGAGCGCGGCCATCACCGGGCGGCTGCACCGCGGCGTAACGCTGCTCGACGGTCACGGCGCGTGGTCGGGCAAGACCGAGCGCGTCATCATGTGCGCCGTAAAGCCCGGTCAGCTCGGGCCGCTGCGCCGCATGGTGCGCGAGATCGACCCGAAATCGTTCCTTATCGTCGGCGACGCCCGCACGATCTACGGCCACGGCTTTGAGAGCATAGAAGAGGATTGAGCGCTATGGCGGATCTGGAAAAGACGGGAAAAAATCTGGAAGGCCGGGGCTTTCGCATTCACCGCTTTGCCACCGGCGCGGAAGCGGCGGACTATCTCGTGCAGACGCTGAACGGCACCAGCATCGGCATTGGCGGCAGCGTGACGATCGATACGCTCGGTGTCTATGACCGTCTCTGCGAGAGCAACGAAGTGTTCTGGCACTGGAAAGACCGCGCTCCGGAAACGAGAGCGCGGGCGGGGAAGGCGGAAGCCTACCTTTGCAGCGCCAACGGCGTGAGCGAGACCGGCGAGATCGTCAACATCGACGGCTGCGGCAACCGCGTGGCCGGTACGATCTATGGGCCGGAGCGCGTGTTCCTCGTCGTAGGGAAGAACAAGATCGCCCCGGATCTCAACGGCGCGATCGACCGGGCGCGCAACATCGCCGCGCCGCTCAACGCCCGGCGGTTGAACCGCCATACGCCGTGCGCCGTGGGAGAGTCTCGCTGCCACGATTGCCGCAGCCGGGAAAAGGTCTGCGGCGTGATGACGGTATTCTTCATGCCGACCACCTCCATGAAAGAATTTCATGTTCTTCTCGTTGACGAGACTCTCGGCTACTGATTTTCCGGATTTTTTCGCGCCGAGACGCATATACTGGTTCGTATATGCATGGAGGTGTTGACATGGGACCGGATATCGATGATCTCATTTTCGGCAGCGGTGACGCCGCGCCGAGCGACAGGTAAAGAGATGAAGACGAAAAAGCCCTTCCGCGGCCGCGGAAGGGCTTTTGAACC
>DHKA01000015.1:14149-14308 GCA_002404605.1 Clostridiales bacterium UBA4706 | reverse complement strand
AGGTGAGCACCTTTCCGGCGTGCCGGGCAAGCAGCGAAAGAATGCGGTATTCACTCTGTGTCAGATGGATATCCTCCCCACTGATGCGCACGCGCCGCCGCACGCAGTCCACCTCCAGATCGCCGCAGCGGTACACGCCCGTGCGCCCGATCTCGCCGC
>DHKA01000015.1:0-14103 GCA_002404605.1 Clostridiales bacterium UBA4706 | reverse complement strand
CGCAGCAGTGCGGACGTGGCGGAGCGCGGCGCGGATGCGCGCGAGAAGCTCGCCTGGGCCGAACAGCTTCGTGAGATAATCATCGGCGCCCATGTCGAGCGCAACGACCTTGTCCCGCTCACGTCCGCGGGCGGAAACGACGATCACCGGCAGCGCGGACCACTTACGAAGACCTGAGAGGATGTCCATGCCATCCATATCCGGCAGACTGAGATCGAGCAGCACAAGGTTCGGGCAATGGGAGCTGATGAGCGACACCGCTTCCCTGCCCAGGCTCGCGCGGATGGTGTCAAAGCCGTTGGCATTGAGCACCGCTACAAGAAACGCGGCGATGGTCTCGTCATCCTCAACGATCAGGATCTTATCTTTTGTCTCCATGGCTGTCTCCTTTGCCGATTGGTTTCCAGAACGTTACATGGTAGGATCGCTTGTTTCCGCGGCGGTCTCGCTCTCCGGCGGTACCGGCAGAGAGAAGCTCACCGCCGTTCCGCCGCCGGTATTCCGGGCACTCATACTGCCCCCGTGCGCCTTTACGATGGACATACAAACTGAAAGCCCGATCCCCATCTGTCTGCGCCCGCCGACGCCATTTTTCTCCGGCGAAAAGCCGATCCCTTCAAAAAGGTGCGGCAGCTTTTCGCGCACGATGCCCGTTCCGTTATCCTCTGCGGTGAATACCGCAACGCTCCCCATTCGGGCCAGCGACACCGTGATCTCCGTGGCGGTGCCGTGCCGGGCGGAGTTTTCCAGCAGGTTTGTAAGCACCTGCTCTATGAGCACCGGGTCCATCGGCACGAGCAGCACCGACTCGGGAAGCTGCGGCGTGACCTTGACCCCCAGAAAAAGCATTTTAAATTTGGAAATGGCGGAGAAAATGACTTCCTCGGCCACCTCATCCTGCTTTTCGATACACGCTGACTCCAGACCGATGCGTGTGACGGAGAGAAGATTCTCCACCATGCGGATGAGCCATTCGGCGTCGGCATTGATGCTGCCGAGAAGCTGCTTTTTCTGCCAGTCCGGGAGATTTTCATTTTCGAGAAGCGTGACCGCCGAGCCGGAGATCGCCGTGAGCGGCGTTCGCAGATCGTGCGATATCGCCCGCAGGAGATTGGCACGCATGCGCTCGGTCTCCGCCTCCATGCGGATGCGCGCCTGCCGCCTGAGCGTTGCCGTCAGCCTGTTGACCGTGAGCGAGACAGTAAGCATCGTGAGAAAGGTGAGCGGGTAGCCGGACAGGGAGAAGTTGAAATCCATATACGGATAGGTGAAAACATAGTTCACGGCGAAAACGCTCAAAACCGAAACGATCGTGCCGCAGAGATATCCGTCCGTCAAAAGTGAAACCGGCAGCACGCACAAAACGTATACCAGCGGGACATAGGCCTCATTTCGCTCGAGGCTGACGCTGTCCACACCGAAGCGCTACAGCAGAACGCAGAGCAGGGTCGTCAGAGCAAAGAGGCCCGCCGTGATCCCGACGCTCTTCCACGTCACCGTCCAGTTTTCCTTCTTCCGCACGGAGAATCACCTCTGAATCATTTTACCATAGATCGGATAAAGAATTTGTTAGGATTTTCACAGTGTCAGCATATCCACGGGACGCACAAGGAAACACTCGCGGTACGTCTGCGAAAGGCGTTCATGCGCGGTCTCCGCCGCAGCGCGCTCCTCAAACACACCAAACACCGCGCTGCCCGTGCCGGTCATCACCGCGCCGAGAGCGCCGCCGTCGAGCAGTGCGCCGCGGATCGAACCGATCTCCGCGCTGCTGCGCGGCAGTGCCTCTTCAAACACGTTGAACATCCGCCGCGCAGCGCCGCGAAGATCCCCGGCGTGCAGTGCGGCGCACAGTCCCTGCGTATCCGGGTGCGCTGCGATGCGGCGCTTATCGATGCGCCCGAAAAGCTCCGCCGTGGAGACGGAAAACGGCGGCTTGCATATCACGATCCATCCGCCCGGAAGCTCAGGCAGCGGCGAGAGGATTTCCCCGCGCCCCTCAGCGAGCATCATGCCGCCGGTGACGCAGTACGGCACATCCGAACCGACGGCGAGCGCGAGATCGCGCAGCCGCTCCGCCGGGAAGTTCGCCCCGGTGAGCACATTGAGCGCACGGAGCACCGCCGCGGCGTCCGTGCTGCCGCCCGCCATGCCAGCGCCGACCGGCACGCGTTTTTTTATGCGGATGTCCGCGCCAGGCGTGCCGTCACCGGCGGCGTCAAAAAACACGCGCGCCGCGCGAACGGCAAGATTCCGCTCATCCCGCGGCAGCCAGGGGAGCGAACACATCGCCTCGATCTTCCCATCGCTGCGGAGGGAGACCTCAACATCGTCCCAGAGCGAAACGCTGCCCATGACCATGGTGAGATCGTGGTAGCCATCCGGACGTCTGGCGTGGACGTCAAGGGAGTAGTTCAGCTTGGCATAGCCCTTTTCGTTTATCCTCATAAGAGCGCACCCCATTTCTTTTCTGCATTTTACCGTATTTGTTTCCTGAATGCAACATTTCCGGCTTTCTCCCGTTTTTTTACATTTTGTTCGCACACGGTGTTCCAAATTTGCTTATATTGGTATATAATAATATTTTAGAGAATTGGGCAATTCTTGCCGTACATACAGGGAGGTTGCGAATATGGCAAAAAAAGTACTGGTAGTTGAGGATGACAGCAACATTGCGGAGCTGCTGCGCCTGTATCTGGAAAAGGACGGGTTCGACGTGTTTCTCGCCGCCGACGGCGGAGAGGGCATCCGCCGCGCGCAGGAGCTGCAGCCGGATCTCATCCTGCTCGACATCATGCTGCCGGTCGTGGACGGCTGGGTCGTATGCTCCGAGGTCCGGAAGACCTCCAAAGTGCCGATCATCATGCTGACCGCGAAGGGCGAAACGTTCGACAAGATCTCCGGTCTCGAAATGGGCGCGGACGATTACGTCACAAAGCCGTTCGAGGTCAAGGAGCTAATGGCGCGCATCCACGCCGTTATGCGCCGCAGTGAGCCGGAAGCCGCGCCGCACGCGGCGGAAAAGCGTCTTGTATTCGATAAGCTCGTGATCGATCTCGATTCCTATGAGCTCATCGTAGACGGTAAGCGGGTGGAAGCTCCCCCCAAGGAGATGGAGCTTCTGTACCACCTTGCCTCTTCCCCCAACCGTGTTTTCACCCGCAACCAGCTTCTGGACGAAGTGTGGGGCTTTGATTATTTCGGCGACTCCCGCACCGTGGACGTCCACATCAAGCGTCTGCGCGAAAAGCTGGAGGGCGTTTCGGACAAGTGGTCGCTCAAAACAGTCTGGGGCGTCGGGTACAAGTTCGAGTCGGTCGAATAAGCGATGCACAGAACGTATTTCCGGACTTTCACCACGACCGCGGCGATGGTCCTTGTGAGCTTTCTTCTCATCGGCGCGGCGTTCAGCTTTGCGAGCCGGCAGGTGTTCGTGTCCGAAGCGCGCGAGAGCATGATGACGAACTCGCGCGAGATATCGCGCATGGCAGTCGCCTACGCCGCCGAGGGCGATCTCCGCTCGCTCGAGCTGCGCATGACGCTCAGCACCATCGGCGCGAGCACGAATCAGCACATTTTCATCGTCAATCCCTCAGGGTATATCATCACCTGCTCAGACTCCGCCGTTTTCTGTGAGCACATCGGGAAACGGCTCGACGAGAGCGTATCGGCGATCCTGCCGGAGTCCGGTACGGTCACGTCGCTCGGCACGCTGGGCGGATTTTATCCGAATGAACACTATACCGTTATATCCGCGCTCACCGACGACGGCAAGCTTCTGGGGCATCTCTTTGTCTCAAAGGATACGAGCACAGCTCTCTCCATTTGGGAAACGATCGTGCCGCTGTTCTTCTTTATCAGTCTTATCGTGCTCTGTCTCGCACTCATCTTCAGCTATGCGAGCTCCAAGTACTTCGCCAAGCCGCTGCGCGACATGGCGGACGCGGCGCGGCGCTTCGGACGCGGCGAGCTGGACGTGCGCGTGGAGCCTACCGACAGCACCGACGAGATCGGCGAGCTGACGGAAGCCTTCAACTCCATGGCGGACTCGCTCGAGCAGTCGGAAACGAAACGGCGCGAGTTTATCGCCAACGTGTCGCACGAGCTCAAAACGCCGATGACGACGATCTCCGGCTTTGCCGACGGCATTCTCGACGGGACGATCCCGCCGGAGTCGGAAAAGAAATATCTCCAGATCATTTCCTCGGAGACGAAACGGCTGGCGCGGCTCGTGCGCAGCATGCTGGAGCTTTCGCGTCTGCAGGCAAAGGACCGCGCAACGCTCCTGAAAAGCAGCTTTGATATCTCCGAGCAGCTCCGGCTCACGCTCATCACGTTTGCCGACAAGATCGACCAGAAGCATCTGGACGTGGAGTTCAACGTTCCCGAGGAGGCGATCAACGTTCTCGGCGATGTGGACGCCATCACGCAGGTCATCTACAATCTGCTGGATAACGCCATTAAATTCTCCCGCGAAAATTCGCCGCTCACCATTTCGCTCTGGAAGGACAGCAAAAAGGCGTATGTCTCCGTCCGGAACTGCGGCAGCACCATTCCGGAGGCGGAGATCCCGCTCCTCTTTGATCGCTTTCACAAGTCCGACCGCAGCCGCAGCCAGGACCGCGACGGCGTCGGTCTGGGGCTTTATATCGTCAAAACCATTTTGAATAACCACGGCGAGGACATCGCCGTGACAAGCCGCCAGGGTGTGACCGACTTTGTGTTCACGCTCGCGCTCAAACCCTAAAAGGCGGAAAGGAGTTTTATGGAAAATCAGGAATCTATGTGGTACACCTGCTCCGGCGACACGGCGCAGCCCGCAGCCCCGGCCTGCGCCCCCGCCCGGAAGCCGAAGCGGAAAATGCCCGCCTGGGGCATCGCGCTGATCATCGTTTGTGCGGCGGCGCTCATCATCGGCTCGTGTCTGCTCTTTCGCGGCGGCACGGCTCTCGACCCGTCGGCCCCCGGCGCAGCCGATGAGCTGCCCGGCGATTACAAATCGTTTTTCGAAAACTACTTCACCGCGAATGATGAGACGAAGGAGTGCACCATCCCGACGGTGCAGACCACGGAGCGCATAACGCTCACGCTCTCCCCCGCCGGAGAAGCGCCGCTCACCGCGCAGGAGATCTATGAGCGCTGCGCTCCATCGATCGTCGCGGTCTCCGCATTCCCGGATGAAACGTCGGACGACAGCTATTACTGGGGCTCCGGCGTCATTCTCACCGAGGACGGGTATATCCTCACGAACTCGCACGTTGTGGAGGGTACCTGCCGCGCGCGCATCACGCTCTGGGACGATTCGGAGTATGACGCGCTGCTCGTCGGCTACGATCCCCGCACCGATGTTGCCGTGCTGAAGATCGACGCGCACGGTCTCACCGCTGCGGCGTTCGTCTCGACCGATTCGCTGCTCGTCGGCGACGCCGTATATGCCATCGGCAACCCGCTCGGCAAGGAATTCCGCAGCACGATGACCGAGGGCATCATCTCCGGCATCAACCGCGACATTTCCTACAACGGCGTGACAAACAGCCTGCTTCAGACCTCCGCGCCGATCAACGAGGGCAACTCCGGCGGCGCGCTCATCAACGTTTACGGGCAGGTCATCGGCATCACCAACATGAAAATGAGCAGCCGGTATATCGGCTCGGTATCCATCGAGGGCGTGGCGTTTGCCATTCCGTCGGACACCGTCAAGACGATCGCGGACAGTCTGCTTGAATCCGGCGAGGTCCGCGGCCGCCCGGCGCTCGGCGTCACCGTCGGTAAGGTGCCGCAGGCGGCGATGGAGGAATACGATCTTCCCGCCGGGCTCTACGTGAGCGCCGTTTCCGAGGGTTCGGACTGCGCCGCCAAAGGCATTGTGACCGGGGATGTGCTCCTTGCCGCGAACGGCGTGGAGCTTTCCGTCAACGAAGATCTCACCGGCATCATCGCCGGTCTCGGCGTCGGCGATGAGATCACGCTCACCGTATGGCACGAAGGTGAAACGCGGGACGTTACCGTGAAGCTCATGGACGTTAACGATGTTTACTGATACAGAAAGGGATATAACCATGAACGAAAAGATCATTGAAAACTTTCTTTCTCTCTGCGCGATCCCGCACAAGTCCCACCATGAAGAGAAGATCAGCCGGTTTCTCTACGACTGGGCCGTGAAAAAGGGCCTCGCCGCCGTGCGCGACGGGGAAGGCAACGTCATTATCGATAAGCCCGGTTCCGCCGGGCACGAGGACGCGCCGCGCACCATCCTGCAGGCGCACATGGATATGGTCGTCGTCTGGGAGGACGGCATGGATTTTGATCCGCTCAACGACACCATCACCGTTATCAACGACGGCAAAACGCTCAAGGCGAAAGGCACGTCCCTCGGCGGCGACGACGGCGCGGGTGTCGCGCTTGCGATGTCTATTCTCGAGGATGAGACCGCCGTACACGGGCCGATCCGCGCGATCTTCACCGTGGACGAGGAAGACGGCATGTCCGGCGCGGACAATCTTGATCCGAAGCATCTGGACGCCAAATATCTCATCAATCTTGACTGGGAAGAGTTCGGCTCTCTCTGCAATTCGAGCGCGGGCAGCGATATGTACCGCCTGCACCGCGCCGCCGAGTGGGAAGCCGCTTCCGGCAAGGCGTACAAGATCTCTGTTTCCGGTCTCGTCGGCGGTCACTCCGGCGCTTCCATCCATCTGAAGCTCGCCAACGCCATCCGCATGGCCGCGCGCACGGCAAAGGCCGCGCTCGACATGTGCCCCGGCGCGCGTCTCGCCGCCTTTCGCGGCGGCAGCGCCCACAACGCCATTCCCTCTTCTTGCACTGCCGTAATCACCGTGCCGGAAAAGGATGCCGAAAAGGTCCTCGAAGCGCTCAATGCCCACGCTCTTACGGAGGCAGTCGCCTGCGCCGCAACGGATCCGGAGGCGAAGGTCATCGTAACGGCTGCGGAACTCCCCGAAAAGGCGCTCAAGGGTGAGCTTTCGCGCGGCTATCTTACGCTGCTCACCGAGGTGTTTGACGGCGTGCACACCATGTCGCCGTCCATCCCGTCGCTCGTGGAGAGTTCGGCGAACACCGGTCTTGCCGCCGTCGGCGAGGACGAAGTCGAATTCACCGTCCATCAGCGCAGCAGCGAGCCGGCCATCACCGCGGAAATGAAGAAAGAATACGAGCGTCAGGCATCCGAGCACGGCTTTACGATGACGCTGCTCAGCTCCTCCCCCGCATGGCCGCTCAAGCCCGGAAGCGAGCTTGTCGGCATCTGCGAGCGGATTTTCAAGGAGCAGAACGGACGCGACATGTCCGTGGAGCCGGTGCACGCCGGTCTGGAGTGCGGCAGCTTCTCCTCCGCCAACCCCGCGCTTGACATCATTTCCATCGGCCCCGACATTCTGGATATCCATTCCACGCGCGAGACGCTCATGCTCGATACCGTGTACGGCTGCGACACGCTCATCCGCGCCATTTTGAAGGAGATCGCTGACAAGAAGGCATGAAGACCTACGACGCCGGAAAATTTGATATTGCCGTCATCGGCGCCGGTCACGCGGGCATTGAAGCCGCGCTCGCCGCGGCGCGGCTCGGGCTGCGCACCGTGTGCTTCACGGTGAATCTCGACAGCGTCGGCAACATGCCGTGCAACCCCGCCATCGGCGGCACGGGCAAGGGCCACCTCGTCCGCGAGCTCGACGCGCTCGGCGGCGAGATGGGTAAGGCGGCGGACGCCGCGGGCATCCAGTTCCGGATGCTCAACCGCGGCAAAGGCCCCGCCGTCTATTCCCTGCGCGTGCAGGCCGACCGGCGGCGCTATCAGGAGATCATGAAGGATACGCTGGAGCGGCAGGAAAATCTCATTCTGCATCAGGCGGAGATCGTCTCCATCGGCCTTACGGACGGCCATGTTTCCTCCGTCACGACGCACACGGGCGCCGTATACGCGGTGCGCGCTGTCGTCGTTGCGACAGGGACCTATCTCGGCGGACGGACGATCGTCGGCAACGTTGTGCGCACCTCCGGTCCGGACGGGCTCGCCGCGGCGACGGAGCTTACAAAAAGCCTGGCCGATATGGGGCTTCGTCTCCGCCGGTTCAAGACCGGCACGCCGCCGCGCGTGAATGCGCGCAGCGTCCGCTTTGACGAAATGCAGCTCCAGCCCGGCGACGAGGAGATCGAGCCGTTTTCCTATTCCACCGACGCTGCGGCGCTGCAAAACCGCGCCGTGTGCTGGCTTACCTACACCAATCCGCGCACGCACGAGATCATACGCGCCAACCTTGACCGCAGCCCGCTCTTCAACGGCACCATTGAAAGCACCGGCCCGCGCTACTGCCCCTCGATCGAGACGAAGATCGTCACGTTCCCGGACAAGGAGCGCCATCAGCTCTTCATTGAACCGATGGGCCTGCATACACAGGAGCTGTACATTCAAGGTCTCTCCTCCTCCCTGCCGGAGGATGTGCAGATCGACGTTGTCCGCTCGATCCCGGGGCTGGAAAACGCCGAAATGCAGCGCTGCGCCTATGCCATCGAGTACGACTGCGTCGATCCCACGGAGCTGCGCGCCACGCTCGAGAGCAAAAAGATCCCCGGGCTGTACGGTGCGGGGCAGTTCAACGGATCCTCCGGCTACGAGGAAGCCGCCGTGCAGGGTTTCGTTGCGGGCGTGAACGCCGCGCTCAAGCTCCGCGGCGAGGAGCCTTTGATCCTCCGGCGTTCGGACGGCTACATCGGCACGCTCATCGACGATCTCGTCACCAAGGGCACCGAGGAACCGTACCGTATTATGACGTCGCGCAGCGAATACCGCCTGCTCCACCGGCAGGACAACGCCGACGAGCGTCTGACGCACATCGGCCACCGGATCGGACTCATTTCCGACGAGCGGCTCGCCGCCGTGCAGGAAAAATACACTGCCGTCGCCAGGGAGCGGCAGCGGCTCGAACATACGCATCTCGCCCCCGGCGAGGCGATCAACGCGCTGCTGCGCGAAAAGGGCACGGCAGAGATCGTCTCCGGCGCGTCGCTCGCCGATCTTCTGCGCCGCCCACAGATCGAATACACTGACCTTCTGCCGTTTGATCCGGAGCGCCCGGCGCTGCCGCGCGCTATCGGCGAGGAGGTCTCCATCACACTCAAGTATGAAGGCTATATCCGCCGCCAGCTCAAACAGGTGGAGGATTTCCGGCGGATGGAGGATCGCCCTCTGCCGGAGGATATCGACTATGCTGCCGTTCCGGGACTTCGCACCGAGGCGCGGCAGAAACTCGCCGCCATACGCCCCGTGAGCTTCGGGCAGGCATCGCGCATTTCCGGCGTATCTCCGGCGGATATGACCGCGCTTATGATCTGCACCGAGAGCGGAAAGGAGCGCTGCCATGGATAAGGTCGTTCTCGGTCTCTCCGGCGGCGTGGATTCCGCCGTGGCCGCGTATCTGCTGCGCGAATCCGGGCTGGAAGTCCATGGGCTGTATCTTGATAACGGTCTCCCCGGCGCGGACGCCGCGCGCGAGGCCGCCGCTTCCCTCTCCGTTCCGCTCACGGTCTGTGACAGCCGCGAAACGATGGAGAAATACGTCTGCGCACCGTTTGCCGAAGCATATCTCCGCGGCGAGACGCCGAATCCCTGCATTCTCTGCAACCCGGCGGTCAAGTTCCGTGCTCTGCTGGACGAAGCACGGCGCATCGGGGCAAAGTATATTGCCACCGGGCATTACGCCAGAACGGAAAACGGCACCATTTACCGCGGGAAGCCGGAAAATGACCAGAGCTATATGCTCTGCCGTCTGACGCCGGACGAAGTGAACGCCCTTCTGCTGCCGCTTGCGCCCTATAAAAAAACCGAGGTGCGCTCGCTGGCCGAAGAGCTCGGCCTCCCGGTCGCGCACAAACCGGACAGCATGGACATCTGCTTCATCCCGGACGGCGATTATGCCGCTTGGATCGAACGCCGCGGCGTCACGCCCCCGCCGGGGGATTTCGTTCTGGACGGGAAAGCCGTCGGCAAGCACCGCGGCATCCATCACTATACCGTCGGCCAGCGCCGTCACTTCGGCGTCGGTTTCGGGAAACGCGTATACGTTTCCGATATCTGTCCGGAAACGAACGAGGTACGTCTCTCTTCCGACGACGCCGCCATATGGCGCGAGTGCTTTTGCGTGCACGACGTAAACTGGCTCGCAGCGCCGGAGGGTGAGATCGTATGCGGCGTTCGCATCCGCCATTCGCGCCGCGAGCTGCCCGTCGGAACCGTGACGCCGGACGGAGACGGAGCGATCGTCCGCTTCCACGCGCCGGTGCGCGCTCCGACCCCCGGTCAGACCGCCGCATTTTACGACGGCGACCGTCTCCTTGGCGGCGGATTTATCGCAAAGTAGCAAAAGGGAGGGCTTTTCGCCTTCTCTTTTTGTTTTTTCTGTGCATTTACTTTAGCGTGGTAGCGTGCTAATATACTACCATAATAAATCGGCCACAGGAGAGAACCACCATGAAAAAGATTCTTACCGTCGCGCTTACTCTTTGTCTGCTTGTAACGGCGCTGGCCGGCTGCGGCAACAGCGCCCCCGCCGCTTCCGACCCGACCGCCGCCCCCGCCGAAGCTCCGGCGGAAACCACGGCAGAACCCGCCGCCGAAGGCGGCAAACTGATCGTCGGCTTTGACGCCGAGTTCCCCCCGTTCGGCTACATTGCCGAGGACGGCAGCTACGACGGCTTTGATCTCGCGCTCGCGCAGGAAGTCTGCGCGCGGCTCGGCTGGGAATATGAAGCCGTGGCGATCGACTGGGCGTCAAAGGACGCCGAGCTCAAGGCCGGAAATATCAACTGCATCTGGAACGGCTTTACCTGCACCGGCCGCGAGGACGAGTACACCTGGTCGGACGCCTACATCGATAACAGCATCGTCGCCATCGTCCGCGCCGACTCCGGCATCGAGTCCCTCGCCGATCTTGCCGGAAAGACCGTTATGGTGCAGTCCGCTTCCTCCGGTCTCGACGCGCTCACCGCGAACGAGGAGCTGACCGCCTCCTTCGGCGAACTCGTGCAGCTGCCCGACTATAACACCGGCTTCCTGGAACTGCGGCAGGGCACGGTGGACGCCGTTATCGTGGATGTCGGCGTCGGCAACTACCAGATCGCCAACACCGAGGGCGACTACGTTGTCCTCTCCGAGCCAGTCTCCGTGGAGCAGTACGCTGTCGGCTTCTATCTCGGCAACGAGGCACTGCGCGACGCCGTAAACGAGCAGCTGCTCGCCATGGCGCAGGACGGTACGATGATGAGTATCGCCGAAAAGTATGTTGACAAGGGACTTTCTCTCGACAGTCTTTGCCTCTGCAAGTGATGTTCCCCCCGGTATGACATCCCCGCGCGGAGACGCTTTCGCGTCTCCGCGCCGCAGACTGTCAAAGAAGTCTCGCAGAGTTTGCGCCCACAGGCGCAAATAAAGTCTTGATCTTTTTCTCCGGCGGCGTGTACGTCGGAGAAAATACCGCTCTGCTCGCAAACGTGCGAACGCAGCGAGTGCGCTGCGGCAAGCCGCAGCCTTTTCAAACGAGACCCCAGCGAAGCGGGTCTCGTTTGAGAGCGCGTCTCCGCGCCAACCTGTCCTACGGAAAGGATCGATCCGATGAGCATTCAAACCATGCTGGTCTCTCTCTCGCAGGCGTTCCTCACAACGCTCGCCATATTCTTCCTCACGCTGCTCGGCTCGCTGCCGCTCGGTCTCGTCGTTTACTTTGCGCGCAAGAGCCGCTTTTCGCCGCTCCGGTGGCTCACAAAGGTATATATCGCCATCATGCGCGGCACGCCGCTCATGCTGCAGGTCATGGTCGTGTACTATGGGCCAAGTCTTCTGCTCGGCATGACGCTGCCGCGGAACTGGCGCTTTGCCGCCGTCATCGTCGCGTTCGTCATCAATTATGCCGCGTATTTCGCTGAGATCTACCGCGGCGGCATCGAATCGATCAGCGCCGGGCAGTACGAAGCGGCGCAGGTGCTCGGCTACCGACGGGGCCAGACGTTCTTCCGCATCATTCTCCCGCAGATGGTAAAGCGCGTGCTGCCGAGCGTCACGAACGAGGTCATCACGCTCGTAAAGGACACCTCTCTCGCCTCGGTCATCGGGACGGTGGAGATGTTCACGCGCGCCAAGCAGATCGCTGTTGCGCCGAACTCGCCGGGCATGCTGGCGTTTGCCGCAGCCGCGGTGTTCTATTTCGTATTCAACAGCCTTGTCGCCTTCGCCATGGAGCGGATCGAAAAGGCGTTCGCATACTACCGCTGAAGGAGGGCCGGACATGAACATTTTGGAACTGCGCCACATCCGCAAGAGCTTTGACGGGCAGGGCGTTCTCGAGGATATCTCCCTCTCCGTCCCGGCGGGAAGCGTCACGGCGATCATAGGCCCGTCCGGCAGCGGCAAATCCACGCTGCTCCGCTGCGCAACGCTGCTTGAGACCGCCGACGGCGGCGACATCATATATGAGGGAAAATATGCCGCGAAGGACGGCGTTTACGCCTCCAAAGCCGAGCTGCACGACATCCGCCGGTATTTCGGGCTCGTATTCCAGAGCTACAATCTCTTCCCGCACTTCACGCTTTTGAAGAACGTGATGGACGCGCCTGTGCAGGTGCAGAAGCGCCCGGCAGCTGAGGTACGCGAAGAGGCCATGGCGCTGCTTGCGAAAATGGGACTTGCCGACCGCGCCGATGCCTACCCTTGCCATCTCTCCGGCGGGCAGCAGCAGCGCGCGGCGATCGCGCGTGCGCTTTGCATGAAGCCGGAGTTGTTATTCTTTGACGAGCCGACCAGCGCCCTTGACCCCGAGCTGACCGGCGAGGTGCTGCGTGTCATTCGCTCGCTTGCCGAAGAGAAGATGACGATGGTGATCGTCACGCACGAGATGCAGTTTGCCCGCATGGTCGCCGACCGCGTTGTATTCATGGACGGCGGCTGCATCGTGGAGGAAGGCACGCCCGAACAGGTCATCGACGCGCCGCAGCAGGAGCGCACACGCGCTTTTCTGCGCCGGTTGGAACGGTAATTTCCTCCGGGACTTGATTTTCTCACCGGAATCCGCTATCATAAAATCCGCCTTTACATAATATGGGCTGATTTTTTGTTTGGAAGGATCGAACTTATGAAGAAGATGCGGAGATTTCTGGCGTCCGTGCTGTGCGCGGCGCTGTGCTTTCTGCTTTTGACGGGTTGCGGTTCGCGCGACACCATTCGGTTTAAAATGATCGCGGAGCTCAACCATGAGGAATTCTGCGTCGCTTTCCGCAAGGACGACCCGCTCTGCGATATATTCACCGCCGCGCTCAAGGAGCTCTCTGCCGATGGGCAGATCTCCCGGCTGAGCGCGCAGTATCTCGGCACGGATTACAGCTGCATGGAAGCGCTGCCCGGCGCGCTGCTGCTTCTGGAAACCCAGCCGGAGCCGGGGCGGAAGCTCCGCATCGGCGTGCAGGACGGCATTGCGCCGATCTCCTCCTCCCGCGACGACGGCTCGTTCGGCGGGCTGATCCCGGACCTCGCGCAGCTCGTGGCGGAAAAGCTTGGATGGACGTTTGAATACATGGTCATCAACAGCGACAACGTCGCCGCCGAGCTCGGCAGCGGCAACATTGACTGCGCATGGATGGCGGCGTCCTTCTCCGGCAGCTCAAGCTCCGTCTCCCTCTCCCCCGGCTGGCTTCGCAATACGCACGAACTCGTCGTGCGCAGCGACAGCCGCTATACGCGCAAGAACAGTCTCAAGGGCAAGGTTATCGGCATCACCGACGCCACCGCGCTCGCCGCGCTCAAGGAAAGCGGGATGGACGCGAAGATCGGCTCGGTCTGGTACTACGACGATCTTTCCGCCTGCTTTGCGGCGCTCGCCGCCGGGGACTGCGATGCCGTGGTGATCGACGGTATCGTGTCCGGATACTATATGTAAATTTTCTCTATGGAAAGAGCGCTCCGCACACGCGGGGCGCTTTTCAGCATATCAAAAAGCCTCGCAGAGTTTGCGCCCGCAGGCGTAAATAAAGTTCAAAACATTTTTTCCGGCGGCGTGTACGTCGGCAAAAACTCTGCTCACGGAGCGGAGTTAAGTGAGA
>DHKA01000041.1:28324-36796 GCA_002404605.1 Clostridiales bacterium UBA4706 | reverse complement strand
ATCTTCTGCGCCTGCTTCATAAGATCGCTCTGTCTCATGCCGCCGCCCATGCTCATACCGCCGCCGAAGCTGCCGCCTCTGTATCCTTTTGCCATAGTTTCCTGTCTCCTTTTTATTGGATGGTTACATTTCCGAATTTGCCGAGAAAATCAAGTTTATCCAGCCCCTGCGCGCCGCCGCTTTGCAGCTCCTCCAGCCGGATCTGCATCGGTGCGCCGCAGAGCGCGGACACCTTCTGCCGGATCTTGTTGAGCACGTCCGGGACGTTGACGGTGTTTTTCGCAAAGCCCGGAAGCAGACGCAAGATCAGTTCGCCGCCGCGGATCTCGCCCGAGGACTGCGTGGCATCCGTCAGAACAATGCGCACGCCGATGGGCAGCTCATTTTCAAGCTGCGAGAGCGCATACTCCCAACTGACGCCGCCCGCGGGGACGCTCTCCGTCGTTTCCGTCGCCGGGGCGGGATCGGCTGCCGGAGGCGTCGGTTCCGCCTCGTCCGCCGGAGTAGGCTCAATCGCCGCAATTGGGGGTGCATATACGGGAACGCTCTTCGCCGGGGCCGGCGTTTCCTGTACCGGCGGTACCGGAGGGGGCGTCGGGATGTTCCGCTGTTCCGACTGGGGCGCGGGTCTCTGCACGGGAGCGGCCGCACGCGGCGGCGCGATCTCTCCGCCGCCGGAGAGCTCCGCGAGGCAGAGCTCCGTCTGAAGACGCGGATTGCCGGTCTCGCGGAGCAGCGCCTGATGCTTTTGAAGTGTATTGAGAAGCCAGAGAAGGTTTCCGTCGCTCGCGCGGATATCGCCCAGGACGTTTTCCCCGTAAGCCCCGGAGATCAGCGTTCTCCCCCCCTTCGGGGCAAGACGCAGCAGCAGTGCGTCGCGGAAGAGACCGGAGAGCTCGCCGAGGAGCGCCGCGGGGTCCTTTCCGTCCTGCCAGAGGGATTCAAACTGCGTGAGCGCCTCTTCGGTATTCCCGGAGAGAACGGCATCCGCAATGGACTGCGTGCGGAGCGTTCCGGCCAGACCCATGGCATTGAGCACCGCCGCGGTGTCAACCGTTTCCGCCGCGGAGCACTGGTCGAGCAGGGAAAGGCCGTCGCGCATGCCGCCGTCAGCAAGACGGCCCAGAAGCTGCGCCGCATCCGCCGTGAGGTTGATGCCCTCCTGCTCCGCAACATAGGCGAGACGCTTGGCGATCGTGTCGCCGTCGAGCCGCCGGAAGCTGTGGCGCTGGCAGCGGGAAAGGATCGTGGGAAGGACTTTATTGAGCTCCGTTGTTGCAAGAATGAACATGAGGTGCTGCGGCGGCTCCTCCAAAATTTTCAGCAGCGCGTTGAACGCCGGTTTGGAGAGCATGTGCACCTCGTCGATGATGTACACGCGCTTGCGCACCGTGGTCGGAGAGAAGATCGCCTCATCGCGCAGCATGCGCACATCGTCCACACCGTTGTTGGACGCCGCGTCCAGCTCTACAACGTCGAGAATAGAGCCGTCCTCAATGCCGCGGCAGGCGTCGCACTCGTTGCAGGGATTCCCGTCCATCGGATGCTCACAGTTGACCGCCTTGGCAAGAATGCGCGCGCAGGTCGTTTTGCCCGTGCCGCGGGTGCCGATAAAAAGATAGGCGTGGCTAAGCCGTCCGGTACGCACCTGGGTCTTGAGCGTTTCGGTGATGAACGGCTGCCCCACCACATCGTCAAAGGTTTTCGGCCGGTATTTCCGGTACAGAGCTTCGTACAAAATCCATCTCTCCGTTTTTTGGAAAATAGAAAGCGATCCTTGGCAAGACTGCACACCTTTCCTTGAATGATGCGGTATGCCCGGTGCAACAGCAGCCGACTCAGGTCCGGCACCCTCACGGCACACACAGCGTTCCGCTTAATGCTGCTCGGTTCCCCGCCTGACATGGTTCACGGGGCTGTGTTGCGCGAGACCAGACCGTCAGCGCCACTTACTGCCGCCAGACGACACATCGCATACCCTCGGAGAGGAATTCATCCCTGCTGTAGCGGATTGCAGGCTACAGGGCACCGCTGGCTCCCCGACTAGTGCAGCCTTGCCAAAGACCGCTTTGCTATTATATCGGATGCGCGAAAAAATATCAAGTGTCTTTTGCGTCGCGTTCTTGTTTTCCTGCATATCCTTATAAAAGGAAAGGGTGTGCATCGTTATGGAACAAAAAACTTCCCTGCAGTTTTTCCTCGGCGCGAACACCGGCGCGGGATTCGTCTCGCTCTATCCGGAGTTTTCCGCGGCGGAAACGGACGCGTTTTTCTGGTACATCAAGGGCGGGCCCGGCAACGGAAAATCCACGCTCATGCGCCGCGCCGCGGAGCGCGCGGAGAGCGCGGGGCTTACGGTCGAATCCATCCTATGCTCCGGTGACCCGGATTCGCTCGACGGCATATACATTCCGGAGAAAAAGCTCGGGTATGCGGACGCGACGTCGCCGCACGTACAGGAACCCGCCGTCCCGGGCGTCTCCGGGAAATACCTCGATCTCAGCGCGTTTTACCGTCCCATTCCGCCGGAAACGGCGGCGGCCCTCGCGGGCTTTTTCCCCTCGTACCGAAAAGAATATGCGCACGCCTACGATTTGCTGCACGCGGCGATGCTCGTCTCCCCCGGCGGCATTCCGGGAATCGTAACGGCAGAGACGAAAGAGCGTGTGCAAAAACGCGCCGAAGCGTTCGCGGAAAAGGCCGTTCACCGCTCGGACACAGAATACGAAAAGCGGCGCTTCCTCTCGGCCTATACCTGCCGCGGCGCGGTGATGCTCTCGGAGACTGCCGCGTCGTTCGGGCGGGTATATACGCTCGATAACGAGCTCGGTCTCGCGGACGATTTTTTGCAGGCGGTGGTTGAACGGGCGCGCACGGTCGGTGCGGCACGCATCGTCTGTCCCGATCCGGTCGATCCGGAAAAGCTCGCGGCGCTGATGCTGCCGGAGGATGGGCTGTCGCTCATCGCAGTGTCCGGCGACTTTCGCTTCGGTGGCAAGGCCGCGCGGCACTTCCGGCTGGATGCCGCGGCAGAACTTTCCGACGCGCAGCGAAAGGAGGTCCGCCGCGCCGCCGCGCTGCGCCGCTCGCTTACATCGGAAGCCTGCGCCGCGCTCCGCCGGGCGAAGGAGCTGCACGACGCGCTTGAGGCGGGATACCGCCCATTCGTCGATTTTCGCGCGCTGACGCGCTTTGAAGAGAAGCATCTGGAAAAAGCGTTTTCGGCATAAGACCGCCGCGGCACGCATATACTTGTCCCGGAGTAAAAACGGAGGTGCGCTTTTATGGATCAGAACCGGGAAAAGAAACGGGCAATTTTGCGCTATGCCGGATATATTGCAGGAACGCTCGGCGTGGGCGGACTTTCGGCGCTTCTCTCCCGCGGCGGTATGGAGACTTTCGCGCATCTGAAAAAGCCGGCCTTCGCCCCGCCGGGCTGGGTGTTCCCGGCAGCATGGACGCTCCTTTATATTTTGATGGCGATCAGCGCGGCGATGATCGCCGGAGAAGGGACGAAGGAATCGCGCGACGCACTATTCACGTACTGGGCGCAGCTCTTCGTCAACTTCTGGTGGTCCATCTTTTTCTTTGCCTGGGGACTTCGGCTCACGGCCTTTTTCTGGCTGCTTCTGCTGCTCGCGCTCGCTGCGGCGATGGCGATCCGGTTTGGAATAATCCGTTCTGTGGCCGGGAAAATGAACATTCCGTACCTTCTGTGGCTTATTTTCGCCGGTGTGTTGAATATTTCAGTATACATTTTAAACAAGTAAAACGTTTCCGATTAGCCCGCAATTGGTTTGCGGGCTAATTTTTTGTTAAGACTTGTTTTTTCATAAAAAACAGTATTGAAAAAAAACAGTTCTTCCTGTAAAATTTACCTCTGCCCTGATACCCAAGCAAAAAATATTTTGAGGAGTGAAGTAATTGGACAAACTGTTTTGGATCGGCTTCGTCGGTGCTGTCGTTGCCGGTCTCTTTGCTGTTCTTCAGGCAAAGAAAGTCATGGGCTATTCCGAAGGCACCGAAAGAATGCAGAAGCTCGCCGCTTCCATTCGTGAGGGTGCCAACGCTTATCTGAAGCGTCAGTACACCACCGTTCTCAAGGTCTTCGCCGTCGTGTTCGTGGTACTGCTGGTGATCGCTTTTGCCTCCGGCGGCAAAATGCTCTCCAAGTTTACCCCGTTCGCGTTCGTCACGGGCGGCATCTGGTCGATGCTCGCCGGTCTCGTCGGCATGAAGATCGCCACGAACTCCAATGCGCGTACCGCGCAGGCCGCCTCCGAGAGCCTGAACAAGGGTCTCCGCGTGGCGTTCTCCTCCGGTTCCGTTATGGGCTTCACCGTCGTCGGTCTCGGCATGCTGGATATCACCATCTGGTTCTTCCTGCTCCGCTACGCCTTCGGCATCGATGATCCCATCCTTCTCGGCAACATCATGGTCATGAACGGCATGGGCGCTTCCTTTATGGCGCTCTTCGCCCGCGTCGGCGGCGGTATCTACACTAAGGCTGCGGACGTCGGCGCCGACCTTGTGGGCAAGGTCGAGGCCGGCATCCCCGAGGACGACCCGCGCAACCCTGCCACCATCGCCGATAACGTCGGCGACAACGTCGGCGACGTTGCCGGTATGGGCGCTGACCTGTACGAGTCCTACGTCGGTTCCATTCTCGCCACTTTTGCGCTGAGCGCCGTCGGCGGCTATGGCTTCGCCGGTATGCTGCTGCCCATGGCTCTTGCCGTTGTCGGCATCATCTGCTCCATCATCGGTTCCTTCCTCGTCAAGACGAAGGAAAACGCCTCCCAGCAGGCACTGCTCAAGAGCCTCCGCACCGGCACCTACACTGCGGCCATTCTCGCCGCCGTGCTCGCCGCTCCCCTCTGCCACCTGATTCTCGGCAACGCGGGTTGGGGCGTTTACGTCGCCATCCTCTGCGGTCTGATCGGCGGCTGCGCCATCGGCTACTTCACCGAGTATTACACCTCCGACACCTACAAGCCCACCCAGGAACTCGCCGCGGCTTCCGAGACCGGTTCTGCCACGATCATCATCGGCGGCATCTCCCTCGGTCTCAAGTCCACCCTGACCTCCATTCTGATCGTTGCCGCTGCCGTTCTTATCAGCTACTTCGCTGCAGGCGGCTCCAAGACGATCGTTGACGCGGCCGGTCACTTCACCGCCGAGTTTAACAAGGGTCTCTACGGCATCGGCATTGCCGGCGTCGGCATGCTCTCCACGCTCGGCATCACCCTTGCGACCGACGCTTACGGCCCCGTGGCCGACAACGCCGGCGGCATCGCGGAGATGGCCGGTCTCCCGAAGGA
The DNA here is from genome assembly GCA_002404605.1 of Clostridiales bacterium UBA4706. Classification (GTDB taxonomy): domain Bacteria; phylum Bacillota; class Clostridia; order Oscillospirales; family Oscillospiraceae; genus Apopatocola. Next base: position 31,475 of record DHKA01000041.1, on the reverse strand, counting down.
AGTCCGCGAGCGCACCGACGCTCTCGACTCTCTGGGCAACACCACAGCCGCTACCGGCAAGGGCTTCGCGATCGGCTCCGCTTCTCTGACCGCTCTCGCACTGCTCGTTTCCTATGTCAACATCGTACAGGAAGGCACGACCGAGATCCTCAACTTCACGCTTACGAGTCCCACCGTTCTGGTCGGTCTCTTCATCGGCGCGATGCTCACGTTCGTGTTCTCCGCATTCACCATGAGCGCTGTGCAGCGCGCGGCGCAGTCCATCGTTGTGGAAGTCCGCCGTCAGTTTAAGGAGATCCCCGGCATCATGGAATACAAGGCGGATCCCGACTACGCGCAGTGTGTCTCGCTCTGCACGCAGGGTGCTCTTCACGAGATGGTCGCCCCGGCTCTGCTCGCCATCGTCGTTCCTTTGGTCACCGGTCTCATCCTCGGGCCCACCGGCGTTGTCGGTCTGCTCGGCGGTGTGTCCGTCACCGGCTTCGCAATGGCCGTGTTCATGTCCAACGCCGGCGGCGCCTGGGACAATGCGAAGAAGTACATTGAGGGCGGCCACCACGGCGGTAAGGGCAGCGAGCAGCACAAGGCTGCCGTTGTCGGCGACACCGTCGGCGACCCGTTCAAGGATACTTCCGGCCCGTCTCTGAACATTCTGATCAAGCTCTGCTCCACGGTCTCCATCGTGTTCTCCGGTCTGATCATCGCCTTCCACCTGATTTAAGCGCATAACATACTCCGGCATGATCCGCAGGGTCATGCCGGAGTTTTTGCATTCTTGCAAGCGCCTATCCGCCGTGGTACAATGATGAAAATCTGTGGATCGGAGCAAGGTGCAATGACGAAAAATGAAAGACAGCTCACCCCCGCCGAGCAGAAACGTAAGGAACAGTTCGCGCTCGTCTGTGAGGAGATGGAACGGCAGGGATATCAAAAGACCGATCTCACCATCGGCGTAGTAAAGGCGAACCTTTTAGCGCTTGTCGTCATGCTGCCGTTTGCCGTGCTCTTCGGGGCCGTTGTTCTTTCCCGCGTTCCACTCCGCTCGATGGCCGAATCGATCTCGTCTTGGGATTTTCTCGTTTTCCTTCTTGTAATGCTTCTGCTTACCGCCGTCCATGAAGGCATCCACGGTTTTACCTGGGCGATGTTTGCCGAAGGCCGCTGGAAAGCCATCCTCTTCGGTGTGATCTGGAAAGCGCTTACGCCTTACTACACCTGCGCGCAGCCGATGAAGCGCGGGCAGTATATTCTCGGCGCAGCTATGCCCACGCTTGTGCTTGGCATCGGTCTGACGGCTGCCGCAGCGCTGACGGGGATTTTCTGGGTCTTCATACTGGCAATATCCATGATATTCGGCGGCGGCGGGGATTTCGCCATTATACTCAAAATGCTGCTTCACAGGCAGAGTGGAAAAAACGCCGTATACTACGACCACCCGTACGAATGTGGCGTTGTTGTATTTGAAAAAGACTGATTCGATTTTGCAAAAGCGCCCGTGCCGCGGCACGGGCGCTTTTGCACTATTTTAAACTTAAAAATCGAGCTCGTTCATAATCTTCTGTAATTCCGAGGCGGAGGCGGCGCAGGTTTTGATATCCTGTCCCGCCAGCTTTGAGGCATCTGCGGCCGTGACAGTGAAGGTCTTCTCCCCTGCTTCAGTCTCATACTTCCATGAAACGGTACCGAGATTTTCGATCTCCGCGAGCAGCACACAGGAGCAGCGGCGCATTTCGTCTTTTACGCTCTTCTCATTCTCCAGCGCGATGGGATCGTCCAGAATAAGCGTCCATCCATAGGGCTCTGCGTCCGTCTGCAATTCATTCGTAAAGCTGCCGACGCGGTTTCCGACGCGGAGGAGCGAGGCGATGTTGGCATTTGCGCTCATGTCGCCGACATAGGGGTTCTTCGCCTCGTAGAGCTTCGCCGTGAGCCAGTCGATCGACACGCCGTTTTCCCAGAGCACAAGGCCGTTGACAGTAACGCTCGTAACGTCTCTCGCGACAGGATCCTCCCACGTGAAGTCTCCGCCATTATGGACCTGCTTGAGAGGCGTAACATAGATCTTTATCTCCACTGCGCCGCTCTCATCCTGTTTTGTGCTCGCCCGGGCCAGATCCATGCCGCCGTCGAAAAATGTGCCGGTCAGCCGCACCGTTTTATCCCTTACCGTGACGACCGCTGCGAGCGAACCTGGATCAGCAGGAACACCCTTATACATGATTCGCAGCGTTACGGCCAATGCGAGCAGCAGCACCACCGACACGATGGTGGTCACCTTGCGGGAGCTCCGGCGGCGCACCTTTTTGAGATAATCGATCTCCTTTTCTTCTGTCAGCGCGGTCTCCTCCGGCTCCTTCATCCGGCGCAGCGTTTCGCGGCAGGCCGGACATTCCTCTATATGCCGCTCCACGGCGGCCTTTGTCTCGCCGCTCGCTACACCGTCAAGGTACGAGGGCAGAAGGTCGCGGACGACCTCGCAGCTGAGATCATTTTTCATCGTCTTTTTCCAGCTCCTTTCGCAGTGCTTCCCTGCCGCGGTAGTACGTGACACGCGCCCAGTTCTCCGTGCGGGAGAGAATTTCGCCGATATCCCGGAACGAAAGCGCGCCGAAGATACGAAGGTACATCACCTCGCGCGCATCGTTCCCGAGCGTCTGCATTTTACGCAGCAGCTCCAATTGGGATTCACGCGCGAGAAATGCCTCGTCCGGCGATCCCGGAGCGGCCGCCGTTTCGTCCAGTTCTTCTTCCTGTGGGTGGCGGCGCTGATAGGTGCGCAGAACGTTCTTCGCAATACCGCAAAGCCACGTAGTGAGCTTTCCTTCGCCGCGGTACTGCCCGGCGGTGCGCACGGCCTGATAGAACGTCTCCTGCGTCAGCTCCTCCGCAAGATCGGCGCTGCGCGTCTGGGCAAGGAGATAGCGGTACACCGTCTGCGCATGCTGCCGGTATATTTCTTCCATGCTCTGCATCCGTACCGCCCTCCTTTCCGTTTTGTCGTATATAAGTGCGCGGTTTGCCCGTTTCGTTACAAAAAATCCTGTGCCGGAGCACAGGATTTTTGAGCGTGTCAAAAAATTTGCCACGCTCTCAAACGAGACCCACTACGTTGGGCTCTCGTTTGAAAAGGCTGCGGCTCGCCGCAGCGCAC